>CAYVGI010000115.1:0-16423 GCA_964451095.1 uncultured Anaerolineaceae bacterium
TTTGGCCAACGATGGGTTGCTGCCTAGGTTTGCCCCCCAATCCCGAATGCACCCTCCCGTCCCGGCAATGCCCAGGTAGGCGATGCCCGCCCACACCAACAGCGACGCGTTTGCCAACTGGGCGAGGTCACGTGCCGACGGGAACAGTAGCGCGACGCATCCCACCACGCAGGCGTAGGTCGTTGCTACCAGCGCGGAGAGGTCTTGCAGCAGCGCCCGACCAATCAGCGTGTACGCGCTCCAACTGAGCACGCAGCCGAAAATCAGCAGTTCGCCGCGCCCCACGCGGGCGGCAATCGCCTGCAATTCCCCCTGTGTGAGCACAATCGCCACACCAAACAGCGCGACGACAACGCCCAGCAGCCGGGGCGCAGTGATGCGTTCTGCGCCGATGAGCGCGGCAACCAGGATAATCACAATGGGGTTAAGCGCGATGATGAGCGACGCCCGGTTCGCCTCGATGAGGCTAAGACCGCTGAAGAACAGGATGTTGTAGGTGAAGATGCCCGTCATGCCTGCGCCCAGCAGCAAGAGCATCTGCCGGCGGTTCACGCGGACGAGATGCCGCTCGCGTATGAACAGTACGCCCAGCAAAAATACCGATGCGATGGCGAACCGCCCGAACGCTGCCACGGCGGGACTAATGGACGCGGAGACGACACGCCCGGCGACAAATGTGCCGCCCCACATGGCGGTGACGAGCACTAGCTTGATATAGACCCAAATTGATGTGGCAGGCACGGTTCGCTCCTTCGGTTTTGTCGTCTACAACAGTTATGCCCATGTGTGAGCTTGCGTTACTACCATACCGTAGCGGGGCGCGGGGCGTACGCTGCTGGACATATCCACGGTGCAAGCGCTGCCACCAAACCACATTCTCACCAATTTCACACAGCACCGGGAATTGTGCCCAACCGTGCACAAAACATAAACTAATGTTTAATACTCTAGACAGAATACTCGGTGCCCAGCACATGCCTTCCCCCGTTCTACTTGATGCGATCTTGATCGTGACCCACATCCTTACGCAGATATGGGTTGTGGTCGGGGTTTCCGTTCTGCTAGAGCGCCAACGCCAGCGGAGGCTCCCGCACTATATTTCCCGCATGAAAGCACCGCCACCGCTTCGGCGCACCCGGCGCAGGCAGCGCCCCATTCGCACGTCTGCTGGCAAAACCGCTGTCGCGCTCTTCTCAGACGCCAGTGTGCTCTCTGATGCGCTGCGAGACACGCAACCCACCACCGCTGCCGACCGCCAATGGCAGCTCCCTGTGCGTGCGCCAGAGCCGGAAAAAGTGGTTATTCAGATCGAACCGGACGTGACCGACAGCCAGGAGACACGCAGCATCCGCCGCCTTATTGCCCACCTCCAGAGCAGGGACGCCCAGCAGCCCGCAAGCTAGCCCCAAAAGTCAACATCCCGCCCGACCGTAAACTGCGCTACACTGGCGCGGCTTTGCAACAAGTGACATTTACGAGTGATTATGTCGGATTTCCAACAAATGCCCACACTGCCGCTGGGCAGGATGATTTTGATGGGGCTGGGGGTCGCGCTGGGCGCGATTGGGCTATTTGCCGTGGTTTGGTTTGGGCTGCGTGCGCTGGGCGTGGATCAACTGATTGCGCTGGGGCTGGCAGTGTGCCTGCCGCCGGGCGTTATGACTGTGGTGCTGTTTTTCTTCTACTTTAGCCGTGCGAACCAAGTGCCACCGAACTAGACGGCACCTGCCTTTTGTGCGTGCCATGCTTCGATGAACGCCAGCGCGTCTTTGTCTGTGTAGACTATGTACTTGCGGGTGTTGCCCGCGACTACGCGCATCGGTCCGCGCAGGATCCCTTCGTGCATGGCATTGGCAACGATGAGCGCGACCGGGAAATTTTGCGTGTTCATCAGGATGTTCATGGTGCGGCTGTGGCGGCGGGCGTCAATCAGGTTTTCTGTAGTAAAGCGCGTGACGCCACGGAAGTCGAACACCTCGCCGTGAAGCGCGTCAATCCCGATGGTTTTGATGAGACTTTGCAGCCACTGGTATGCCGCCTGGCTTTCGCGTGCACCTAGCTCACCGCTGTAGTTGATGATGACGTTACACAGCAATTCTAGCCCCAAATCGGGTTTGGATTGCGTTACGGTGTTGTTACACCTCTAAAGGCTTGTTAAGCGCGGGGGCGCTACGGTGTCGTCAGGTCTGCGTGCCACTCTTTGAAGAACGCTAATGCTTCCTCCTCGGAGTACACGATGCGCTTGCGCTTGTTTTCTGGCACGTTGCGCATTGGTCCGCGCAAAATCTCCTCCTGGACGGCATCCCGCACAACCATAGCGACGGGCGTCTCGTGGATGTTCACACGCAGGTTGAGCTTGCGGCTGTTCTTCTTGGCGTCTACAAGATTTTCTGGCTGGAACTGCTTGACGGCGGTGAAGTCGAATATCTCGCCGTAGACGTTTTCCACGCCGACCGCCTCCAGCAGCACAGCGAGCCAGCGGTAGGCAGCGTTGCTTTCATCGGCGCCGAGGATGCCGGAATAGCGGATGAACGCGATGTTGCTCTCTTCATCAAAGTGGGCGCTAACCTGTTGCAATATAAGCGGTTGCATTTTCATCGGTGATGACTCGCCTTGGATATAGGTACAGGACGACAACTGAGTTACCAAATTGTATCACCATTGTAACAAGGCGCAGGTAAAGGTGCCGTAAAGCTGACGTTGTGTTAATGTTTGTCTCGCATCGGGCGCTGGTTCAACTTTTGCTTACGCTTGGAACAGCGCGACCGATAGATTAAAGGCGGTTAAAATACAGGCAAACGCGTATTGTTCCCTTATCTTCAGGTGGGTCAAGTTTCAGGTTATCCGCCGGTGTGGAATTTGCAGGCGGGTGGCTGGTAAGCTAGCAGCATGATGGAAGGGACAGCCTCACCATGAGGCACAGAGAAGGAACAAACAGATGAGCGACCAGAGCAAGATTGTGAAGATCGAAGCAGGCGGGCACATACCGGAGCTGGGCACGCCCACTGCTGTTCTTGTGAGCGGCACAACGAATATTGATGCAACATGCGAGGCACTGCGACAGGCAGGTGCACCGTGTACACGCATTGCGTTTGTGAGCAAGGGCGTAAAGCGGTCTCGGCGGCGACTGGCAGCAAACCTGGGGCTTTCGCAGTGCTATGGTTGCCCGTGCCGGGTTTTCCACAGCGAGGATGAAGCACGCGAGTGGCTAACTGCGGCGCAGTAAGGCGTAACTCGCGTGCAGCGTGCTAGGAACTGAGGGGTAGCTGTGGCAGCGTGCGGCAGTACCCCGCTGCGTTGACAACATCCTCACGCACCCACCGGTTGTCGTCTAGCTGCCACCAGATGAAACCCTCATCATCCAGCGTTTGCGCGACTGCCTGTACGGTTTCCCCTGCGCTGAGCTGACCCACGACATCAAATGTTGTGCCCGCACCTTCACGCTGATTGATGGTGCTGTCGGTTGTGATCTCGCAGCCGTCGGCAACGTAGTCCTGCGGCAGCGTGTACGCCCATAGGTCGCTGCTGGTGCAGCTTGTGTTCGGGTTGTTGGTTTCCAGCGCGAATGCAAACGACCCGGGTGCCGCCTGGATTTCCAACGAATCAATCACACGCTGCCCGCTGATGTACACTGTCAGCATGTCTTCCAGCACAATGGCGAGCATCACCGCACGCTCTGGCACCTCGTACTCAACTACCTCAACGGTCAAGTCATCCTCACCCGTGTCGTAGCGATCAACAATGTAGACATCCCCCGCATTGGTGACGCCCACATCGACGAACGTGTTGATCTGGGCGAACTCAACGGTGGCGTCTTCGGTTGTCTCCTCACCACTTTCGATGCTCGCGCGTGCAACGAGTGCACACGTCTCCAGTCCGTTGTCAGGATCGGTGCCGGGTGTGAACGTCAGCGTGCCGCCGAACACAAAGTTGGGTGTGGCATTCTGTGGCGCGTAAGTGATGAACTGGCTTCCGCCAATTAGTGTATTGCCGGGCGCGTTGAACAAAAATGCGCTGCCAGAGGGGAACACCCCCGCTGATTCTAGCGCCAGCATAACGTCAGCAGGACGGGCGTCGTAACGCTCCAGGGAGTCGGCGTTTGTGCCCTGGGCAAATACGCCCCCTGCTGTGACGCTGAGCACGATGAAAAGAAGCAATAAGCGCATGTGAGATACCTCTGCAAATTTCGAATGGATTAATAACATTCTAGGTCGGCGGGGTTGGGCGTGCTTGCGCGATTACCGCCGCTTTGCCCACGCTTGCCCGCCTGGGTTAAACTGTGTTTGAAATATTGCGACGGATTTGAGAAGGATAGACTACCATATGGCGAAAAAATACGTTCTTGCGCTAGACCAGGGCACGACCAGCTCACGTGCAATTTTATTTGACCACGACGGGGGCATTCTTGGCACGCAGCAGCAGGAGTTCACGCAGCATTACCCGAGTGCGGGCTGGGTGGAACACGACCCGAACGAGATTTGGGAGAGCCAGCTTGCGGTTGCCCAGGCGGTGCTGAAGAAGAACAACGTTACTGCCAGTGAAATTGCCGCGATTGGCATCACCAACCAGCGCGAAACCACCATCATATGGGACAGAGAAACGGGCGAGCCGATTCACAATGCGATTGTGTGGCAAGATCGGCGCACGGCAAAAATGGCAGACGCGCTCAAAGCAGAGGGTTTCGATAAGACTATCCATGAGAAGACCGGGCTGGTCACCGATGCGTACTTTAGCGGCACAAAAGTGGCGTGGCTGCTGGACAACGTGGAGGGGGCGCGAGACAAGGCAGAGCGTGGCAAGCTGGCGTTCGGCACGGTGGATAGCTGGCTGGTGTGGAAGCTGACGGGCGGTACGCTGCACATCACAGACATGTCCAACGCGTGTCGTACGATGCTATTCGACATTCACAAGTTGTGGTGGTCAACGACCGTCACGAATAAGCTGAACATTCCGATGTCCTTGCTGCCGCAGGTGGTGCCGTCTAGCATGGCGTATGGTGAAACGCTGCCCGAACTGTTCGGCGAGGCGATTCCAATTGCGGGTATTGCAGGCGACCAGCAGGCGGCGACGTTCGGACAGGTGGCTTTCCAACCGGGGATGGCGAAGAACACCTACGGTACGGGCAGCTTTTTGCTGCTAAACACAGGCAACGAGGCGGTTGCGTCGAAAAATAAACTGTTGACGACGATTGCCTGGAAGGTGGGGGATGCAGGCGCGGTGCAATACGCGATGGAGGGCAGCATTTTCATCACGGGGGCGGCGGTGCAGTGGCTGCGCGACGAGATGAAGCTGGTGGATAACGCGGCAGAGACCGAAGCGCTAGCGACCAGCATCAGCAGCAGTGAGGGTGTGTACCTGGTACCTGCTTTTGTGGGATTGGGTGCGCCGTATTGGGATCAATACGCACGTGGCGCTATCGTCGGGTTAACACGCGGCACCGGGCGGGCGCATGTGGTGCGGGCAACGCTGGAAAGCATGGCATACCAGACCCGTGACGTTGTACAGGCGATGCTGGCGGATGGCGATGTGGACTTGCAAACGCTGCGTGTGGATGGCGGCGCAGTGGCGAACAACTTCCTGATGCAGTTCCAGGCAGATTTGCTGGGGGTGCCGGTAGAGCGCCCCAAAGTTACGGAGACGACGGCGTTGGGCGCAGCATATATGGCAGGCTTGGCGACGGGATTCTGGGAGTCGCAGGCGGAGTTGGCAAAGAAGTGGGAACTGGAACGCGCCTTTGAGCCGCAGATGAGCGCGGACGAGCGCGATGCGCTCTATGGGGAGTGGCAGCGGGCGGTGGAACGGGCACGCGGGTGGGCGCAGGAATAGCCCCGCACCCACCATCAGGTTACTTGACCGCAGGCGGCGACATGTACATCCACCAGAACACACCTTTGGGATAGGCAGGCGCAAGCTTGTCGTCCCACACGAATTCTGCTTCTTCGAGGAAGCTGCGCAGCATCAGGTCGGTCTTTTTTGCCTTGTCGTCAAGCTCCTGGCTAGCGATGTTCGCCGCGTCCATTGCCAGGAAGAGTTCCTGCACGATGGTGCGGCGCAGCACTTCCGGGTTGTAGATGCGCGGGCAGTTGGCGCGGTTCTCCCGGCACTCTTCGAAGAAGTGGCGCATCGCGTCTAGCCGGGAGTTTGCCTCACGCTCGACCTTGGCAAGGTAGCGCTCCGCCACGTCATTGCGGATTTCCATGTGGCGTGCTTGCAAGTCTGCTAGTTTGCTGCGCTGCTCGTCAGTCAGTTCGTCGGAAAGCACATCCAGGCGGCGCAGGCGCATAACGACAGCACCCACGGTAAGCTGTGGGCTGGTGCCCCCCGTCAGGAAGCCGCCGCCGATGTTGCCGTACAGTTCCCCGCCCTTGAGGTAACTCTCGAAGGAGCTAACCATCTTTTCAAGAATGCTCAGGTCGGATGCAATATCGTAGCTTTTGCCAAAAGACACGTTGTTTACCTCGTTGTTTCAGTTAAACCTGAAATGAGTATGCCACGCTTGTGTATGAGAGGGGTTAAACTTGGCGCCCACTCCGGTGAGTGAGCGCTGTACGGGTTATGCTTCTTCTGGGGCAAGCCCTTCCTGGGTCGTGTAGGTCGGTCCTAGCAGGATGCGGTTGACGGGGCACTTTTCCGCAATTTCCATCAGGCGGGCACGCTGTGCCTCGTCTAGCTCCCCCAACAGGCGGATTTGCTTGCGGATGTTGTGGACGAACTTGGCATCGCCCTGGTATTCCGGGACGTCATCGGCACGCTGCTTGTCGAACTCAAGGTCAACTTCCACGCGCTGCAAGTCCCAGCCCTTGCGGTTGGCGTACATGTGCAGCGTTTGCACGGTGCACGCGCCGAGTGCACCCAGCAGCATCTCCTCTGGATTTGGGGCGGTGTCCTCCCCCCCGGCGATCGCTGGTGCGTCTGAATACCAGTTGTGCTTGGTGGTGCTCGCCGTAACGCGGTAGCCTGCTTCTGTTACTGCGCGTGCCTTCTCCATGGTGTTGTGCTGCCTTTCTCGGTGTTTATGAAACGTCATGATTAGAGCGGCACAAGGCGACTGCTCTTACGCCGATTGATCCGTCTTTTCCTTGTCGGTGGTTTCCACAGCGGGGGTGCTGCTGGTTGTGGCGGCGGGGTCTTGTTCCTCGTCGTCCTCCCAGCTAATGATCCACACACAGGCACCTGCCACGAGCACCGTAGCCACGATGAGCGCGAGCCACTGGGTTGGCAGCAGCCCTACGTCGCGTGCTTCGATTGCCAATAGAATGACCATGCCTAACGAGAGGACGATCCAGGCAGCGAGGCGGGGACGTGCGGATGCGAATTTGACGACAGGGTTGTTCTGGAGCCGTTCCATGAGCAGTTCTCTCTGGTTGGTTGACAAGATTAGCCTAGCAAAAAGCCCGGCACATGATAGCGACAAGCGTTGGGCGACGCTAGGGTAGCGACGTGGTCAAGTGGCGGTGCTACATGCCATCCAATAGGTATCGTAGAAGGTGCCGCCGTGCTGGACTGCTTCTATGGCGCGTCCCTCTACGCGGAAGCCCAACCGCGTGTACATGGCGACGGCGTTCGCGTTTTCTGCCAGGACTTCGATTTCGATGCGGCGGATTTCGTCGTGGCGCTTCGCCCAGCGGATTGCTTCCTCTACCAGCAGGGATGACAGCCCACGCCCGCGCCACGCATGGCGAACTGCCATGTCCATGCGGACGATGTGGCGCTTCGTCGGGTGGGGTGGGTTCTCGCAGGTGAGTACGGCAATAAGCTGCCCGGTGGATATCGCCTCTGCAACGAGCATAAGAGCGTTGTTGTTATCTGAAATTTGCTTGATGAACCAGTGCTCTTGCTGCTGGTTGTGGTATAGCGGTTTGATCGGTTGCAGCGGTTTTTGGTCATCGCTGCGGCTGAGGTCGCGTGCAAAGTCGAGCACACCACGGGCATCCAGGTGGCTTGCCTCGCGGATGACAATGTTTTCGATCAGACGGGGTGTAGCGGTACGAATGAGCACAGCAAATTCATGGATTGACGGACGAACTTGCCAGATTTTACCCGGTGTGGGCACCTATGACAGGGGCAGATTGACGGTATGCGAGGTACACCCCGGCAAGCGGCACACGTTTGTTCTTATTCTGCCCCCGGTGTTGCTAACGGTCTACAAACCGATAGCCCACACCCCTGGAAGTGACAATGTATTCCGGGCGGGTGGGGTTCACTTCCACCTTTTGGCGCAGATAGTGAATGTATAACTTGAGGCTGTCGATTGCGTCGCCATATTCATCGCCCCACGCCTGCGTGACCAGCTCGTTGCGGGGTACAACGCGCCCGGCGTTGCGTACCAGCACACCCAGCAAGTTAAACTCTTTGGGCGTGAGATGTTTCAGCTCCTCACGCACACGCACCTCTCGGTTCATAAAGTTGATGCGGAACTCACCATTGTTGAACGCTAGCTCCTCGCTTACGTTGGGGCGAGGGCTGCGGCGCAGGTGTGCCCGCACACGGGCAACCAACTCTTCATTATTGTAGGGCTTCACAACATAGTCGTCCGCGCCCATTTCCAGTCCGCGTACGATGTCCGGCGTTTCGTCGCGGGCGGTGAGGAAGATAATGGGCACGTCGGACATTTCTCGCAGGCGCTTGCACACTTCCCACCCGTCCATGTCGGGCATCATGATATCTAGCAGAACGAGATCGGGCTGGTGGCGATAGGCGAGGCGCAGACCTTCTTCTGCGCTGTATGCCTTGACCGTCTCGTACCCTCGGCGTTCTAGCAAGATCGCAATTAGTTGTACGGTGGTTTCTTCGTCGTCAATTACCAGGATTTTTTCGCTCATCGTCAACCCTACTCACTGTTCACGTTTGTGACAATTTCTGTCACAAACTTTTTCCTTGCAGTATTCTAACCGCAACATTGTGAAAGGGTCAACTTTCTGAATAGAACATAACACCTCATTTGATGGTTTTTTTACACTGTGCCGGGCAATTGTCGTATCTGCGGTTGTTGCTTGAGAAAGACATGATTAGAATCGCGTGATATCTTCATTTTCGGTATTTAGACACGTAAGGAACCCCACCTTGGCAGACCAACCCAAATCATCACCACGCATACACGACCGTGTTGCCCGCTATCACGTTGCTTGTAACCTGTGCGGCAGCGACCAACGCAAACCCTTCCGCCCGGAAAACGGTAAAAGCCTGATGCAGTGCGAGACCTGCGGGTTGGTGTACGTGAGCCCGCGCCCGGACGCGAACGAGCTGTACGCGCTGTACGGCGAGACATACTTCAAAAACGACGACAGCGGCACAGTGGGGTACCACAACTACCTGGAAGACGAAACCAACATCCGTCGGACGTTTAGCCGTCGGCTAGACCTGCTGCACCGCTTCATCCAGCCAGGGCAGGAACGCAAGCTGCTGGACATCGGCTGCGCGACCGGGTTCTTTATGGACGAGGCGCACAAGCGCGGCTGGGTCGTGGAAGGATTGGATGTGAGCGCTTTCGCAGTGGAGTACGTGCAGGAAAAGTACGGACACACCGCCCATAACAGCAGCGTGCTTGATGCGGACTTCCTGGAAACGGGCAGCTACAGCCTCATCACCATGTGGGATGTGATCGAGCATGTACCAGACCCAAAGGCACACATTGAGCGGATTGCCGACCTGCTGCACAGCGGCGGCTATGTGGCGTTCATCACGCCGGATGTGGGTAGCTGGGTGGCAAGGGTAACGGGCAAGCGCTGGATTGGTTACAAGCTGAGCGAAGAGCATGTGTATTACTTCAGCGTGCAAACGCTAACGCGAATGCTGAACGAGTGCGGCTTTGATGTCCAAGACGTGCGGCACGAGGGCAAATACGTAACGCTGCGCCTGTTTTTGGATCGGCTGGGCTTTTACGCGCCGTGGCTTTCCAAGCCTTTGCAAGTGATGGAGCGGCTGTTCAACATCAGCGACATAAGCACCTATGTGAACCCGTTTGACATGATGTGGATTGTTGCGCGTAAACGGTAGGCGCACTCATCACTTTTCGGAAGCGGCAATGGCGTGCATAATCAAAAAGACGAGAGACGACCTGCCCGTCGTCCCTCGCCGTAGTGTTGCAGGATGGGTGTGTTTCCTTACTCGATAACCGGGAACTCACCCATTGTGTGTGTGAAGGTCACGTCGCCCATCGGTCCGGGGTTGTCCCCATAGGTCTGCCCGTCGGAGTGGTATGCCAGTGCCAGCGCGTCAGAAATTTCATCAGCGGGGATGATCACAGTAAGCGTGCCGAAGCCGTTCTCGTCAGCGCTGAAAACATTTGCATCAGCACCGCCAGCAGGTGCCACGTCCATGCCGAATGTCCCCATGTTGACTGCCCACAGCGTGTACAGCCCTTCCGGCACGAGGTTTGCCGCGTAAACGGTAACCTCAACCCCGTCTTCCATCTCGGTTGCCTCTGCTACAGCAGCAGCGCCCAGCCACACCTCTTCTTCAGTGTCCGCTGGCAGCCCATCCGGGTTAACAGCACCCAGCATGTTCACGCCCTCAGCAGGCTCGGTGGTGCCAGGGAACGCGCTCATCAGGTGCGTGAACGTTACATCGCCCATCGCGCCGGGGTTGTCACCATAGGTCTGCCCATCGGAGTGGTAGGCGACCACGAGCATGTCATAGTCTTCGTCTGCGGGCACGGTGATGTTGATTGCCGCCGTGCCGATCTCGGTTGCGGTGAACTCATTTGCCGGGTTGCCACCTGCGGGTGCAACTTCCATGCCGACGAGTCCGTCAGTCACGCCCCACAGGGTGTAAACGCCCTCCGGTACGAGGTTGGTTGCATAAACGTCAATCATCAGCTCACCGTCCTCGGTCGGCATCGCAACGGCAAAGCCCTGTGCTTCCAGCCAGTTGTCCTCAGGTGCGCCATCAGCATCGCTGGCACCCAGCACCACTGCGAACGCTTCCGCCATCATCATATCGTCGTCTTGTGCGGCAACTGGCACAACCAGCGCGAACACAAACAAAGTAACGAACAGTACTGCGAAATGCTTCTTCATAACAAACCTTTCGTATGGTTAACTTACGGTGGCGACTTTAACGAATGCAGGGGGGAAGTTTTGTAAGCTGATCTACAATTTAAACCGGGCTTCATACAGAGCTTAACAAACGCCAAGATAATCCATTGCCGCCCGCTTGCCGAACCGTGTATGCTTCGCCGCGCAAAAGCAACTCACGGAGTTCAGTCCCCTATGCGCTACCGCATCCGCAACATTACACCCGATGTGCTCATCGCCGCGCTGCTGTTCATCCTGCCGCTGATCGTGTTCTGGGCGCAGACAGTCGGCGGCAAAACCCTCATCCCCGCAGAGAACCTATACCAGTACGAACCCTACGCTACATACCGGGAAGTCGTCGGTGCGCCTGAGGTACCGCACAACCATCTGGTGAGCGACCTGGTTTTGCAGAACTACCAGTGGAAGTCGTTCATTAGGCAGAGCATCGCCGCCGGGGAGGTGCCCCTGTGGAACCCACATCAGTTCGCGGGTATTCCGTTCCTGGCGGCGGGGCAGCCGTCCACGCTGTACCCGCTAAGCGCCATCTACTACACCATGCCGCTGGAGTGGGCATATGGGTGGTTTACGGTGGTGAACCTGTGGCTTGCCGGGCTGACGATGTTCATGTTTTTGCGCGGGATACGGCTCGTGCGCCCGGCGGCGCTGGTGGGGGCGATAACGTACCAGTTGTGTGGCTTTTTTGTGGCGAGTGCTGTGTTCCCGATGATGTTGGGCGCGGTGCCGTGGCTGCCCCTGCTGCTGCTGCTGCTGGAATTCATTATCCGGCAGCGCCCCGCGTTTGGTCGCCCGGCGGTAATCCCGTGGATTGTGATTGGTGCGGCGGCACTGGCGATGAATATGCTTGCCGGGCACGTCGAAATTACCTACTACACTATTCTCATTACAGCGTACTATGGCGCGTTCCGGGGCATCAGCGGGTATTGGGCGAACCGTCGGGTGCCGGGGGCGGTACGTGCGTGGGCAAAGAAGCTGGGCTACATGCTGGCGATGGGCGTATTGGGCCTGGCATTGGGCGCGGTGCAGTTCATCCCGCTGTATGAACTGGTGCAAACGAACTGGCGTGCAGAGGGCAAAACCTACGCAGAAACAATTGAGTTTGCGCATCCGACACGGGATGTGCTGCTGTTCCTGATGCCGAAGTTCTACGGTAGCCCAGCAGATCACGAATACTTTGATGTGTTCGAGATGGAGTGGATGCCGATTGACTTTGTTAACCCCGATGGGGTGCGCAAAACCAACACCGAGTGGGGCATAAAGAACTACGTTGAGGGCGCAGTGTACGTGGGTATTTTGCCGCTGATGCTGGCGCTGTATGGGATGCTGGCAGTGTGGCTGCCCGCGTTCCGGGGTCGGTTGGCAGGGGTGCAGCGGGCTGCGCCCCCAAGCGGTGAGCGGTTCCCGCCCTACCGTGCCATGTTCGCCATCCTGGGGTTTGTGGCACTCACGTTCATGTTTGGGTTGCCGACGTATGCGCTGGTGTACTACGGGCTGCCGGGACTGAACCAGTCGCATACGCCGTTCCGGTGGGTGTACGCCTTTACCCTGAGCGTGGCAGTGCTGGCGGCGTTCGGCATGGAAACGCTGATGCAGGTAACGAAGCTGCGGTTAAAGCAGGTGTTTGCCTGGGCGCTCACGGTGACAGGTGGCGTGATTTTGGCGGCGCTGGGCATCAGCTTTTTGCTGTACGAGCAACTGGAACCGACCTACACCCAGCTATTTCAGTCCGTTGCGCTGGCAGACCGCGCGTTTCCGTCCACGCAGGCGTTTTACAGCCATGTGAACGACAGCCTCTTCGGGCTGGCGGTGATGCTGGTGCAAAGCGGGTTCGTCTTCTGGCTGATAATCTACGCGGTGCACCGCCGCCGCAAGCGCAATAAGTTCCACGACAAGCAGGCGTTTTACGGGGGGCGGCGCGGGCTGTGGGCGTGGATTCGTCCGGGCTGGATGGATGTGGCGGTGATGACGGCAATCATGGTGGTGGGCATGGACTTGTACATGGCGAACCGTGATTTTAACCCGGCGAGTGACCCCGAACTGCTGGCGTTTACGCCGCCTGTGATCGAGTGGATGCTGGAACAAGAGGGGGATTGGCGTTACCTCACGCTGGATGATCCCACGCAGCGCCCAATACTGCCGGCGAATGCCACGTGGCGCTACGGGTTGGATGATGTGCGCGGCTACGAGAGCATTATCCCCCGGCAGTACGTGGATTACATGCGCGAACTGTACCCGCAGGTGCAGTTGGATTTCAACCGGATAGCGCCGCTGTACACGACCTATGAAAACGTGGCGGGCTACGAGGATTTTGACTTCCGCGATGCGCTGACGAGTGACCGCCTACATCTGCTGAACGTGCGCTATGTGATTTCGCACAGGACTACGGACATCAGCGACGTGGAGGGGTATTCCCTGGCATACGAAGACGAGGCGGTTCGCGTGTGGGAGAACGCGAATGCGGTACCGCGCGCATTTGTGGTTACAGGCGATTATGTAGGGACGGCATTCTTGCCGTCCGCCACAGGCACGGACGCGGAGAACCGCGTCCCTACGGATATGACACCTGCGGAAATTGCGAGCGACACAGGACGCGAATTTTTTGTCGGTGTGCCGCAAACGATGGAGACTGTATCGTTATTCCTGAGCATATCACATTCCCCTGGGTGGCGTGCATTGTGGTGGGACGGTCACATGTCGGAATCCGAATTTGACATACGGACATTCAGTGGAAACTTTATGACTGTGTCCGTTCCCGATCCTGAACGCCAATTTGAAAATCAGCAATTTCGTCTCGTCTATTCCCCCACGTCGTTTCAAACCGGATTCTTTACCACCGCCATCAGCGGGATGCTGTGTTTATTCCTGTTGGGCGTGTGGGCGTGGCGGCGCTTCGTCGTGAGTGATGGCGCGGACGGCGGCGCGCTGCTGGCACGCAACACTGCCGCGCCCGTCGTGCTGAACCTGTTTAATCGCGGCATCGACTTTGTGTTCGCGTTTGTCATGCTGCGCATTCTCGGTCCCACAGACGCAGGGATTTACTACTACGCGGTGATTGTGTTCGTGTGGTTCGATATATTCACCAACTTCGGGCTGGATGTGTTCCTCACGCGGGAAGTCTCGCGGGATAAATCGCGGGGCGGGCATCTGCTGCTGAACACAACCGTGTTCCGGCTGCTGCTGAGCGTGTTTGGGTTCGGGCTGCTGCTGGCGTTCATCTTCGCACGGCAGAACCTCGTTGCAGAGCCGTTCGACGCACGCGGGATTATCGCGCTGGTGCTGCTGTATGTGGGATTGGTTCCGGGCAGCTTGAGCAAGGGCATGACATCGCTGTACTACGCCCACGAACGCGCCGAGTACCCGGCGGCGGTGTCCACCGTGACGACTATCAGTAAGGCGGTGCTGGGGATTGTCGTGTTGATTGCCGGGTTTGGCATTATCGGGCTGGCGGCGGTGAGCATCTTCAATAATCTGGTGACGCTGGCGATTCTCGTCACGGGCGGGCGGGATATGTTTGCGGTTCCACCTCACCCCCCATCCCCCTCTCCGCAAGCAGAGAGGGGGAGCAGTGTCGAACAAATCCCCTCTCCGTCTACGGGGAGGGGATTTAGGGGTGGGGTCAATATCCCATTGATTCGGAACATGGCGAACGAATCGTACCCGCTGATGCTGAACCACTTCCTGGCGACCATCTTCTTTCAGATTGACGTGGTGATATTGGAACCGCTGCGGGGCGCGGCGATTGTGGGCAAGTACAGTGTGGGCTACCGCTGGCTGCTGGCACTGAACGTGATTCCGGCGTTCTTCACCATGGCGATTTTCCCGCGTTTATCCCGCCAGGCGGACGAAGACCGTGCCGCGCTGCGCCGCAACACGGTGCTCTCGCTTAAGCTGCTGGCGGGGTTGGTGTTCCCGGCGGCGGTGCTGCTCACCTTTCTGGCGCGTCCGCTGACGCTGCTGCTGGGGGGACGGGAGTTCCTGCCGGAGGGTGCGATTGCGCTGCAAATCATGGTGTGGAGTATGCCGCTGGGCTGGATGAACAGCCTGACGCAATACGTGCTGATCGCGCTCAATCGCCAGCGGCAGATTACGTGGGCGTTTGTGGTGGGCGTGACGTTTAATGTGGTGACGAACCTGATCTTCATCCCGATTTACGGCTACCGTGCCGCCGCCGTGACCACCATCTTGAGCGAGTTGATTTTGATGGTGGGGTTTGCCGCGCTGCTGCGCCGAGACTTGGGCGGCGTGCCGTGGGCAGATGTGCTGCTGAAGCCTGCGGCAGCGGCAGGTGTAATGTCTGCGGTGATGGTGCTGGCGTGGGGACTGCACCCGGTGGCGGGTGTGAGCGCGGGGGTGGTGGCGTATCCGGTGGTGTGGTGGCTGCTGCGTCCGCTGAGTGGGGAGGAGATGGCGGTGCTGCGTCCGCTGCTACCGGAGCGCGTGCGGCGGTTGGCAGTGGCATAGAAAGTAAAATAGCAATAGCGGTTGTGGATTTAGATAAAGAGAAAATCACACGATGGATCAACTAACGCAGCAGGTTGAGCAAGCGGCAACTTGTTAGCGTGTGGTGGACGATGATGTCGTTCCGGTTTAGCTGTGCTAGGTGTAAACAGTCGGTCTGCTCAGCGCTGGATGTGCTATTATCCGGCTTGATAAGCACAACATTGGCGATTGAGATATAAAAACCTACACCATTCGACAGGACACATTTTATCACCTGTACACGGGGCAATCAGATGATGGGCAGCAGTACCTGATGACCACAATCAAAATCGATCAAGCCAAACGTCAAAAGGCAATCCATTCCCATTTGTTGATCCTTGAATTCACTGATAGCGGGAATCTTGTCCGTCACTACATTGAGGCAATTCCAGATGGTATCGCTTTCAGCAATCGTCAAGAGCGCTTGATGGCGATGGTGCGAGACTGGGCTTCTCGGCGCAAAATTGCAACCTTGGGTGGGAAAATTACCGTCAAACCATTTGAGATCGAAGAGCATGAGACAAAGCTGACGACAGATCAAGATGCTATCAAGGCATTTGTGGACGATACCAGTCAGGTAGAGCCAGATGATTGGGCGGATTACATGACTGAGCGGGAAAATTGGTTGGATGGAGATAGCGCCATCCTCTCAATTAACGGCTACAATTTTTTGCTGGATGAAGATGGTTACATCGTCGGTATTTGAAATGAAATCGTTATCGAATTTGAGCATTACTATTCCGCACGTGTTTAAGGACTGTGCACGCGCAAAATGGCATAAAGCACGGGCGTTCGCTGCTAGTGATGAGAAAAGAGACATCTATAGTGTGCTGGTCGTACCAGACCATCCACGTGAGCACCTGCCCGGCATTGTCGTGATGGCACGGATTGTGGGGGAAACAGATCGTCCA
>CAYVGI010000116.1:0-16335 GCA_964451095.1 uncultured Anaerolineaceae bacterium
CGTTGCCATGAATATAGATGTTGAGCGGACGGTGAATCTGCGCTTTTTCCTCAAGCTGGTAGGTAACACCGGGCATCAGTCCCATCGTGGAGAGATATTGCAGTAAGTTGTCATCGTGCGTGTGCACCCGGCTTACCGTCCACATCTGCCCGATGTCTGCGTCTTGCAGCGGTTTATCAACAACAGTTGGCATGGTGCCGTTTGCCGCCGGGATCGGCTCACCGTGGGGGCAGCGGCGCGGGAAGCCCGTCATCTTGTCCATGCGGTTAACCACCGCATCGCTCACTACCGCACCCATCTCGTCTGCGGCGTCGTGCACCTCGTGCCAGCTAAATTGCATCACATCAACCAAAAAGCGCTCTACAATGCGGTGACGCCGGATACTGTACAGTGCCTCGCGCTCCCCCGCAGGTGTGAGGATAATACCACGGTAGGGTTCATGGTCGACGTACCCCGCATCTTTGAGGCGCTGCACCATGCGCGTTACAGCAGGGGCACTAACGCCCATTTCCTCCGCAATAGCAGATGTCGAAACGTACGGATCATTCTCTTGATAATGGGCGATCCGATACGCCTCCGCGAGGTACTCTTGTTGTTTGTAGTTTGCCGCGCTCATCCGGCTAGCTCACCTTTGCCGTACTGAATTTTACTTACCGTTATCAGCATAAATCATAGCCGATAGGTAGAACTTTGCACAAGGTTAATTTAGGAGTTCAATCCGTCAAACTTTCGTTAGCGGGCAGCGTATGCAAGAACGCAATCAGCGCGTCAATGTCCTCTGGTGGCACCGTCATCTGCAATTGATGTGCGCCCGGCATGGTAAAAACGTCTTGCAAAGTCTGGGCAGACCCATCGTGGAAGTACGGTGCCGTCAGCCACAGCCAATTTACCGTGGGCGTGTCGAATTCACCACCAGTGCCCACATCGTACGCCTGCCCGTTAGTGCCCACGGGCAATGTGTGGCAAGTGCCGCACGCCTGCTCCTCATAAACCACCTCACCGCGCTCCACCAGCGCGGGTTCGAACGTGAATGGGCTGGATGGGGCAGTCAGCGTTTCCATGTACATCACCAGGGCGTCCAGGTCTAGCGAAAGCCCGGAATGTGGGTCGCCAAGCGGTTCATTAAGCGTTGGTGCCTCAATTAGCCCCAACCCCGCCTGTAAGTCGCGGATTTTCAGCTCTACGTCCGCCAGTTCGTCCCAGGTGCCGCTCCAGTTGTAGGGCGGTGTCTGGTTCACGTTAAAAAGCGCAGGGGTATTGCGTGCGCCATCCGGGAAATTCACCCACACGCGCCCATCGGTCATACCGTCCAGGTGGCAGTTGGCGCAGCTTATCCAGCGGTCAGTCGCCAATCGGTCATCAGCACCCGTGTGGAACCACTCCGCACCGATGAGCACATCAACGGGGACAGTCGCCTGTGTATCAATAGGGATGTCGTCAATTACGTCGAAATTCGCGGTATCCACAATAGTGATGGTGCCATCAATTGAATTGTGCACAAACAGGCGCGTGTTATCTGCGTTGAGCAGTAGCCCACGGGGGTTGGCACCCACGTCGATGGCGGCAACTGCAAAACCATCTTCCAGATCAATGACAGAGACATCATTGCTGCCCGCGTTAGCAACATACACCCGCCGCCGGAAGCTGTCTACCTGAACAGCGAAGGGCATGTTCACGGGGCGGGCGGCGGTATCCAGCGTGAGTCGTGCCCTGGGTTGCAGTGCCAGTCCATCTAACTGGATCACGTTCACCACCGGGAATACAGTGGTGTCGTAGGTCAGGGCGGGGTTATCGGCGTAGCTGCGCGTTTGCGGCAGGTATGCCAAACCTCGGTTTGCGTCCACATCAATGGACGGGGACATGCCGCTGTAAACACCCGTCGAAACGGTGTTCACCACGCGCTGCTGTGGCAGGTAGATCAAACTAATGTCGCCGCTCCATAGGTGGGTGACGTACAGAAAGTCACCCCACAGTGCGAGTGCCGTTGGCGTTGCCGGGGTGGTAATTCGTGTGCTCACTGCCCCTGCCAGCAGGTCTACGATGACGACCTCGTTTGTGCCCTGCAAGCTCACGTAGGCATGGTTGTCGTCGTCTACCACAACGCCGTACGCCCACACCCCGCCCAGCGGAATGGTCTGTACCGTTTCCTGTAGCTGCAAGTCTACGACGGAGAGTGTTGCATCATTGCGGTTGGCGACGAGTGCTCGTGTGCCATCCTGGGTGACTGCAACGGAGCGTGGGTCATCGCCGACCGGAATTTCCGCCCGTAACTCTGCTGACACCGGGGCAACGACCGAAATGGTATCGCTCAACATGTTCACCGCAACCAGCAGCCGCGTGAGGTCGTTAAACGCCAGCGTATTGCTCGTGGCAACCGCATCACGAGACTCCGGCAAGGCATAAAGCGGGCGTGGAGTGGCAGCGTCTTGCGCCGCTACCGGATGAGCTGCGTCCAACAAAAGCCCCCCGCCCAGCAATACCAAACTCAATGCGAGCAGGCTCAGGGGCACCCCTGGACGGGATGATCGTTTGTTCAAGCGCATATCGTGTCCTCTTCCCAGTTCAGGGTCATTCCAGCGTCAGCAAGCGGTCGTGGCGGATAACCACCTGACGCGCCGCAACATCAAACGCGCCCTCGGCATTCGTCCCAGTAAACACAAACGTCAAATAGAGCGGATCCGAGCTAGCTGCGCCGCGTACTCGCCCGTCGTTGCCCTCAAAAAACGGGTAAGTCTGGTTGAGCGCTGTAGGGTTGTACTGGTACGGTAACGAGCCACCCGGCTGTGTGAGCTCGCCATCCTGCACCACCCGCGACGGGAAACGCACCGTCAGGTAGCGCCGCACATCCGTCCAGCCCGGCGGCACATCAAACGTCGCATTGAACGGCAACCCCGGCGGCACAAGCACATCCTGCGTCGGCGTCTGCGTCCAGGGCAACTTATCGGCACCAGGATCAACCACGTAAACGGAGAAGGTGGCGTTTGCAGCGCCCAGCACGCCGCCCGACGGAAACGGGGCGACCACCCCACCCGCTGATGTTCGCCCACGATGCGCTACGCGCACCTGTACTGTCCACACGCCAATCTCATCAGCGGTGAAGTCGTTTGCTGTGCTGTAGAAGTAGCCAACGGCGTTCGCCACCCCTTCAAACTGGCGCACCACCCCAGACGGAGCCGTAATGGTAACAAACACGTCTGACGCAAGTGCCGGCGCTACATGCCCTGCCACCACGAAGGAATCGCCTTCGCGCAGCACATCACCGGGGCGTACCCCCGTCGGATGAAAGAACATATCAACAGGCACGTCACCGTCTGTCAGCAGTTCACCACCGTTTGCGCCGCCTGCCGCCCCACGATAGGGCGGTGCAACACGAGCACCTAGTGGGTCATCCGCTGCGATGGTTGTGCCAAACGCACCGTAAATTACACTCTGCTGGATGTTTGCGTCTGCATTGCGCACCACACCGCCACCGAACAGATACGTGTAGTCCCCGGGGCGGGCACCCGCAAAACCCGCACCCAGTTGCCCGTTTAGCGGGTCATCTGGCGACCATGCCAGCGGTACGTCACCTAACTCCCCGCCCAGCACAAACTGACGTACTCGCACACCCGGGCGCACAAAGCTCACATAGGTATAGCCGGTATTGCTCGCCTGCTCCGCATCGAACGGGATGAGCGGGTCAGTTGCTGCCTCTTGGGACAACATCGCGTTCGGCAGCGCATCCCGTGCGGCAAGCCGCTGGATGTGTGTTCCGTCCGGTGACGTGTACTCCGGGCGGGTCTCTCGCAGCCATTGTGTATACTGCCCGTTCAGGTCTTGCAGCGCGAACCGCGCCAGCAGGCTCGCCCCTGGTGAATCTGGCAGCCATACCACATCACCCGCATGGTACGGCACGTTAAGCAGGGCAGTCTCACTATCAGACGCGCCAAGTTGCTCCACAAAGAACCATGCCGGGTCAAGTTGTGCCGCGTCATTGGCAATGCCCCGCGTACCGCGCAGCACAAGTTCATCAATCGGCGTGCCAATGACACCCGCTGTGCGCAAACTGCCCGCCCACAAGCGTCCATCGGCGTCTGTATGGCGTGCTTCGTAGTCGACGATGTATTCGCCCGGCACCTCAAACACAAATGGCGCTGGCGGTTGGTAGATACCATAGGCGCTGGCGGTGCCATCGTAGGTCTGCTCAATCACATCGCTGCCATCCAACGGGAACACCTGTACACGAACCGTCACATCGGCAACCACCCCCGGCGAGACGTGCAACCCTGTGTGCAACACATCACCCACCTCAAATGGCGTGCCGGGCAGCAGCATCGGCGTGAGGTCGAGCATCTCTGCAACAGTGAAGCTGTACGCCCCACCGCCTTCGTAGCGGTTGCCCCAGATGTCCTCCACAAACCCGCTCAGTTCCACCGTGTACTCACCGTACTGTTCAAATATCTGGTTCGTGAACAGGTCATTCAACGTCGTCAGCCGATACATATCGACCTGGGTGTTTTCGCCAAACAGCGTGCGTTCATCCAACACGGGTGTAGAGAGCGCGTTCTGTACAATCGGCGTGCTGCTTAGCTCGTCAGTTGTCCCGTCTGGGCGGGTAATGGACGCGGAAATACGTCCGTTAGGGAACAGCAGCGGTACCAACGGCGCGGCAGAGGAATTGTAGTCGTTCGGCAGCATATTCGGCACGTACGGCTCCAGTGAGTAGGCACTGACCTCACCGTCGTAGCGCGTAGACGGCGGCACAATGTAGGTAGGGCTGTTAAAGACCACCCGGTTTGCCAGTGCCACATTCGCTTGATCTTGCTCTGCAACAATGCCCCTGCTGCCGTTGCTAGGTACATCATGGAACAGCGTCCACAGGAGGCGTTTCGGTTCGGGCTGGGTGGTACCGATGTTCAGCACAACCGGCAGCCGGGTCGACGATACCCGCGAAATGCCATCGCCCTCACCAAACAGACCATTCTCCTCCCACTGGAAGCGCACACCATCGCCTACCTGTCCGAATCCCTCGAAGTAGGGCACATAGGTGCCCGGCGGCAAACCATCGGGAATGGGCAAGCTCACGTTGAAACCAAATACGAGTGAATCATCCTGCCGCAGCACCTGCGGTGCCGGGACAACAACTTCGCCCATCAAAAAGTTGGTGGGCACATTTTCAATTGCCAGCCCGCCCGCCGTCGTCACCGTAGACCACCCATTGTTGCTGTTACGCCCGCCGGAAATCGGTGTTCCACGCTCGTCTGACACCGGAAGCAGCCCAAAGCGCCCGATTAGCGCCAGCCCTGTGAGCGTGGGGGGCAGGTCTGGCAGGAGCAGGCGCACATCCATTTCCATATCGAACACATCGCCCGGCTCATAAGCCAGGGTGTTCACGCGGGCACGCGCATGCCACCGAGACGCCCCACCTGCCAGCACACCGGATGCGCTAAACCGGGTCGGGTTCGGTTCAATATTGCTATTCAAGTAGACGATACCGTTCTGCTCCGCCACCTGTGTGATCGCTGGTGACGTGAAGGTCAGGCTACTGAGTTCAGCACCGTCGCCGTCCAAAAATGCAACTCGAGACAGACCCAGCGTGACTTCCGCTGCACTTAGCCTGTCCAGGATTGGTGCTAACGGCACCCGCAGCTCCAGTGCCTCGCCGATGGTCGCCGCTGCTGCAATGGTGCCGAGGTCGCGCAGCGCGTCGCTTTGCTCTGCCCAGGTTGCTGTTTCGTTGGTGCGCGGGTTCAGCACAATATCGAACTGTGCCGTCTCCGTTGTGAGTTGAACTTGCACACGGGCAAAATCGGTTGGCACCTCGGCTGTGGCAACGTAGATAGCATCCTGGTTTTGCAGCGCGAACCCACCACGAACTGCGGCGTCCGGGTAGTTTTCCCAATCCGTAAGCGTGCCGTCTACCACAAGCTGCGTGATCGGAAGTTCCTGCGGCAGTTGCGTCTCTGGCAGTGCGCCGAAAATAATGGTGCCCGGTCCGCCCGGCAGCGAGCCAGGACGGTCGCGCAGTTCGCCTGGGATGGTGGGTGCCGGGCTAATGTGAAACGGCGTGTTTCCGGGTCCGTAAATTTGCGCAGAGAATGTGCCCGTGATGCCCGCCGCCACATACACGACTTCTTCCGTATACAGGTTCCGCACGGCAACCTGTGCCGCCGGGAACACCGAGCCTGCCGCACCCTCAATTGTGACGATGCCGTCGGTGTCTGCTGCGGAGATGGCGATCAACGCCGCAATGGGCGGGTCACCGGGTGCTGCTGCGGTTGCCCCCTGCGCCCCTGCGCCCGGCGGCGGGGCAAAGAAAACGGATACAACCAAAGTTGCCCAAATGAGGACTGCGGGTTTCAATATAATTTCTCCCTGGTGCGAATCGTCGCAGGTAGAATGAACGGAAAGCAAACGCGGCGGCAAAACACCATAAACATTCTATCAATTTTACATGCTGATTGCAGTGCAACAATGCACCCAAAAATGCCCGCTTTGCTGTACACTATTTGTTATGACACACAGCGAAACCACCCTACCCGACATCTACGAACTGGTGCAAGCACGTTTGGGCGTGGATGTGAAGATGCGAACGGCAATCGAACTGGATGATGCCCTCCGCCAGATTGCGGGCAAAAACCCACAATCGTTATTACAGGCGCTGGTACAGCAGCCAATCACCTCACATGCGTGGCAATCCGTCATTGATGCGCTCACTATCGGAGAAACGTACTTTTTCCGCGACCTGAATCAGTTCAATGTCATCCGCCAGGATATTCTGCCGCGCCTCATCCAGCAAAACCAACAAACCCAACATCTGGTTGTGTGGTGTGCGGGCTGCGCCACGGGGGAGGAAGCGTATTCCCTTGCCACAGTCCTGGCAGAGTGCCTGCCAGACCACACCCGGTGGAAACTCACCATCGTCGGCACAGACATCCACCAGGATGCGATTGCCGTCGCAAGGCAGGCAGTGTACCGAGAGTGGTCATTCCGCCACGACGACAACACCTTCAAGCACAAATACTTTACGCGCTCTGGCAATGAATACGTGCTGCACCCCACCATACAGCAAATGGTGATGTTCCGGCAGGCGAACCTGCTCGATATGCCCCGGCAGCCGTGGGCACACCTGATCTTGTGTCGTAATGTGTTGTTGTACTTTGGGCGAGAAGCGAAAAAACAGGCAGAACATCTACTGCATCAATCACTGTACCCAGGCGGGTGGATGCTGCTTGGTCATGCGGAGGCGCTGCACCATGGGCGGCAACACTGGCAAACGCACATGTTCCCGAATGTGATAGCCTATCAAAAGCCCGCTACGGCACAGGCGGGGGATCCTACCGTTGTCCGACGCCCGCCCGTCCTGCCTGCCGAATCGCACCAGCTTACCCGCCGCCTGGATGACCCCACACCTGCGGATGCCGATGCGCTGGATGCCCACTACCTGCGTGCGGTCGTCGCCTACCAGCATGAACAGCACGAACGCGCAGAGCAACTGCTGGCGGGTGTCATCAACAGGCAGCCCAACAACGTGCGTGCCCGTGTGATGCTTGCCGCCGTGTTTGCCAACCGAGCCGCATATACCGAGGCAAATGTCCACCTGGGGGTTGCCCTGCGCGAAGACCCAATGAATGCAGATGCCCACTACCTGCGTGCAATGCTGCATCTCGAAGACGATCAAACACAACGGGCAGAGGATGCGCTGCGTGCTGCGCTCTACAGCCAACCGGGGCACCCTCTCGCGGCGTTCACACTGGGCACGTTGCGGGCACAGCAGCACGATGTTAAGCGTGCGCTTAACCTATGGCAGCAGGCGCTAGATGCTGCCGAGAAGATGCCGCCCGGCGCCCCAATCTCGGATTTTAACCCGCGCAACGCCGCCGATTTTGCCGCACTCCTGCGCACACAGCTTCGGCAAATCACCTGAGCTACGGAACCATCCCCAGCGAAGTGAGCAGATTATCCAGTTTTTGCCGCAGGTCGTCTGGGTCGCCCTCGTTCAGCAGCATGTAGTCTGCAATGGCGATAGGTCCGCCTTTTTCCAGGTGCTCAATCTCGCGCAGGTCGCGCTCCTCCGCTTCCGCCGGCGTCAGTGGTCGAACATCACGGCTTGCCAGGCGCTCGTAGCGCATCGCCCGCTGTGTGAACACTGCCACGACGACCATTGCTGCCCCCAACGCCTGGTGCAGCAGCTTATACTCCCCAAAGCCGTATAAACCATCAATGACGATGGTGTTGTGCCCTGCGAGTGCCTGCTGTAGGCTCGGCAGCGCTCGCTGTGCGATGGCGTTGATCCCTTCTTTTGCCCGCAGATCTTCTCGGACGACCTGTTCGTTCTGTGGCGTTAGTGCCAGCCCCCGCCGCGCGACCTCGTCCACGACAATCTGCCCAAAGCGGTACTTGTAGAACCCACGCTTCTCCAAATGCTCCGCACACAACGACTTACCAGACCCTGCCATACCCACCAGAGCAAGCGCCCTCGGCTTCATCCCCGTGTCTCGCGCCATTAACACCTCCTACTACCCTGCAAAAACCGTTGTATTGTAACACGACACCTCCTGCCCACAACGAACTCCCATCAGATTCAAAGACTGTTATCTAGCGCCTGAGTTTAACCGTAAACAAACGGAGGCTTAATGGACTGTAAAGGCAAACGTGTTGCATCACCGCACATATATTTTTACAATTCAAGGTAGTCATTCACCGGAGCAGCCACCTATGGCACAAACCAGTGTGGGAAAACGACTTGTCAACATCGTGGTAACCGTCAGCTTTATTGTGCTGGCGGTAGCAGTAGGCATTGGCATCTACACCGGCACCAGCGTACTGCGAAGAACCACTGAGAATCACTTTAACGATCAGCACGCTGCCATCATCAATCTACTCGAGTTCAATATAGATAACCTCGAACAGCGGGCGCAAACCCTGGCGCAAGACACTGCCAACACACAGCGCTGGTCGTCTGGCACGCTGCGCACGCTCACCATAAACGCCATCGGCACCGGCGGCTCCAACCAGGAAATCACCAACGTTACCCTGTACCGTGCCGAGGGGCAGGAGCAGCTTTTTAGCTTCGATTACTACGAAGCGGAAGACTTCCCGCCGGACGCAATGCTGCCCAGAACACGCGCCTCCTCTTCCAGCGCGATCCCAGCAGACTCCTGGGTGCAGGAGGCATTGCAGGCAGAAGAAGCGCGTTGGTACGGACCTGCCGAACCCATTTTTGGCAACTACCCCGGTCTGGTCATGAGCTATGCCGTGCCCACCCAGGAACCCAATGGGCTGGTGTGGATCAATATCCCCACAGACGTGTTCCAGATCATGATTCGTACCCTCTCTGACGTGGAATATGCTGACAACGTACAGGGATATGCGTTCCTCATCGCGCAGGACAGGCAAATTATCACCAGCCTCGATCCCCCGCTCGCCCTGCCAGAACCAGGGGAGCGGCTCCCCAGCGTCATTGAACTGCCAGAGCTTAACGAGACCACCCGCATGGTAGACCCGATTACCTCTGAGGGCAGCAGCTACGTGCTGACGGACATCGTGCCCGGGACTAGCGGGTGGCAGCTTGTGCGCATCGTGCCAGACCAACTGCTGTCACTTGCCCTGCCCCCGCAAACGGTTGCCCAGTTTCTGCTGGTGATGGTTGCTGGGTTAGGGATCATCGCCACCATTATCCAGCGGTTCATCCGCAAAACCGTGACCGAACCCCTAGAGCAACTCAGTGGTGCCGCCCAGGAAATCGGCGCGGGCGACATGCGCTACATGATTGGGCACCGTGACCGCCAGGATGAGATCGGGCGCCTGGCACTTGCACTAGAGGATATGAAGCTGAATCTGGCGCACTCCTACGAAGAACTAGAGCAATGGAGCGATTCGCTGGAACAGCGTGTGCGCAGCCGCACCCGAGAGTTGGAAATCGCACGGATTGAAGCACAAACCAGCGCAAACGAGCTACGCGCCGTCTACGATGAGTCGCTGCTTGTGGTGAGCGCCTACCAACTGCAAACGATCCTGCGCACGCTGGTGCAACGCATCCACACCATGCTGGAAGCAAGCTACACTGCCGTATGGCTAACCACAGACGATGGCGCTAACCTCAGCCTTGTTGCAACCACGTCAGAGAGCAAAAAGCAGATCGACACAATCCTGCCGATCGGGCAGGGGCTGGTCGGGCGGGCAGTGCTGGAGCAGCAGTTGCTCGTGGTAGACGACTATCCCAACTGGTCTCAAAAGGAAGTGTTGGAAACGAGCGACAACATGCACCAGGCAATGGCGGTGCCGCTCATCTTCTCCGGCGATGTGATCGGCGCGGTTATCGTCGGGCGCACATACGAATCACCGTTTTTTGAGGCAGACGACCAGCGCCTGCTGCGCTTGTTTGCGAACCTCGTGGCACCCGCCGTGCGTAACGCGCAGTTATTCGTCCAGCGCGACGAGGCAGTTAAGGAGGCACAGCGTGCCAACCAGGTCAAAACGCGCTTTCTCGCCAGTGTGACCCACGAACTGCGCACGCCGCTCAACCTGATTATCAACAACATGGACTTTATGCGGATTGGCGCGTTTGGTGAGGTTAACGAGGAGCAAGTCTCCCGCCTGGACCAAACCATTCGCAGTGCAGAGCACCTGCTGTATCTCATTAACGACCTGCTCGACGTGAGCAAGATTGAGGCAGGCGAGCTAGAACTGTACCTGCAACCGCACGACTTATACCCAATTATTGACGATGCACTTGCCAACACAGAAGTGCTGCTAAACCAGTATGGCAAGAGCGACCGCGTGGAACTTGTCGCGCAAATTGACCCGGAGATACCCGCCTTCCCCGTGGACGCCCGCCGCGTGCGACAGATTTTTGTGAACCTGCTTAGCAATGGTGTCAAGTTCACCGATAAGGGTAGTGTGACGCTGCGTGTGGTCAACCGTCGTCACTACATTCGGGTGGATGTAGCGGACACGGGCATGGGCATCCCGGAAAACGAGATCGACAAGCTGTTTGAGGCGTTCGAGCGCACGCGCAGCGCCAAGGAAAAGGCTATCGAAGGCACGGGGTTAGGTTTGCCTATCTGTAAGTTTCTTGTGGAGGCACACGGCGGTAGAATTGACGTGTCTTCCGAGGTGGGTATAGGCACCACATTCACGTTCACCCTGCCCACACGCCAGCGCACCAAGGGCACAGGCGAGGGAACCCAGCAAATGGAAACCTTACTCAGCCATGGGCGCACGGACAGCACACAAACTGAGTGAGCGTACTAAACAAACTTTCACAAGGGGACTTGATATGACCGACCAGACACCGCAGTCAAACCCGCAAGCAAACCCACCACCTGGTAAACCGCAAGAGAAGGCAGATGATAAACGTCAGCAGACTGGCAAAGCCGGTGGCGGTGGCGGTAAAGCAAACGATAAGCAGCAGTCCGGCACCAAACAATAGGCAAAAACAAGCAAGAGGGGAAATGGTGGCAATGACTGACCAAGACAACGAAAAGCCCATCAAAGATGGTAACGAGGGTTCCGAGGCAGACGGCACGACCGAACTGCCAAAGACCGAGACGCTACAACAGGCACCAAACCTGGCACGTAAATGGGAGAGACCAGACGACATCGACCTATCACAGATTAATGCCTTGGTGGTGGAGGACGATGCGGGTGGTATGGCAATTATTGGCGTGATGATGCGCTTTTTGAACATCAAAGCGTACATCAACACCACCGGAGAAGGCGTAATCCAGATGGCAAAGGCGATGCGCCCCCGCCCAGACATTATCTTCTGTGACATCAACCTGCCCCGCACCAACGGCTACGAAGTGCTTAAAGAACTACGCAGCGACCCGGAACTTAAAGACATACTCGTCATTGCCGTCACGGCACAGGATGCTGACACCGAAATTCCCAAGGCGCGTGCAGCGGGCTTCGACGGCTACATCGGTAAGCCGCTGAACCGGATGCGCTTCCCCAAGCAGCTACGACGCATCCTCGCAGGCGAAGACGTTTGGGAGACCTACTAACGCCGCTGCTTGCACACCAAAGCACCTGAGCAAGTCGTCCACGGCGACCTGTTCAGGTTCACAACCCGGCATTAACTCTGCTAGGATAGGCTCCGCAATGAGCTATACCGATACAGCAAAGCAATTTCCCGATCAAACACACGGAGATGCCAAATGGCAAAGCAATACGATAGCCCCCCTGCTATGCAGATTGACCCGTCCAAGTCCTACACTGCACACTTTAAGACGGACAAAGGCGAGTTCGACGTTGAACTGTTCGCAGACCGCGCACCCATCACGGTGAATAACTTCGTCTTCCTCGCCCGCGAAGGTTTTTTCGATGGGCTGATGTTTCACCGCGTCATCTCTAATTTCATGATCCAGGGCGGCGACCCGACCGGGTCTGGCACTGGCGGTCCGGGGTATCGCTGGGATGATGAGCCGTCTGCATTGGCAATTCCCCACAGCGGACCGGGCATCCTCAGCATGGCAAACGCGGGCAAAAACACCAATGGGTCGCAGTTCTTCATCACACATGCCGCCCAACCCCACCTCAACGGCAAGCACGCGGTATTTGGGCAGGTTGTTGGCGATGGGCAAAAGGTGGTAGACGCCATCCGCCAGCGCGACAAAATGCAAGAAGTCACAATCACGGAGAGCTAGCCCGCCGCTGTGCACAGGCGCGCGCTATTTTGCGGCAGTTGGCAGTGTGAACACAAACACACTGCCGCCGTCGGGGTTATCCTCTACCCAAATGCGCCCGCCGTGTGCCTCCACCACCAATCGACAGAATGTTAACCCCAACCCGACACCTCTCCTGGGTTTTTTGCTGCTGCCGTTTTCCGTCTTCAACTGCACAAATCGATCAAACAAACGGTCTCGGTCTGCCGCAGGGATGCCCGGACCGCTGTCAATCACGTCAATTTGCACAAGATGCCTGCTCTTTCCGTTCACGCCGTGCAGCGCCGCCCGGACGATAACGGGGGTGTTAAACGCGGTGTGTTTCAGCGCGTTGTCCACTAAGTTTTGGATGACACGCTCTAGTTTATCGGCATCGGCGTAGAGGGTTGGCAGGTCGCTCGGCACATGGTGTGAGAGGGTGACTTTTCGCTCTGCGGCGAGGGGTGCCAGTTCCACGAACACATTCTGCACAACCTCCGCAAGCTGCACCTCATCGTAGTCCAGCGAGATTTCACCGCTTTCCATCTTGGCAATGTCTAATATTGAATCGACCCGGCGCATCATCTTGCGAATTGCCTGCTCACTGGTGCGCGTAATCCCCTCGATTTTGTCACGTTCGGCAAGGGCGGCGGGCATCAACTGGCGGATGAGATACAGGCTTGTGGTCACAGCGGTGAGCGGGCTGCGCAGGTCGTGCACAATCATGCGCGTGAACTCGTCACGGGTGTTGTCCAGTTGCATCTGTTTGGTGTGGTCGTAAAACACCAGCAGCAACCCGATAACCCGGTTGTTATCGTCCCGAATGGGAATCGCCTGCCGCTCGATGGCGAGGGTGTTGTGCGCCCGCTGGATGACATACTCTTTCGCGGGCGGGTCATCGTCTACCGAACCCTGGAAGCTTGCCAGCAACTGCTCGGCATCATGTGCGGTTTCTACCCCAAGTTTTGCGGCACTGGAATCCTCGCCCGCGCTGACCATTGCCCCCAGGGTGCTGCCCAGTATCTTCTCCGGTGCAAGCCCCAGCAGCTTAACCGCCGGGTTTGCCATCACAATCTCGCCACGCTCGTTAATAAGCACAATCGCCTCGGACATCGCATCCAGGATGACCTGCATCCGGTCATTCGACTGCACCACCTCTTGCAACAGCAAGCGGTTATCAATGGCGATGGACGCATGGCTCAGCAGTTGCGAGATAAAGTTTACCTCGTCTTTGCTGAACGTGTTTGGCAGTTGCTTTTCGAGCAGCAGGGTTCCCAACGGTTCTCGGTCGCGGGCGATTGGTACCGTTAGCCGTGCGCGTCCGTCCGTGTGGGTTGGTTGTAATGGCTCCTGCGGGCGGTTAGCGTGGCGGTCTCGCCCCAGCGCAAGCAGCGCTGCATCCGCATCGTCATGGGTCGGCAAGTTGCGCCGGGAGGCAACATAAAAGGTATCGCTTTCCTGTTCCCTCATAATGACTGCGCCACCATCCGCCTCTGTGTAATCAATGGCAAACGTCAAGATGACATCGCTAATCACTCGCACATTGCTAGCAGCGTTCGTTTGCTGCCCCACAGCGGCGAGCATCGACAACTGAACCAACCGCGTCTCTAGCGCGGCGTCGGTTTGGGTATATAGCTTCGCATTTTTGATCGCCTGTACCGCCTCGCTGGCGAACGTACGGAGGAACTCAATAAATTCATCGCTCGGGTGCTGTACCGTGCCAAAGTAAAGTATGACAACGCCGTGCAACCGCTGCCCGCTCGCCAGCGGCAGCTCAATAAAGGCGTAGATCTCCTCATCCGTCCACTGCTTGCCCGCACCCGGTACGCGCCCGTCCTGCCGTACATCTGGCACAACCAGCGGCGGCATTTCAACCAGCATGGTGTCATCTGCGGTTAGCGGCAGCGGCAACCCCTGCTGCCCCAACATCGGCTCGACACCCACCGCCAGGAACTTATCCGAAAGCCCGGCGCTGCGCTGCAATTGCAACCCCGCCTGGGCGTCTGTGTTAGCCTGTTCGTCCCGTGTGTACACCGCCACCGCCTTTGCCTCGGAAAGCATCGCAGCGGATGTTGTGATGGTGTCCAGCACATTTTCCAGCGACAACGTGCTGGAGAGCAGTACCGATATTGTGTTCAGCGTGTTCAAGCGTGTCACACGCTCCTGCTGATGCTGATACAGTTGAGCGTTGTCTAGTGCTGTGGCAAACGTTGCCGCAATAATTTGCAGGAGCCGCAAATCGGACGTGCGGAAGCTCCTCTCACCACTGGAATACACCACCGTTGCGCCCAGCACGCGCCCCCGCACCGTCATCGGCACGCCCATCCAGGAGTGCACATCTTCCTCGTGCAGGTCTACGCCCCGGTTTTGTAAGTAAACGGGCACCTGCTGCTCGATCAGCAGCGGTTGTCTGCTATCTACAAGGCGTTTGACAAGGTAGGTGTTCGCTGCCCCCGGTTGCACTGTGCCCACATCCACGCCGTTGTGCAGTTGGTTGTACTGCATGTCCATGGTGCCGGGGCGCACAGACGCGATAAGCACATCATCTGCTTCGAGGATTTGTGCCAGATGCCGCTGCATTGACCGGATCAGGGTGGGGGTGTCCGTATCTGCCTGGAGTTCCTGGCTGAGTGTGGAAAGCGCGTGCATCTCGCCAAGCTGCTGCCTGAGCAGATGTTGATCTCTGCTATAGCTGAACGTGACGATGGTGCCGACTACAAAGCCCAGCAGCGCCAGCGCGAACATTTCCAGCGGCAGTTCGTTGTGGATAACCGCCACCGGGATTGCATAGGCAACAGGCACCGTGAGCGCGATAAAAATTTGCAGCCCGTTATCCTGCAAGATGCGCCCCACCTGGCGACCCTCTATAAACCACTCCAGCACATACAGCACCGCATAGAGCGCGATGTACAGCGCCACATAGGGGATAAGCTGCGCCAGCACGAGGTTACTGCCTGTGCGCAGTGGCAGGTCACCGTTCGTTAGCAGGTACAACTCTGCTGCACCCAAAAAACTGAGCGTTACCCGTGCTGCTGTCACCATCAGGTTACGCAGCGTGCGGCGCACAATACGATAGCGCAACACATGCTGCCCCCGCAGCATCAGCACTGTGCCCCCCAAAACACCCCCTACGAACACAGCCCACAGCGTGACGGGCACGGCTTGTTCGCTAAGTGCCAGGAACGCCATCACGCCTATAGCATGGGCATAACTCACCTCTGCCCGCCTCAACAGCACCCCCAATACAACCGCCAGCGCCGTGAGTGCCATAAACAGCAAGAAGTACAGCCAATAGGTGCGTATAGCGTTGAGCGTGGGCACGTTCGTAACCAGAACAAGCACTGTCGCTGCCGCTAGCACAAGCGCGACCAGCCGTTTTTGCCAGGTTTGCAGGATCATGGCATGTGTTGCTCTCTCACTTCGTCGATTGAGGTGGCACAAGCGCAGAACGTTGCATCGGTACACTGCCCTTATTTTTAAGTTTACGCTTGTTCAACGGTACCAACGTCGGTGTCGGGCGGGTAGTTCGTCTGAATTTCGTTTTTGTGGCGTTTACACTGCCCCGTGTAAGTGTACCGAACGCAAAGAATTACGAATAGCGGGACTTGATTTGTGTTACACCTTGATACACGGCGGGGGGCACAGCTATTTTGTTCACGCCCTGCGGCTGCGCTGTTCATGCGGTTATAACTGTGTGATGTATTACAAA
>CAYVGI010000117.1:0-16308 GCA_964451095.1 uncultured Anaerolineaceae bacterium
ATTCTTGCCGTCCGCCGCCTGAGAAGACCCGACCACGTTATTGTGTGTACCTACCTATCTTTCACCACTTTCACCACTGTGATGTTATTCGCTAAATGATGCAACACACGTCCATTGTCGGGGATCAGCGACATGTAGATGTCTGCATAGGCAGGGTATTCAGCAGGGTCAGGCTTGGGGATTAAACGAAAATCGCGCATTGTGTGCAAGGGGGCGCATGGTTAACAATGGCTGTGCTAACGCAATGGAGACCCAATCGCGCTTATGCCATCCTTCCCAGCAAAACCCCTGATCTACGAAATCAATACGCGCGTGTGGCTGACGGCACTCAGCCGCCGCTACCGTAAAACCATGACGCTGAGTACCGTGCCAGATGAGGTGCTCGACGAACTTGCCGCCACCGGGTTCAGCGGTGTGTGGATGATGGGCGCGTGGCAGCGCAGCCCCGCCGCCCGCCGCAGTGCGCTCAATTATGTGCACGAGTACCGCCCGGCACTGCCGGATATGACCGACGCCGACGTGACTGGCTCGCCGTATGCCATTTACCGCTACGAGATCGACACCGATATGGGTGGGCGGCGCGGCATGGAATCGCTGCGCAACCGCTTGGCAAAGCGCAACCTGTCGCTGATGCTGGACTTTGTGCCCAACCACATGTCTACAGACTGCCCGTGGATTGCCCAGTACCCGGAGTACTTTGTGCAGGGCACGCCGGGCGACTACCGCCGCGACGACTTTGGGCTGTTCCGCACCAAGGACGCCTGGGGGCGCAGCATCTATGTGTGCCGGGGGCGCGACCCGTACTTCCCGGCGTGGATTGACACTGCGCAACTGAATGCGTTCAACCTACAGCTACGCGAGTTCGTGGTGGAAACACTGCTGGAAATCGCGGAGCAGTGCGACGGTGTGCGCTGCGACATGGCAATGCTGATGACCAACCGCGTGTTCGAGCAAACATGGTCGCACTTCGTCACGGACATGCCGCACAACGACTACTGGCGCGACATCATCCCCAGCGTGAAAGACCACTACCCAGAATTCCTGTTCACTGCCGAGGTCTACTGGGACATGGAGTACGAACTCCAGCAGCAGGGCTTTGACTACACCTACGACAAGCGCCTGTACGACCGCATCATCGAAGGCGACCCGGAGAAGGTGCGCGTCCACCTGCTGGCAGACCAAGCATACCAGCGCAATATGATCCGCTTTTTGGAAAATCACGACGAGCACCGCGCCGCCGATACCCTCGGCATCCAGCGGCAGGTGCCCGCCGCCGCGCTCACGTTTACGCTGCCGGGTGCCATGCTGTTCTTCGACGGGCAGTTGACGGGCAGTGTGGTCAAACTGCCCGTGCAGCTTGGGCGTGCCCCGGACGAACCCGTGAACGGGGGGCTGCACACGTTCTACAAAAAGCTGCTTGCTGACCTGAACGACCCCATCTACGCGGATGGCGAGTGGTGGCTGCTGGACTTGCACCCCACATCCGGGGAGTACCCCACCAGCTACAACCTCATTGCGCACGGCTGGCGCAACCCTGCTAACCAGCAGTACCGCCTCATCGTCGCCAACCTGAGTGACCAGTACGCGCAGGGTTTGGTGAAGCTGGACGGCTGGAAGAAGCTAGCGGAGCACGACTGGCGGCTCATTGACGTGGTGAGCGATGATGTGTTCGAGCGCAACGGCACGGCAATTGCCAAGGGCGGGCTGCACATCGAACTGCCCGGTCACGGCTTCCATGTGCTGCGCTTTGAGGTCATCCCGCCACCGCCGCCGCAGCCCGCCAAGATCGCGCCAAAGCGTGCTGGCGAAAGCGAACGCCCCACAGACGACCCCCCACAGGAGCAGCCGCTCACGCGCACGCGCAACGGCAAGTCGCACGGGTAGGCGAACCCACCGCCTTCATCCCCCTAACTTGTAGGGGGATTTGCCGTGCGGTAGTGTGCTACAACAAACAAGCGTCGGGAAAATCGCAGTTAGATTTGTGTTTAACCCGCCCATCCGCTCGTGGGTGGCGGGGCAAAACGCAAGCGGATTTGCCCCGCCCCTGCTACAATATCGGCAAGATAACATCCATTTAACCTAAGAGGTACCCGATAGACCCCATGGCGAACCCATCGCTAGCTGCGCTCATCCAGCAGATGAGCGACGATAACGACAAGATGGCACAGCAAGCAATGCAAACCCTCACGGAACACGGCGACGAGGCGGTTGAGTCGTTGATACCGCTTCTTTCCCAGGCAGATGTGCGCCCGGTGGTACGTCAGCGTGCCGCGCTCACGTTGGGGCGCATCGGCACGGCAAACGCAGTCACCCGACTGCTCGCCCTGCTGGATGACGCGCAAACAGGTGTGAACATCGTGCCGTATGTGAGCCAAGCACTGGACGAGGTGCGCAACCCGGCGGCGTTCGATGCGCTGCTTACCGCGTTGGACGCGGCAGACGACACACGACGCCAGCTTGCGGCGGGGGCACTCGCCCGCCTGCAAGACCCGCGTGCGCTAGAGGCACTCGCTGCCCGTTTGCAGGATGGCAGCATGTGGGTGCGGGCGAACGCAGTTTGGGCATTGGGGCAGCTAGCCGACACTGCCGCTGTGCCGGCGCTCAAGCAGGCGCTAAAAGACCACGAGCCACATGTGCGCGGGCTGGCAGCGAGTGCCCTCGGCGAACTGGGCACCCCAACGGACGAAGCGGTTGCGGCGCTGGCAAGCCTGCTGACCGACCCGGACATCCAGGTGCGCCAGGAGGCGTCCGCCGCGCTGGTGCAAATCGGCAGTGATGCGTGTAATGCGGTGATCCCACTGCTGCAAAACCCGGATCGGTTCACGCGGGAGCTTGCCGCGCTTGTCATGCGCTGGATTAGCGACCAGCGTGCCGTGAACGCGCTCACCAACTGCCTGACCGACGAAAGCGCTTACGTGCGCCACCAGGCAGCACGCACGCTGGGCAGGCTACGCGACAAAAACGCCGCCATGCCGCTGCGGGCGCTGCTGCAAGACCCCGACGACCGCATCCGCCAGACGGCGGAAATATCCCTGCGGCGGCTGGGTGTCAACCTGGATGGGTAGCCTGCGTGACGCAGCATTCCCCGGCGGTGGCAGCAGCATTACAAACTCTGCAAGATGACGAATCCACGCCTGTTACGCGGTACAATGCATTTGTCACGCTGTGCCTGCACGGGGACGCATCCGCCGAGGTGTGGCACGATGTGTTGCTGCGGCACATGCAGCAATCAACAGACTGGGGCGTTCGGCAAAACGCCGCCTGGGCTGCGGGGCAACTTCGCAGCAGCGGGTGTGTGCACGGTTTAGCGGCGTTGGTCGTAAACGCAGACGAAGACGAGCAGGTAAAGTACGTCGCTGCACTGGGGTTGGTGTATATAGGCGACGACACCGCCATGACTGTCCTGCATCGCATCGCGCAGGGCACAATGGAAACCGATGGCGGTGGGCAACGGGCGGCGGCGGCAGCACTGCGGGCGCAACCGTATATACAGGGGTAGGTACGACATCCCTGCCAAGTGGCGCGGGTTTACCAGAGGGGTCAGGAACGATTCATGGACATCGTTATCAGTGTTGGGTTCATTTTAGTTGGGCTGTTTGGGCTGTTTTTCGGCGGCAATTGGCTGGTGGATGCCGCCTCGTGCATTGCGCGGGAGTTGGGCTTGCCACCGCTCATCGTGGGGCTAACGGTGGTGGCTTTTGGCACCAGCGCGCCGGAACTGATGGTGAGCGTTAGCGCAGCGCTGCGGGGTTCCAGCGGCATTGCGCTGGGCAACGTCGTCGGCTCCAACATCGCCAACGTCGGGCTGATCTTGGGCATGACGGGGTTGGTCGCGCCGATTGTGGTGAAGGTCACGCTGGTGCGGCGAGAGATCCCGCTGATGATTATCATCTCGGCGGTTGCCTATGTGTTCATCCTGGATAAACAGATTGGGCGCGTGGACGGCGCGATTATGCTGGTGGGCTTTGTTGTCTTCAATTTGCTGATGGTATACCTCACTACCCGGCGCACAGATGAACAACGCGCTGCCGACAACGAAATTGGCAGCGAGCACCATGGCGGCAATGACATCAACATGGCACTGGAGTGGGGACGCTTGTTGCTGGGCATCATCGTACTGCTTATCGGTGCGGAGCTAACCGTGCGCGGCGCGACGAGCATCGCGCAAACGCTGGGTGTGCCCGAAGTTGTAATCGGCTTGACGGTGGTGGCGTTCGGCACCTCTCTGCCGGAGCTTGCCGCCTCGCTGGTGGCGGCGTTCCGGGGGCAAAGTGACATCGCCGTCGGCAACGTGATTGGCTCCAACATTGCGAACCTGCTGCTCATCCTGGGTGCAACCAGCCTCATTAGTCCCATCCCTATCCACGAGCCGGGTACCTTTTCCCCGTATGAGCCGGGGATGCTCTCGTTTGACTATCCGCTTATGGTTGCTTTCGCGCTGTTGGTGCTGCCGTTCGCGCTAGACCGTGTGCTGAACCGCATCGAATCCGCGTTTTTCCTAACGGTGTACGCCTCGTTTATCATCGCCTCGTTCCTGATATAATCCCCATAGCATAAGCACACAACCACAGGGAGCGGCGGCACACCCATGAACGTGACCCTCATGCTGTTGGGCATACTGGCGGTAACGATTGGCGGCGCTTGGCTGCTGGACGGCGTCTCTCGGCTGGCACGCTCGTACAATATCTCGCAGCTTGTCGTCGGGTTAACCGTGATGACGCTGGTAACTGCCACGCCAGAACTGCTGGTGGGCATCAATGCGGCGCGGGAAGGCGCTGGCGGTGTCGTGCTGGGGACGGTCGCCGGGGCAAATATCGTGAACATCGGGTTGGTGCTGGGCTTGGGCGGGCTCATCGCACGCGGGCTGCCCATTGCGACCGGGCTGGTACGGCGCGGCATCCCGACGCTGCTGATTGTGACCCTGGTGATTTACGGGCTTATGTGGGCAGACGCGCTGAACCGTGTGGTTGGGGGTGTGCTGGTTGCCGCCTATGTGGTGTTCATGGTGGGCATTGTGTGGCTGCTGCGCCGGGACGCGGCGGTTAAGCGGCTGGCAACGGCGGAAATGCAGCGCATCGCACCGCTGGACACACAAGAGACGCTGCTGGCGGACGATAACAAGCTGCTGCAAACCGGCGCAAATCGCGTTAACCGCCCGCTAGAACTGGTGCGGATGCTGGTGGGCGTGGTGCTGCTGCTGCTCGGCTCAGATTATTTGGTGCAAGGTGCGCTGGAAATGGCAGGGCAGCTTGACGTGAACGCGGTAGCGGTGGGGGCAACCGTGCTGGCGCTGGCAACATCCCTGCCGGAGTTTGTGGCGGTGCTGCTGGCGACTGCCCGCAAACAGCCCGACGTTGCGCTGGGCAACATTATCGGTTCCAGTGTGGCAAACCTGCTGCTGGTGCTGGGTGTGGCGGCACTGGTGGCGCCGTTGGCGGTCGACCGGCGTGCGCTGTGGTACGAGTTCCCCGTGATGTTCGCGCTTATGGTGATGCTGCTGCCTGTGGTGATTGACCGTCGGTTAGCAATGTGGGAGTCCGCCGCATACGTGGGGGCGTATGGGCTGTTTATCTACGGGATATTCGTCCTGTAGCGCTGCACGCCGCCCCAAGCTGGAAAAACCCTGGCATCACGTCCCATCCGCCATACAATCCCCCTTGCTTAACCGGACGGATGAACAACGCCGCCCACCCAGGGCGCGAGAGGCAAAAATCGCATGGATGCAACGCAGACCAATCATCGACAGGTGCAGCACAAAAGCGCCCTGCTGACCAAATTCAACGCCCGCACAGCGACGGTGGGTGTGGTGGGGCTGGGCTATGTGGGGCTGCCGCTGGCAGTGGAGTTCGCGGAGGCGGGCTATACGGTCGTCGGCTACGATGTGAGCCAACCCAAGGTCGATATGCTCAACCGGGGCGAAAGCTACGTGCCGGATGTGCCAACCGAGCGCTTGCGCCCGCTGGTGCAAGACGGCAGGCTGTGCGGCAGCACGGATACCGAAGCACTCGCCGCTGTGGATGCGATTAGCATATGTGTGCCCACGCCCCTGCGCAAAACCAAAGACCCCGACATGTCCTACATTATCCAGGCGGTGGAGACCATTGTGGGCATTGCCCACGCCGGGATGCTGATTGTGCTGGAAAGCACAACCTACCCCGGCACCACTGCGGAACTCGTCGCGCCGAAGCTGCAAGAACACGGCTTTACCCCCGGCGACGATGTGTTTGTCGCCTTCTCACCGGAGCGCATCGACCCCGGCAACAAGCGCTACCAAGTGAGGAACACGCCCAAGGTCATCGGCGGGGTGACGCCGCACTGCACCGACGTGGCAACAGCGCTCTACAGCGCGGCGGTCGATACGGTTGTGCCCGTGTCGTCGCCCACAGCAGCAGAGATGGTTAAGCTGCTGGAAAACACATTCCGGGCGGTAAACATCGGCATGGTGAACGAGATGGCGCTGATGTGCGACAAGCTGGACATTGACGTGTGGGAGGTTATCCAGGCGGCGGCGACCAAACCGTTCGGCTTCATGCCGTTCTATCCGGGTCCGGGGCTGGGTGGGCACTGCATCCCGGTAGACCCACACTACCTGAGCTGGAAGCTGAAAACGCTCAACTACAATGCCCGCTTTATCGAGCTTGCCAGCGAGATCAACACGTCTATGCCGCTGTACGTGATGGACAAGATCACAGATGCGCTGAACGACGAGAGCAAGTCTGTGCGTGGGGCGCGGGTGGTGGTGCTGGGCGTGGCGTACAAGCGCGATGTGGACGACGTGCGCGAAAGCCCGGCGCTAGATGTGATCGGCTTGCTGCGGGAGAAGGGCGCGGATGTCGCCTACCATGACCCGCATGTGGGTCAGTTCCGGCTGGATGAGCGCACAGAGGAAACCTTGCACAGTGTTGATTACAACGCCGAACTGCTATCTACGGCGGACTGCGCGGTGATCCTGACGGATCATAGCACGTATGACTACCAGCACATTCTTGACCACAGCCGCCTCGTGATTGACACCCGTCACGCCACGCCGCCGCGTGTGGGGCAAGCACGAGTGGTGCTGCTGTAGCGCGTGCGCAGGTGCACCGAACCCCCAAACATTCGGCGTTCCAACAGTGTAATGACGTGCCGCATGGGATAATGTAGGTGAACGGTTAGGCGGCGTATGTGCCGCAAAGGAACCCTCACCATGCGTCATGACCTCACATTGCACACACCCAAGTTCCAGTTCCACCTGGCAGACGCCGGGCGCGGCTGGCACGCCGGGATGCCGGAACTGTGGACGGAAGCGCGTGTCATTGATCGTATTGCCGCGCAGGATGGATTGGTTGCTGTGGGCACCGTACGTGATGAGAATGTGCCCGTTCAGGTGGAAATCCTGCCGGAAGCACCCCCACACGAGCTAAAACAGCGGGCGTTCAATGCCGCTGACCATGTGACGACGTGCCACCTGTCGGTGCAGTCCGGGCAGATTGTGCTAAGCGTGCCCGGCGGCAATGACGCGCTCACGCTGGCGGTGCCGCCCGCCATTTATCGCATCGTGGTGCACTACAACGGGCTGCACCCGCCTACGCGCCACACCGCAGACGGCACCGATAGCTACCATGTGCTCATTTACCCGCACACCTGGATGATTGCGCCCAGGGTGCTCAAGCGATGGCAGGGCACGGCGCTAACTGAGAAAAGTACACCCTAGGCGACAGAGCGCTATGTCTCACTATCGGACTGCTGGTGGGCGGTGACATCCTCGTCTGTTGATGCGTCGTCTGGGTCTGTATCGGACAGGCGGCTTGCTGCTTGCTGCTGGCGTTGTGCCTCGCGCTGTTTGCGCTCTGCCTCTGCCTGCTGGAAGCGTGCTTCGCGCTCGCGCTTTTCCTGCCGGATGCGCTCCAAGTCTGCCTTCATCTGTGCCTGTTTTTCCTGCTGGGTGCGCTCTTTCTCCTCGAACACGGTTTTGCGCTGTTCTTGCTCCTGTTGCAGCAGTTCTTCTCGCTGGCGTAACTGCTCCTGGATGCGCGTCTGCTCGTCCGGCGTGTTGTAGGTGATGGGTTTTGGCTCCGGCCCGTTGACCTGCGCATCGGGCAGCCCATCCTGTATATCTGCCGCCTCATGGATGACCTGTGCGTCAGCGCTGGCGTCTTTTGTGGTTGTGTTGGCGAGTTCGTCCCACACATCCATCTCGTCAGTCTGTTGTGCCTGCCCCGCGTCGATGGGTGGGTTTTCTACCTGTGGCGTGTTGCCCTGCTGCATGTCCTTCGCCGTCTGCTGGAGCAAGTCTTCTAACAGAGACGCTGCCTCCGGGTCGCTCTCGGATGTGCGCTCTACGAACTGGGTGGGCGATGTGCCAGCGGCGCGGCGGGCACCCTGCCGTGTAGACTCCGCCATTTCGGTTGCTGTCTCGGCATCGCGGGCGGCACGGTCTGCGTTGCGTGCCTCCTCTGCGCGGCGCTTGCCGATGGCACGGTACAGCGTGACCGTACCCTTACCCACCAGCAGCGATAAATCCCACACGAACTTGCTCACCAGCTTGCCAAGCTGCACGAGGAAGTCTTTGAGTTGGTCTTCCAGGGCGGTATCGCGCTTGCGGTTGTTGTCGTTGTTGGTCACAGGTGGTTACCCCTTAGCTTGCGAACGGTGTTCCCCTTCACTGTACATCATAACCGTATGGGAAACGTGACAAGCGCATACATTAACCCCTCTTTTATTGAAAGCGCATAGGTAGTGTGTAAGAATGAAATCGTGATAGCGTTCACATAACGAGCAGACCAATGCTCCTCTACACATCAATGGAACATCAATCGTATGATCGAAGCGCATAACCTTACCAAAGTTTTTGATGATTTTCTCGCGGTAGACAATATTAACCTGCATGTGGAACCCGGCACCGTGCTCGCGCTGCTAGGACCGAACGGCGCGGGCAAAACCACCACCGTCCGCATGATGACCAGCATTCTTTCGCCCAGCAGTGGCACAGCGTCCATAGCGGGCTACGATGTGCGCACGCAGCCTGCCCAGGTGCGTGCCCATGTGGGTGTGCTCACGGAGCAGCACGGGCTTTACGAGCGCATGAAGGGGCTAGACTACCTGGATTTCTTCGGGCAGGTGTACCACATCCCCCGGCAGGAGCGGCGCGACCGTGCGCGTAGCCTGATGGAGCGGTTTGGGCTGGGCTTTGCGCTGGACAAGCGCACAGGCGACTACAGCAAGGGCATGAAGCAAAAGCTGGCGCTGGTGCGTGCCATGCTGCACAACCCGCCCGTGCTGCTGCTGGACGAACCGACCTCTGCGATGGACCCGCAAAGTGCCAAGCAAGTGCGTGATGCCATTTTGGAAATGCGGCAGGACAAGCGCACGTTCCTCATTACCACGCACAACCTGCCAGAGGCACAACTGCTTGCCGACCGCATCGCCATCATTCGCGGCGGGCGCATCATCGCCGATGGCTCCTTCGCAGACTTATCGCGCACGTTTGTGGGCACCCCGCTCATGGAGATGCGCATCAACGGGCAGGTGAACGGGCTATCGGCAGACCTGCAAGACCTGGTACAGGTGGAAAACACGGGTATCGACTGGGTGCGCTACCGCGTGCCAGACCCCACCACCACCAACCCGCAAGTGATTAACAAAGTGATTGGGCTGGGCATGGAAGTGGTAACGCTTACCCCTGTTTCGCAATCGCTGGAAGATGTATACCTGAAGGCAGTAGAAGAGGACGAAACGAGCCATGGTCAACACAACCGCTAACCCCCCGGCATCGTCGGTCAAGCCGTCTATCGACCGCACGGCGGGCAGTTCCGATTACAACTGGCGCATGATGATGCGCAATGCGCTCATCATTACCCGGCGCGAGGTGATCGACAGCTTCCGAGACTGGCGCATTCTGGCACCTATCCTGATCTTGACGTTCCTGTTCCCGTTTGTGGCGACATTCGTTGCCGGGCAGTTCTTTGACTTTTTCACCCGCTACGGCGCAGACTTTGCGCTGCTTGCCGACCGTTCCATTCCGTTCCTGCTCATGATCGTGGGTTTCTTCCCCATTTCGGTGTCTTTGGTGATCGCGCTGGAAACGTTCGTGGGCGAGAAAGAGCGCCGCAGCCTGGAACCGCTGCTTTCCACGCCGATGACCAACACCGAACTGTACGTAGGCAAAACGCTCGCCGCCATTATCCCGCCGCTGGTGGCAAGCTACGGCGGCATGTTGTTCTACCTCACGCTGCTCGTCGGCGGTGACCTGCAATGGCGACCGCAGCCCATGCTCATCGTGCAAATTTTTGTGCTTACCACCGTGCAGGCGCTGGTGATGGTCACCGGGTCTGTAGTGGTGAGCAGCCAGGCGACCACCACCCGTGCGGCGAACCTGCTTGCCAGCTTCATCATCATCCCCATGACGCTCATCATTCAGGGCGAGGCGTTCATTATGTTCATCGCCCCAGATGCCGAGTCACCGTATGGCATTGGCTCTTTGTGGCTCATCTCGTTTGGGATGCTGGTGGCAATGGTGCTGTTCTTGCGCGTGGGGAACTCCATCTTCAACCGGGAGGAACTGCTGGGGCGTAACATTGATGAGATCAACCTGCGCAGCATCATCCGCCGCATGTGGCAGAACATCCGCGCCGTAGACGACGACCTGACGCCAGCTAGGGGACTGCTGGACTGGTACCGACGTGGGGTGACCATGGCAGTGCGCAACCTGGGCGCGGCATTCTGGATCACGCTGGCATGGTTCGTGATCGCGTTCATCGGCGGCACGTACTACGCCAATGTGTTCCAGCTAAACCTGCCAACGGACATAGAAACCCTACAAACCAGTGGCAGCCTCAGCTTCTTCCTGGACACATCGACGCAGGTGCGGGCGTTCGGCTACGTCTTCTTCAACAATGTTCGGGTGCTGCTCATTGCGCTGCTGCTGGGGATGTTCAGCTTTGGGGTGATGGCACTGGTGGCAACACCAGCGGTGTTTGTGGTGTTGGGTTATCTGTGGCTCACCCTGTCCCGTTCCGGCTTTGACATGACGGTGTTCTACGCGGGCATCTTCACGCATGGCGTGGTGGAAATCCCGGTGGTCATCCTGGCGACGGCGGCAGCGTTTAAACTGGGGGCGATCATCAGCAGACCTGCCCCTGGCAAAACCGTGGGCGCAACGTGGATGCGCGGCATGGGCGACATGGTAAAGATTTGGATTGGGATTGTGCTGCCGGGGCTGTTGATTGCCGCAGCACTGGAGTCTTTCGTGACGCCGCGTGTGATTGCCGCGCTCATTGGCGTCTGAAGCGCATAGAGAGAGATAAAGCGCGGGCAACACATGCCCGCGCTCGGTAAGCTTCGCACAAAGCGGTTGCGCTGCTACCCCTCTTGTTCCCAGGTGATGTTAATAATCACCTTGTCCCCGTAGTCGCCGTAGGGCGTGTGCACATCGTCGTACTCTACGACAAAGTAGGTGCCTTCTGGCAGCAGCAGGCGGCAAAAACCGTACACCATACCGTAGACCAGATTAAACGGGTACAAGTGGTTTGCCTGCAACACAAGCTGATAGTGATTGTCTGCGATCTGTATCGTTTCTACCGGGGGCAGCGTGCCGCCACGGTGATTTGCCTCGTAGTGCTCCTGCCAGCCAATGAGCATCATAGGCAGGGTGACCTGCCCCTGTAGCTCCGGTGGGAACTCTGACTGCTCGGCGATCTTCATCCCCATAGCGACAAAAAGCTGTGTGTTGTTGTAGCGCTTCATCATATCGTTAAAGGCATCAAACACGATTTGCAGCGGATACCACTCATCATGCTTAATGGTCGCTAGCCCGTGTTCCGCGATAACAGGTTCGATCATCTCTGCTTCCAGGTTACGAACCATCGAATCCAATGTGACACCACTCACTTGCAGGTTGGGTTCACAAGTATATCGGCGCATCTTCTTTGCCATCTCCCGACTAAAGCTAATCAAAATTAACCATGAAGAAAGATAAGTGATTTAATTGCGGTTAGCAACAATTTTTATGGATTGCAAATTGAATGCTAATTAATAGGCGCTGGTGTGCCCCCGTGCTGCACGTTGCGCGGAACCATGTATAATGGGGGGGGTATTGGTTCTGGTTATCGTCAGATTGTTTTCATATGGCTCAAATCGTAGTGCTGGGCAGTGCCGCAGCAGTCAGCGACGCAGAACACGACAACACACACCTTCTGCTGGTCGGGGAGCGCAGCGGTCCGGTGTTAATTGACGCTGGCTCTAATCCGCTGGGCAAGATCAAGAACATGGGCATCGACGACGAGAGTGTGCAGGATGTCATCCTCACTCACTTCCACCCCGACCATGTGAGCGGCGTGCCCAACATGCTCATGCACATGTGGCTGCTGGGGCGGCAGGCACCGCTTCGCTTTTATGGGCTGCACCATTGCCTCAACCGCATGGAAGACATGCTGATGGCGTTTAGCTGGGACGAATGGCCCGATTTCTTCCCCGTCACGTTTAACCGGGTGAGCGAGCGCTGGGCAGCACCCGTGATGGAAAACGAGGACTTTCGCATCAGCGCGTGGCCCGTGCAGCACTTCGTGCCCACCATCGGGCTGCGCGTCGAGAACAAGCTCAACGGGCGTGTGATGGCATATAGCTGCGACACCGAACCCACTCGTTCGCTGCTAGAGCTGGCTGGTGATGCGCCGGACATGCTCATTCACGAGGCGGCAGGTCCGCCGCCGGGGCACAGCACGGCACGCCAGGCGGGTGAGCTTGCCGCACGGGTAGGGGCGAAGTCGCTGTATCTCATCCACTACCAGGTGTGGAACGCCGACCCCAAGCCGCTAGTGCCAGAGGCAGCACAAGAGTACGATGGACCAATTTACCTCTCACGCGACTTTGACGTGTACGAGTTTTAGCCCGTCGTGTTGTTCCCCATCCGCGCCGGGCAAATCGACAAATTGCGCGAACGTGGCATGGCAGACTTCCGCGCATCAAACTGGAAAGCACGCGATTAGCCGCTGTATGAGCGCGTTGGCGATACTCTCATAGTCCATTATTCCTATTTTGCTTTACAGTGGCGCTATGCTGTGGCTATAGTTGCCCCGTGATGAGTTACGGAGCGCGTGACGGCGACCAGGGGAGAGAGATCATGAGCGCTAATCCATACGAGCAGCACGAACCCTACGTAAGCTACCGCGAAGTCCACCGCTGGATTGCAGAGGCACGCCGCGTTGACCGCCGCCGTAAGCGGCGCGTGGAGCTGCTGTTGTTCCAGGCGGTGTGGGTGCTGTTTGCGCTGGTTCTAATCGGCTATGTGGTGCTGGAACTGCTGAGCCGCATGTAACAATTTTGTTGCGGACGGAACCACGACCGTTCGCATTACGTCCCATGGGGTGAGTGAGCAAGACAAGGATACCAACCCCATGCCCTTCCACAAATTCACCTCACACGATGAGCCTACAGCGCTGGACGCGAAGCAAGAGGCAGATGACGCGCATCATGCGACCGTGTTTATTCTGTTCTCGCTGGTCACTTGCGTGCTGATGCTTGCAGCGGCGCTGCTGCTGGGCACGGCGGTGTAGCGCTACCAGCCCACAAACCCGGCAAAGCGTATGCCCGTAGCGAAGTCGTCGCCCAGGGGCAGTATCTCGCCCGTTTCTACGTGAATCATGTAGCCCCTCATGCCATCGTAGTTGCGGTCTGCGCGGAAGGTGAGCCACTCTCCATTGGGTGACCAGTACAGATAGGTGCTGTCTTCGCTGGGAGCGTCTACCAAAATGCGCGATGTACCTGTGGCAATATCAATCAGGTAAAGGTTGCGCGGGCTGCTGCCATCGCGCCGAGCGGTGTAGGCAATGGTACTGCCATCCGGTGACCACGCCGCCACCGCGCCAAACGTGGTGGATGGGTCGTCCATGAGGTAGGTTTCTTCGCCCGTGGTCAAGTCAAGCAGGTACAGTTCATCCACCAAGCTGCGCTGCGATGTGTAAACGACGTGGGTGCCGTCTGGGGAAACCGATGGGTTGTAGTCAGCGCTGTTTTGTGCGGAGAGCGCGACGTGCTCGTTGGTTGTCGGGTCGTAGCGGAACAGCGTGTATTTGCGGTCTGCCAGCTTCATGTAGACGATGACACTACCGTCGGTGCTGGCGTCAAATTGCAGCGCCTCGTCAATGATAAGCTGCGGTTCATCACCCTGGAATGGTCGCATGTCCACCACGCCGTCTTGCCCGTCTATTGTTGCGATTAGCGAAAACTGCTCTCCGTCGCGTCCCCAAGTCGTGGACGGCTCGTTTTGCACCCACGCCGTTGCCACGCGCCGGGATGTGCCAGTACGCAGGTTGATGGCAACGACGTAGCGGTGGGTGGTGGCAGTCTCCCAGGAAATGGCACGCGGCGCAGACGGCGACACGGACACCTCGCGCCAGTCGTACTGGCGGTGCAGCGTCCAGCGCTCGCCCGTGTGGGGGTGCTCCAGGTAGACGACGGTTTGCGTACTGCTGGTGGCATCATCCCACCCCTTTTCCGTGTAGATGGCAATGGGCGTGTGCCAGTCTGCAAAGGTGAGGATTGCACCGACTGGCAATAAGCTAAACAGCAGCAGCAGCCCCTTGAGGCGCAGGAAAAGCGTGAGCATATGATCGACCTGAATTCGTTGCCATTACCGCTATTCTATCGCAGTTGGTCTGCGGGGAGCAGCAAGACCATGTAGTAGTAAATCAGCGGGAGCACCACAATCAGGCTGTTCAGCCTGTCCATTACGCCGCCGTGACCCGGCACAATCGTGCCCCAGTCCTTAATGTCGTTGCGCCGCTTAACCAGTGAACTGAGGATATCGCCCCAACTGCTGCCAATGCCAATCAAGATCACCAGCCCCACCCGTGTGGGCAGGTTGTAGAACGGGATAATGTAGCTGAACACCGCCACTGCAATCGCCGCCCCTAGCAAATCGCCAATAATACCCTCCCACGCTTTGCGCGGGTTGATGTTCGGGGCGATGACCGTGCGCCCGAACTGCTTGCCAATTACATACGCGCCGATGTCTGCCAGTGCACAGCCGACGATTGCCACCAGCAGCAGCCCCTTGCCGTCCGGCAGTTGCAGCATCAGCACGCCGTGCACCAGCGACCACACCACGTACAGGTAGCCCCACGCCATAATCCGTACATCACCGGTCAGGCGCTCCAGGTCATTGCTGAGGATGGGCAGCAGTGTGAGCGAAAAAAACACCAGCACGGGCATCATGGCAAACAGCGGCGGCTTGAACAGTACAATCAGCACGGTTACAGCGGCAGTGATGTGCAGGAAAATCCGCTGGCTGCGCAGCAACCCGGTAGCGCGGCTGTACTCGAAGTTCGCCAGTACAATGCCAATCAGCAGCAGCGCCGCGCCCACACGAACGTCCGAGAACAGCATGAGCAGGTACAGCGGCGTGAGCACCAACCAGCCAATGTAGCGTGCTCCGAGTTCACCCTGAGCAATGCGCTTGAGGTCGAAGCGCCCCAACACCAGCGTGAGCACACCGCCTGCCGCGAACAACCAGCCCACAGTCGCAAACGTCCGCATCATCAACTCAGATTCGCCCATGGATTGACCTCAGCCGCACGATGATCGTGTTAAGCCCCAGCACGATGATAATGATCAGCGCCCCGGTCATCCATGCCCACGCCCCGGTGAGCGTGACCAACACACAGCCCGCCGCCAGCGCCGCCATGCGGTCTGGCTTGCCCATAAAACCGCTGTAGTCCCGAATACCTGTGACTGCCTTGCTGAGGATGCCGACGTACCCGCTGAAGAACGCCATCATCAGCGCCCCCAAGCTCACGGGCAGCGGCACCAACGGCACCAAACACAACGCCCCAAAGATGAGTGCATCTGCCACACGGTCGCCCAGCTCGTTCTTGACCTCGCCCATTGGATCAGCCACGCCCAGCCCGCGTGACACCTGCCCGTCGAGTGCGTTCATGCCCAGGCGAACAGGTACACCTGCCGCCACCAGCAGCAGCAACCAGCGTGCGCCCAGTGCCGCCAGCAGCCCCACGCCCATCAGCGCCGCGACGACAACCGCGCCGTAGGTCATCCAGTCCGGGGAGAGCTTGTTGCGGATGAAGTAGTCTGTGATGGGTTGCAGCGTGCGCTGGAACCACGGTTTGATGCGATAAATGCCCATATGCTCGACCAGCCTATGTTTTAGTACACAGTGTATACGCAATCACGCGGCGTGGGGTACACCATCTAGGATTATGGTGCCCTTTTTAGAGGGTGTGCATTGCTGCGTGACAATCCCACGGCGTGCATTTCAATATTTAGGACTTTCGCTTTTAAACGGTCTCAAGAGCAGGAATACGTGGGTCACGGAGT
>CAYVGI010000118.1:0-16135 GCA_964451095.1 uncultured Anaerolineaceae bacterium
GGAGAAGGGGGAACATACCGCTTAGATCGGGACTTTAGCCCCTCTCCCAGTGCCGTCAGCACGCTAGGGAGAGGGGTTGGGGTGAGGGCTAAAAAGTGGCGCACCAACTTGAAATGCGCCGGGTGCCGCCATCATATTTGGAGTTGCTCCGTGAGGTTTGCTATAATGTCAGCATCGCAAAAATACTTCTGGAGTAAAAAAATGTCCTTAGATCCGAAAAAGACAGCCTTAGTTTTAATCGAGTACCAAAACGACTTTACATCCGAGGGCGGTGCCCTGCACGGCGGTGTGAAAGATGTGATGGCATCTACCAATATGATGGACAACACCAAGCAGGCGGTTGCCCGCGCCCGCGAACTTGGCGTGACCATCGTCTATGCGCCTATTACATTCCAGCCCGGCTACTATGAGATCAGCGAGCACCCCTACGGCATCCTCAAGGGCGTGGTAGACAGCAACGCTTTTGTGAAAGGGACCTGGGGCGCGGAAATCGTTGACGACCTGGCACCCCAGCCCGGTGATATTGTCGTAGAGGGCAAGCGCGGGCTAGATACGTTCGCCAGCACGAACCTGGACTTTATCCTGCGCAGCCGTGGCGTTGAGAACATGGTGCTTGGTGGCTTCCTCACGAACTGCTGTGTAGAAAGCACCATGCGGACTGGCTACGAGCGCGGTTTTAATGTCGTTACGCTAACGGACTGCACTGCTTGCCTCAGCGAAGAGGAGCAGCGCGTTGCCACGGAAAAGACATATCCTATGTTCAGCCGCCCGATGAGCTTTAACGAGTTCCTGGCAGCGCTAGAAGGCGCAGACCAGCAGGTGGCTACACGCGGCTACGAGAGCTAACGCTTATTGCTCTGGGGCAGGTGACGCCTTACCTGCCCCAGCGGTAGATGCAATCAATACACAAAAATTACCAACGTGGCAATCAACATGCCGCCTGCGAAAATGGGCCAGTACAGCACCTTTGGCATGATGTTGTTCTTGTAGCGAACAATACGCCAGTTCGGGTACCGCGCCACGGCAAAGATGTTTGCTGCCACCGCGATGATGGACACGTACAGCAGGATAAACAGGTTCTCCATGTATGTGATGCCAACAGCCGCAATCTGCTCACGCAGTGCCGTGTGAATGATCGCAATCACGAAGAAAACCGCCGCTGAGTAGTTCAGCACGTCCACAATTTGATCGGTGTTGCCCGGTTCGCGACCGCTAACCAGATAGGTAAACGTCATGACTGCCGCGATCATGCCGGGCAGCAGGTACGCAATGAACGGACCCAGGTACGCCCGCTGTGCCTGGATGCCAAAGCGCAGTTCTGGGGTGCCGCCGCTGGTCAGGCGGTCTGTAATTGCCACGGTGTCGCTAAACTGCCCTGTGCCGTAGCTGAAGCCGCTGGTAATCAGCCGCCAGTTGTTTATCGTCGCTTGTGGGTCAACGCCCGGCAGCAGCCGGGGTGCCAGCAGGTCGTAGGCGTTCAGGTCTGGCGTGAGGATAATGTTCCCGCGCAGGTCTGCGGGTGCCAGCCGAATGAGAATGTTGCGGTGGTCAAATGGGAAGCCCGTCGTATCGTAATCCTGGCGTAGGGTGACGCCGACGTACCACACAATGAACTCCTCGCCATCAATGATGTCGCGCTGAACTTCCTCAATGGTTGCCTCCTCGCCGATGCGCTGTGGCAGTGTGAACCCCCGCTGGATGTCGTCGTCCACGTCGTAGCGCTGCCAGATGTAACCATTGAGCGTGATGCTGGTTGGGTCGGGGAATTGCATCGCCTGGATGAGCACGCCTGTTGGCACCTCCACGGCAGGTTGCGTTTGGAACGCAGACCGCTCTAGCCCCTGCGCGTAGCGGTCTAATTGGGAGACACTGTTGATGTGCACACCGTCGCGCAGGTCGAGGCGGTTCGTTTGCACCCAGGCGAAGATGATGAGGACCAGGCACAACACCGAAAATACCATCGACATCCACCAGAAGTCGGTGAAGCGGTAGCGGTCGATGTGGAACACGGCAGCAGCGGCGAAAAACAACGACATTGCGCCAGCGATAGCAATTGTCATGCGCTCGCGCATGGTGTCTCGTGCTGGGGGTAAGAACGTCTCCGGGTCAATCACCAGCCCCACAACCCAGCCCGTCGTGTCGATGGGCACGAAGAAGTACCACCCCGTCTCACCCGTCACCGGATCGACTGTTTCCAAGAAGCTCGCCTCCCCGTTGACGGCATCTGCCACCGCGCCAGACAGCGCCTCACTTTCGCCGATCAGGTCGTATAGGCTGAGGTTGAGCACAAATTCCTGAACCGGGTGTGTTAGGAAAACGCCATCACGGGAGATGACAAACCCGTGCCCGGTGGCACCAAGCTGCAAATCGCGGATGAGATCGCGCACATCGTTGAGGGTGTAGTCAATCGTGACGATACCGGCAGGTGCCGCGTCTGGTGCGTCCTCACCAACCGGGTAGAACGGCACGCCGTATTCAACCAGTATTTGCTGGGCACCTGTTGCGAAGAACGGGTCGTTCCACTTGGCACCTTCGTTGATAATGTCAACATACCACGCCGTTGCGTTTTCCGTCTCTCCCGGCGGGCGCGTGTAGTCGTAGGTTGCGCCGACGAGCGAATCGAAGCTGCCATCTTCTTCTTGATAGACGTACGTTTGGAACAAGCGCACGTCTGGGCTGTAGGCAAAGGGTTCAAAGGTGATTGCCACCCCGTCAATGTCCGGGCGGTTATCTGAAACCCGGAACAGGCGCTGCTCAATGTCGGTGTAGGCGAGTTCGCCAGTGCCAAGCTCACCCGCAAGACCATCTGCAATCGCCTGCAATAGTGCAAAATCATCGCTGATCCTCGCGGCAGCGTTGTTTGCCTGCACTTGCGCCGCATTCACGGCTTCGCGCCTGATCTGATCGTATCGGCTGGTGTGGTCGTACGTGAGGAAGGCGGCTGCCCCCAGCGAGACCACGAATAGGGAAATGAGAATAACGGCACCGATTCTTGATGCCCGTTGCGACCACTGTTGGTCACGCTCATCCAGCATTGAATTTGCTCCTACACACAAACAGGCTCTTTGCATCTGAGTTGGAAAGCATATCATAGCGCGGTGGCTACAGGCAGCGTGGAAACAGGAGCACACATCGCTTATGAAACCGCTCATCGGTATAACCACCAGCGGCAAAAACGAGCGCGAGACAACATCACCGCTGTACGACACATTTGCCACCCTGCCCACGCTGTACATTGAGGCGGTACGGCGGGCGGGTGGGGTTCCAGTGCTGCTGCCGCCCGGCGACGACTGGCGCGATGTGCTGCCGGCGCTGGGCGGCATTGTCGTCAGCGGCGGCGCGGATGTGAACCCGGCGTGCTACGACGGCAACGCAGCGCATCCATCGCTCACAGTGCTAGTGCCAGACCGTGACACGGCAGAACTCGCGCTGACGCGCCACCTGGCGGCGGAGAGTGACCTCCCCGTGTTGTTCATCTGCCGGGGGATACAGGTGCTTAATGTGGCGCTGGGCGGCACACTGCACGAGCACCTACCCGATGTGCTGCCGCAGGACATCCACCGGGATGCGGCGGGGAACTGGGCGGTACACGACGTGCAGGTGGACGCGGGCAGCAAGCTCGCCGCCGTGATGGGCGCAGCACAGGTACGCACCACCTCCGGGCATCATCAGGCGCTGAGGCAGCTTGGCGAGGGGCTAGAGGTGGTTGCCACAGCACCCGACGGCGTGATTGAAGCAGTCAGGTTGCGAGGACGCGATAACCTGCTGGCGGTGCAGTGGCACCCGGAGATGTCCGCCGCCGATGACCCCACCCAGCAGCGCCTGTTCGACTGGCTGGCGCGCGGGTAGGCAATCGCCGGGGCGTTAATCCAATCTACACGGCACGACCCGGCTCGGCTAGAATAGTTGTGAATGTTCATGAGCCGGAGTGACCCCCTATGCCAGAGCGTGACTACATCTGCTTCGTCGGATTAGACGAACCCGAACACACTGAACTGCGCGACCTGCTAAACGTGCCGACCATCGCCCATGAGGTGCTGCCGCGCATCCGTGTGGCGGAGGGGCAATTGTACGCTGAGGCACCCAACAGCGCCCGAATGCTGCCCATTAGCAAAGTGGTTTATCACGGTATTTTTGAGGATGACCTGGACTTTATGGTGGGGCTGGCGTTGTGGGGCGGGGACTGCCTGCCGAACGCCCGCGCTATGATGGACTGCCGCCTGAAGTTCCCGTGTTTGGTACGGGCGCTGGCGTTCACGCGCTTTGGCGCACCCACCCGTGGCTATGCCGCCGCCTACACACCGTATGTCACGGCTGACGAAGAGGAGCGCGTGGCAAAATGGGGTAACTGGCACTGCGGGGAAAACAAGGTGCGCTTCCAGGGCAGCTACACGCCGGAACAGCCGAGCATTATCGAGCCATACCTGGCGGGGCAGGCGGTGCGTGTGGTCATCATCGGGGAGCAGCACTGGCAGATCAAGCTGGAGGGCGACGACTGGTTGAAGTCGATCCACCACGGCAATGCTGCATTTATGGATGTGGACGCGGACTTATTGGCAGATACACAAGCGGTCAAAGCGGGCTTTGGGCTGGAGATTATCGCGAATGACTACATCGTGGGGGAAGACGGCAGCAAGCATCTACTTGAGGTCAATCACATCCCGAACGTGACACGCTTCCCGGAGATATGGCAAGCGTACCGGGATTACGTGGTAGCGTGGGTGTGCGAGTAGGGCGCGTGCCTAGCCCGCTAACCGAATCTCATTGAGGGTATCGCGCAGGTCAACCAGCATAAGCCCGCCTGCGTCGGGCACGTATACAATCTGGTCGTTGCCCAGCCAGTCCAGCGTGGATGCAAATACGCGGTACACGTTATGGACGCGCATTCCGTCGAAGCGGTAGATGTGCCACACGCCCTGGTCGTTGCGCCCGGCAAGGTACCGCCCATCATCAGACCAACACAGGTCGCCGAATGCTTGGGTGGAAAGCGTGACATACCGCTCTTCATCGGAGTTCGGATCGCTCAGGTAAACTTGCAGACCCTTGGACGTGGCATACGCCATTTTGTCTCTTTGTGGAGACCATACCAGGGAGCCAGTATCGGACTGCGTTGTTCTTGCTAGCATGGTTAGGTGCCTCGTTTCCTGCCCTTTTTAGCAGATGATCCTACACCTTTAGTGTGCCACGACTTTTGTCAATTTGCCCGTCATTTTTGTAAGAACGGCATAAAAGTAGGGCAAGCGTCAGGTATTCGGAATGCTCTTGATGTCTTTGTATGTCGTCAGGCGGGCACGCTGGATCTCTTTCATCGTCCAGCTATTGTACTGATTACCACGCCGCCACTGCCGCCGATACCACTCCGCAAAGGACTGGTAAGAGCTATCGTAGTCCGTAATCGCGTTGATGTAGGTAAGGATGTTAAAGCGCGTTTTGCTCTCCACGCTGCGGCGGTGCATCGCCTCTCCCAGGCGGCACGCCCACTGGCGGAAGATAGGATCTCGCTGCCAGGCGACCGTGGGGGATGGGTACTGGATGTACTGCTGGGGCGCGATTTCCTCCACGACGGGCGAGTCGAGCACGCGGTAGATTGCTCGCGTCAGGCGTCCGTCGTACAGCAGGCAAATGTGCTCGTAGATGTCCGGATTGATGAGAGGTCCGGTTTCGTCGGTCTCTAGCAGGTCTTCGTTAACGACGTGCTGTGTGAGGGGTTTCGTTTGTGTCTCGTCCATTATCTATCTCTGCCCGTGGTGCTGTTGCAATAAGTGCGGCAATAAGGTTACGTAATTAAACATAGTTCAAACGTTGCCCGATGTAAAGAAAATCGGGGGAAAATTTACACGATTGACGAAACTCATTTTGGGTATGAACCAGGTAAAGAAAATTTGAAAAATGTAACGCTAACGCACCGCAACATACTGCCGGATGACCCGCTTTGCTTGCCGGGCGTTGGGCACAATGACGAAGCGATCATCGGTTAGTTGGGGCAGCAGGCGGCGCAGGATGTCGCCCACAGCGTGCAGGAGCGGGTCTGAGGAGATGAACACGAGCGGGTAGCCGCGTGGGTGTGCGTTTTGAATGAGCGCCCGTGCCCGCGACAGAGCGTTGCGCGGCATCTTGCGAGAGGCGGACATGTCTAGCAGCAGCAGTACCGGGTCTGCGTGTGGGACTTCATCTAGCCAACCGTCTGCGATTTGCTTGACGGCGTAAAAATCGTCCCACTCCCAATGTGGGGGGAAGCGGTATAGCAGCACGCGTTGCTCGTCGTCGTACCAACTTAACTCGATCATCGTGGTCAGCCCCTTTAATAGCGCATAGCTTGTCGACAATACTGACCTTAATCATAGCTTATGGTTTAATTTTTGTTGCGGTCACACACCAAAAATTAATGCTGTCTTGAGTAATGCAAACGCCCCGACCCCCACATGCGCAGCGATAGCAGCGCGGGTGCTGCCAGATGCTGCCCGTACCAGCCCCAACAACACGCCCAACAGCGTTGGTTCGATCAGCCCATACCACACACCGCCAGCATCTGGCGCGGGGTGGGGGTAAGCAAGCTGATGGAAAATGCCGTAGAACAACGAACTAACCGCCAACGCGGCGGTGAGTCCCTGGGCGGCACGCAGCGCGGGGAACAGCACCCCCCGGAAGACAAGCTCCTCGGCGGCGGGCTGCACCGCCAGCATGAACAGCGCACCGAATACCCACGCGGTGAGTCCGGGTTGTTGGCTAAAGGCAATCAGCTCCGGGGGGCGCAGCACCTCCCCAGCGATGGGAATTGCGATGAGGTCTAGCGTTACTGCGCCGCCCAGCCCAATCCCGAATGCGATGAGCGGTGGCAACCCTGCTGCGTCCAGGCGCAGTGCGGCGCGGTCTTCTGGCGTGCTACGGGTGACGAGCACGAACATAATCGTCAGCGCCCCGCCCACCGCCCAGCCCGTGACCAGTGCACCAGCGGCACCCGCCTCAAAGAAGCCAAAAGCGACTACACCGCCCACGATGGCGATCATAAGGAAGGCGGCGACCATCGCGCCCAGCCCGGCAAGCAGCCCCCAGGGCGGTGCTGGCTCCGGCGTTTGTAATTGTCTGGCGAGTTGCTGCATGATGCGTCCTTGCGGGGTGCGCTTGTGAATAACGCCACACACTGTACCGCAAGGCGTGGAGGGCGACTATGGTTTTGGACGAGTTCTATGCGTGCTTTAAGACGCTTTGTTGCCCATGCTGCGCTTTACAAAGGAGTAGAACGGGAACACGAGCGTTGCTGCGTCGGCACGTTTGGACTGGAACAGTGTTTTGTTCGCCTCTTCAAACTCTTTGTGCATCCGCTGGATGACGGTGGTTTGGTAGCCAGACGGTTCGTTTTGGAACTGCGTCACGATGGTGGTGTGGTTGCCCGCGACGAACAGTAGCCATTGGTTGCCGCTTGCCTCGCGCACGGCACGGTCGACGACGCGCCCCGCCTTCCACTCCCGCGTGAACTCGTCTAGCACAGGCAGCACTTCGGTCATTGCCAGCCCGAACGTGCCCAGTGTTTCGATCACATTGCCTGTGTCGTTGGCGAAGATGATCATGCCCTGTGCTTTGCCCATGTACTTCTCTTTGATAACGATGGTGCCGCCGTCGTTATTGGCAGGGGTGCTGCCTTCGGTTTTTTCCGCCAGTTCCATCTGGGCGTTGTAGCGCTCGTACAGCGCGTGGAACTGCTCGCGGTTGAGCTTGCCCTCGGCAAACTCCGCCAGGATACCGTCGATTTTACCCTGAACAGTCGCCTTAAAACTTTGAAGCTTGTCTGCGTCCATAGCGAATAAGTCCTGTGCCAGAATTAATCTTAACTGTCTTCAGGGTATATCAACTCATGGTGCAGCACAACATTACAGAGCGTTAGAATCTGTGTACAAATGGCGCAGCGGCTATACCGAGGTGGCGCGGGGGCGGTTGATGAGTTCGTCAACCTTGGCGAGCAAAATCCCGGTGCGGACGGGCTTGCCGATGAAGTCTGCCGCGCCGCTGGCAAGCGCTTCTTGCCGTTGGTGCCCAGCGGTGACCCCGCTCACAACCAGTATCGGCACGCGCGGCGGCAGTTCGCGGTGCAGCATGTGCACCACATCCACCTGCTTCTGGTTCGGGATGTTGTCCAAAATCAGGTCACAGATCACGAGGTCGGGCGTCACCTGGGAGAGAAACAGCAGGACTTCGGCAGGTTCGTCAGTGACGCTCACCCGGTAGCCGAAGCGCTCGAACACAGCGCGGTAGGCAATTGCCACGTCCATGTCGTCTTCAATGATGAGCAGGTGGCGCCCCTGCCCGTTGCGACGCGGCGTTAAGTCCTGCGAGGGCATCACGTTGAACTGCAACTGCAAGTGCAGTTCGCCCAGGGTAATCACATCGCCGTTTTGCAGCGGGAAGGGCTGGTTGGGTGTGAGGCGCATGCTGTTCAAGAATGTGCCGTTGCTGCTGTCCAGGTCGGTGAGGGTGAGGAACTCGTTTGTGGCGGCGAGCATCGCGTGGCGCCGAGAAACACCCATGTCAAACGCGCCGTAGGGCATCAGGTCGAAGTCCGGCTGCGCTTTGGTGCCGCCCACACGCCGCCCCAGCACAGTAGGGGTGTCTGCAATAATCAGGTTCAGCACATGAGGCGTGCTAACGACGCGCAGTTGCAGCACCCACGGGATGGCAGAGAGGGGGGCGATATCGCGTGAGGAGAGCATTTCCGCCGCTTTGTCGGTGAGGCGGCGCGTAGAAGCACGCTCGTTCATCTGCCGCAGCCGCTTTTGAATGTCATCTGCCATGTGTTAGGCACCCCAACTGTTGAGTTTTTGTGTAGTTGCCCTGCTGGAACAAGTTTTATTTTACGCTTTTCACAAGTGATGAGGAAGTGCGTAAAGTTTTACTGACCCAACGTTAACAATCTACCAACAATTAGGGATGACGGCAAGCCGCTGATGTGGTTGTTACAAAAATTGTTACGCCTGCGCCGGACCGTTCTGCGCGATGAGCGTGCCAACACGGATTGCGAGTTCGTCTACGCGCACCGGCTTGTTCAGGAAGACCGTCGCGCCCGCTTCCAGCGCGTGGTAGCGGTGCTCCTCGTCTACCAGCCCCGTCACAACGATGACAGGCACACGGTAGCCGACTTCCGCCATGCGGTGTTGCAGCCAGTGCAGCACATCTAGCCCGCCGTAGCCATTGCCGCTGTGCTGTAGGTGTAAGTCAAGGACGACAGCATCGGGTAGAGCGCTTTCACACACAATTGCAGCTTCCTCTGGCTCCGATGCGACGGACACGCGGAAGCCGTAGCTGCGCAGCATCAACTGGTAGGCGAGCGCGACCTCGTCGTCGTCCTCAATTATCAGTACATGCTGTCCGGCACCGGGGATCTGTGGTCTGAGTGTTTCGTAGTTGCTGTCGGCAGAGGCGCGGGTGTGCGGTGGCAACACAGCAAACGCCAGGCGCGTTTCCAAGGATCCAAACGTGACCACATCGTCGTGTTCCAGCGGCACTTCCTGGTCTGCTGGCAGCGGCAGGTTGTTTACATGCGTGCCGTTGGTGCTGCCGAGGTCACGGATGGTGAGGAAGCGCTGGCGGGCAACGATGATGGCATGACGGCGAGAGACGCCGTTTTGCTCTGCACGGAAGGCGGTCAGGTCAACATCGGGTGCGCCTGCCCCAGTGCCGCGCCCGATAATCAACTGCTCCCGTACCTTCACCTGCAACAGTGCTTCGTCCACCCAAATATCCAGCACCCAGGGAATGGACGGGGTGGGCTGATCGTCGCTGAAGGGCTTCGTTGAGGCTTCTCGGTTCATGTCGCGCTCCTTACGTGAGCGCTTGTCGTTTTTGTTTGCCATTGCCATCGTCTTACTACTGCTCCCGACTGTTTGCTGCAAGTGGGTGGGCGTTGTCTCTCAGCGAGAGGCATAGCCCACCTGGTAAGAGCCACTGAACTGCTCCACGTAGCTGTATATGCGATATTCGCCGGACTCCGGCACGGTGATTTCTGCCTCGTCGTCAACAGTCTCGGTAAATGCCTGTTGCCACACCACATCACCAGAGGGCGACACCGCCCACAGGATCACGGTACCACGCAGCACTTCAATATCGTACAGTACTACTAGGCTACGCCCGCTCGCGACGGTGTAGCTGTAGGTTTCAAACGCTCTTGGCGGCACGGTTGGTGTGAGCGGCGCAGCAGTGTTAATCACCACCGGGATCGACGTGCTGCTCTGGGTAGCGGTAGCGCCCCCACCTGCATCTTGCGGTACAGAAACCGAAAAGCTGCCACTGCTGCCGGACGGCACGCCTGGCGATGTCGCCGTTGCGCCTGCCCTGCCGCCTTCGGGGTTCGCTGGTGCCGAGAAGCTGCCGCTGCTGCCCCCACTACCTGGTACGTTTTCCCGCACGCCCACAGGTGCCACACCGCCGCTCGGAGCACTGTTGCTGCTCTGGGCACCGCTGCTGCTGTTCGCCTGCACACTGCTAGACCCACCGCCGCCGCTACTATTGCTGCTTTGGAGCGGGATGGGGGTGGCGATGCCGCTGCCCGCTGGCGTAAACGTTGCCATGGCAGTGACGGTTGGGCGTAGCGTGGCGGTGAATGCGTCTGTGGGCAGGGGGGTGTTGCTGGCGTCATCGGCGGGGGGCGGTGCGGTGGGTGTCGTTTCTGCTGGGGTAAAGAACGTACACGCCAGCAGCGAACCACCCATGATTCCCACAATCCACATTTGTTCCAGCTTACGCATATCACGAAACCCGTTTTGTCGTGCTCACGTTGTAATTGACATTATAAGTTTTCGCCATAGATGCCGCCACAGCTTTCACCGTGAATGTCGTATAAAAGTTGGAGAATCGTTGTGAAAAAGGTATAAAATTCGTGCCAAATTTGCCGTAGTGCGGTAATTTTTGCTGTCAGATGCTTGCCGACGCAAAACATCCCACTTACGGAGGGCAAGGGCATACCTTGCCCTCCGGGTGCTAGCGAAGCCGCTGATTAGAAGAAGAAGCCGCGACGGGCGTAACGCTCTTCCTTGAACGGGTCGCCGTGGTTGTGGTAGCCGCCGCGCTCCCAAAAGCCGGGCTTGTCCTGCGTGCTAAACTCCAGCCCACGCACAAACTTAGCGCTCTTCCAGAAGTACAGCTTGGGCACCAGTGTGCGCAGCGGTGCGCCGTGGTCTAGCCCCTCGTTCCACTCGTACAGCTTTTTGTCGTCGTAGGTGTGTGCCAGCAGCACATCATCGTCGAGGAAATCGTCGATGGGCACGTTGGTGGTATAGCCGCCGTCGCAGTGCGCAATCACGAACTTGGCGCTGTCCTTCACGCCAATGGCGGATGCCAGTTGCAGCACATCAACGCCCGTCCAGTTGGTGTCGAACTTGCTCCAGCGGGTAACGCAGTGGATGTCGGTGGTAATCGTTTTCTGGGGCAGCGCCATCAGCTCGTCCCACGTCCACGTCATCTCTTTTTCAACTTCGCCCCACACCCGGAACGTCCATGTGGAGAGGTCATAGGCAGGGTTCGGTCCGTAGGTGAGCACGGGGAACTTGAGGGTGAGCGATTGCCCGGGTGGCAGCCGCCCTTCCTGTTTCATCTGGTTTTCAAGTTCGCGGCGGGTTACTGATTCGTTCATTTCCATGGGGATAGGTGTCCTTTGCATGGTCGTTGTTCATACTGCCTGTAGTGTAGCATACTCCGGGTGGGTAAAGACGTGATGAGAATTACAAAACGGGGGATCAATTTGTATCGCTCCGATGCGCCTATATGCTGCTAATAATGCTCACCAACTCCCGTGCCCGGTGCCGGAACGTGTGCTCCTTCAGCACCCGCTCGCGTGCCGCCGCTGCGACCCTGCGCCGTTCGTCATCGTGTTGCAGCAGCCACTGATAGCGCTCAATCGCCTCGTCCTCGCTCTCCACGACGAATAGCTCTTTGCCCGGCTCGAACCACGCCTCAATGCCCGCGTAGGGATTGCACACCATGCATGCGCCCATCGCCGCCAGTTCAAACGGGCGCGATGACGACGACCGCGCCACACTCGCGTGAGCACCACGGGTAATGACAAGGTTGAGCTTGCTGCGGCAGGCGTACTCGCGCAGCTTACTAAAACTGAGGTACGGCAGCAGGCGCACATTGCCCAGGTCACCCAGCTTGGTGCCACGAACCGCAAACGCCGCGTCCTCCATCCGCCGGGATGGATTGACCAGCATGGCGTCTACCCACTGTTCGCGGTACTCGCGCCCATGCCCATAAAAGAACACATCAATGTCCTGGGCGGCCACATCTACGGGCGCGAATACGTCTGGGTCTGCACCGTAGTAAAGCGTGTGAACTGCCGTCGCGCCCATGTCTAGCAGATGCTGCCGCCCGCCGTCGCTGTTGCTGATGAACGCCGCGTATTCGGTCAGGTCTGCGCCCTGGTAAATGCGAAAGCCGCTGGCGAAGCCGCGCATGTTCGGTAGGGAGGCGGGCACATCGCCGTCGTAGTAGAAGACAGGGGTGTTGTGCTTGCGCTGCACGTCCGCCGCCACGCCGACGAGGTGGTTTAGCGGCACCGTCAGGAAAATCACCGCGTCAATATCCGGCTGCTGGGTTAGGATGCGGTCCAGGTGGCGTTCCCACAGCGGCGCGATGAGCGTTTGTGCGGTTTGGCGCACCAGTTTGTCCGTCGCAGATTCACTATCCGACTCGCTATCGGGTGCTGGCGCAGCAGGCTGGGGTATTGCCCGCCGCGCCACATCTCGCAGCGCTTTAAAGGCATCGCCCTGGGCGCGGGCGGGGTTCGGTTCCGCACGCCACCACAACGACTCAATCGCGGGTCCCTGGTACGGTGTGGCGATGACCTCCACGCCGATTTCATAAAGCCCCTTCATCAGTTGCCACCACGCGGGCGTCGCGCTGAACGGCTGCGTGAGGTCTAATGACGAGACGACGAATAACAGTTTCATGGTAGGTTGCTGTTCCGTTGACGATGCCCGGCGAATCTGTGGGTTGACGGCAACTGTAACCGTGGGACTGTGGTAGTTCCAGCCTCAGTATTTTTAGCTGCTGCGGTAGTAATCCAGCCCATCCAGGAACTCTGCCGCCTGCTGCTGTACCGCTGCCCGGTCGTCGTCGTCCAGGTAGCGCAGCCCCAGCGCGTACTGGCTTGCCCGTGAGTTCGCCCGCAGCTTGTCCTCGTTTTGCAGGATGAAGTTCCAGTACAGCACCGTAAACGGGCAGGCATCTTCACCGTGACGGGACTTGTGATTGTAGCGGCAGCCCTTGCAGTAGTTGCTCATCTTATTGACGTAATTGGCAGATGAGATGTACGGCTTGGTGGCAATCACGCCGCCATCTGCGTTCAACCCCATGCCGACGACGTTCGTCTGCATCACCCAGTCGTAGGCGTCCAGGTAAAACGCCTTGAACCAGTCGGTTACTGCCTGGGGGTGCACGCCTGCCAGCGTGCAAAAGTTCGTGACGATCATTAGCCGCTCGATGTGGTGGGTGTAGCCGTGCTGGATGGCGCGTTGTGCCACATGCCGGACGCAGTTCATGTCCGTTTCGCCGTCCCAGAACATCTGCGGCATGGGGCTTTGTGCGTCCCAGTGATTGTCGTCGGTCAGGTCGGGCATCAAACGCCAATAGTTCCAGTACATGAACTCCCGCCAGCCCAAGATCTGGCGCACAAAGCCCTCTACCGAGTTAATCGGCGCAGCGCCCTCTCGATAGACCTCCTCTGCCCGCCGCACCAGCGCCATCGGCTCCAGCAGACCGATGTTCAGGTAGGGGGAGAGCACGCTGTGCCACAGGTAGGTGTGCTCGGTGCCCATGGCATCCTCATAGGGACCGAACTTCTCGAACCGCTGCGCAACGAAGTTCTCGAATGCCTGCTGTGCTCCCTCGTGCGTGACCGCTAGCGCGAACCGGTCTACAGTGCCGACGGCATGGGTGTAACCCGCCACCTCATCCATCACCTGCTGTGTGATCTCGTCCGGTTCAAAGTGCGGGATAGCGGGCGGCTTGGCGTTTTTGGGCAGCTTCTCCCGGTTTTGCTTGTCGTAGTTCCACTCGCCGCCAGCGGGCGCGTCTTTGTCGTCCATCAGCACATTGAAGTGCGTTCGCAGCTTACGATAGAAGCTTTCCATGATGACATTTTTGTCGCGCCCAGTGCCGTCGTAGGGGTTGTGCTGGCTGGTGATAAATTGTGTGTTCGGCAGCAGTTCCACCTCACAACCGACCACATCCGGCAGCTTATCTTGCTGGTAGGCACGCCCGGCGTAGTCTGCCGCTTGCATGGTGAGCAGCAAATTCGGCTGGAAGTCCGCTGCTGCCTGCTTTAACCCCTGGGTAAATGTGCTCGCCTGGATGTAGTGTGCGTCGTAGCCCTCGCCTTGCAGCCACGCGATGTAGTGGCGCATAGCGCTGAGCAGCAGCACGAGCTTTTTGCGCTGGTAGGGCAGCTTATGGGTGCGGGCGGTGCTCTCGATGAGGATGACGCGCATCTGGTCTTTGCCGTAACCGTACTTTGCTTGCTCCAGCGCAGGGTGGGGCTGTAACAGTTGGTCGCCCAATATCCACACCAGCACCCGCTTGTCACTGCTCATTACGCACATCCTCTCAGGTTCGTTATAGACTAGCTATGACGATAATGAACTCGTGTGAGCCAGGGGTGAAGTGGATTTTACTGTTGCCTGAACATCCGTGCGATAAGGATGAGTGGTTCTGGTGAGACGCGTGCGAATCAACGACACGTCAATTAAAACGGTGTTACATTGAGGCGTTGCCCTATGTTAAGATAGAATAGTGGTAGATTTTGTTATCATTTCTTATCAACTATTAGGATCATCGTGGGATGTCCGTACAGATCAAAATAATACGCGGTCCAAAGGCAGGGCAATCTTACACGTTTGACGCCGACGAAATTAGTATTGGCAGCGGGCGTACCAATGATGTCATCGTGCTAGACAACGACGTGAGCACGCATCACTGTCGGCTGGTGCGCGTGGAGAGAGATTACGACATCGAAGACCTCAACTCACGCTATGGTACGTTCGTGAACGGGCAGCGCCTTAGCAAAGCTTTCACCCTGCCGGAGCGTGCTATTATCGAACTGGGTGGGCAGGTCACGATTGAGTACGAACGGCAGGCAGACAAAGAAGACGAGGCAGGAAAACCGCACCCGTTCTACTTAATCGAGGGCGACCCTAGCTCTCAGCCCGTGCTGGTGTACATGGAAAACGAAAAGATCAAAGATGCGTTTTTACTGCAACGCGAACTGATGTACGTGGGGCGTTCGACGGATAATGACATCATCATCCAGGAGATTGACATCAGCCGCAAGCACCTTAAGCTGACGTGGCAAAACGGGCGCTTTTACGCGGAGGATATGAGTTCGCGCAACGGTACCTTCATCAATGGGGAGCGGCTGAAGGGGGCAGTAGCGCTGCATCACAGCGACGCCTTGCAATTGGGGGCGTCTGTGCGGCTGCATCTTGTGTTCCGGTCAGACCTCCCCGAAGAGTGGGACAAGCGCACCCGCCTAGACGGCATCGCCATTAGCCAAAAAGAAGAGAGTACCCAATACACATTGCCCATCCAGCGGGCAGGCGGCACCCGAGAGCTGCCCAGCGTAGTGAAAGAGGGCGAACTTAAGGATCACATCTGCTTGGTGTATGCCCGTGAGAACTGGGAGGCAATCGTCGCCACGCTGTTTAGCAATTTGCAAGATGCCAAACATCAAGTTTGGGTAGACCAGCACCTGCGCCCCGGCAGCGATGCGTGGCTGGCATCTGTAGAGCAGGCACACCGGGAGTGCTGGCTGCTGATTGTGGTGATGTCTCCGCCCGCGCTGCGCTCTAGTTACGTTAAAGACCAATACCGCTACTTCTACAACCGGGAGAAGCCGATTATTGTAGTGGAGTACGAGCCGGTGGATACCATGCCACTACAACTTGCCAAGGTGCCGCGCATCCGCTACGACGCAGATGAACCCGGCAAGATGTTCCAGCGGCTACTGTACGAGATTATGCACCTCAAACCGCGTCACCTCACAGACTGAGCGCATCACAGCCGCCCGCGTATTGCGGCTGCCAGCAGGTCGAACTCGCGCTGGTAGGTGTCCGCATAGCGCAGGTCGGTCATCTGAGAATTCATGTAGCCATAA
>CAYVGI010000119.1:0-16086 GCA_964451095.1 uncultured Anaerolineaceae bacterium
GTCAACAGAACCTAATTTTTGTTGTTTTTGAAGGCAATTTGGTGATCTATCACTCCTTGGCTCTAGGAGATTTTTCCATATGTGATTGCCCTAGCGGCGACGCAATTTTCTTGCGCAGGTTGTCATTCGGTTGTATGCTAGTCAGGAAGTCGCAACACACTTGCTGTTGCGTTCGGGGCGCGAGGCTGCGCTCCACCAGAAGTCTAACAACCACATAATGAGCGAAAGCTCCCTGCCTCGCCAAAGTCGTAAGGAGCTTCCACCACACCAAACAGGTAGCGCGTCATCACACAACCAAATGCTTACTGACGCGCCCGCAAATGCATTCTCACTGGCAGTTTTCCGTCACCCGCTCAACTGTTGAACTCAATAATCTCTTCCAGGTTATCCAGTTGCACCAGCGTGTTCTCCAGGATGACCTTGGCGTTGATCGCTGCATTGCGGGCGCTCTGCACGGCACGCGGGTCAATCACACCGCAGTTGTCCAGCGTGTCGATGGACTGGTTGAGCAGCCCAACGCCCTCGTTCATGCGCGGCAGGTAGCGGTCAAGCTCCGGCAGCACCTGCACCTCACGCGGACCATACCGATATTCTTGAATCGCAGCGGGTGGGTCACACGGGATGACTTCGCCCTGCTGCACCGCCCACCAGAACGCCTCCACCTGCCGGGCGAGGTCGGTGCGTGCCTCAGCATATTCGCGCACCGCCTCTAGCTGCTCCATCTGCACTTCTGGCGAGATGATAGTCGTCTGTGCCTGTGGCGCAACATCCGCGGGCAGCACACCCGTCAGTTCTTTCACGGTGAGGATGTCCTCACGCTGCCGGGCGGCAAAGCCCACGATCCAGCCTTCGTTACCCAGATAGTTCACCAGCAACCACTCCCCCTCACCAAAGCGACCCAGCACGGGCACCACCACCGACGGCGGAATGTTCAAGATGCGGTCGCCGCGCTGCACGTTGGGCAGCGTGCGCAGGGCAACCCCCTCGTTCACGAAGACTGCGAACTCCGGCGGAGACGTAAGCGGTTCGTTGCCCGTCACCCCTGTTTCAATGTCAGTCAGTGGCAGCAGTTCCGGCAAGAACTCGTATTCCACCACCTCAACAGACACCCAACCGATGCTCTCGTCAGGGCGGTAGGGGCGTGCCACTTCGAAGTAGGTGCCGTCCAGGTTGCGCCCAATGACTTCCAACAGATCATCTCGGAACGCGGACGCTGCCGGGGGGGCATCCGGTGCGGGGTTGGCACGGATGAACGCGCTTTCCACATCGACCACGACACGGAACGGGATCGGCGTGGGTTCCAGGGTGGGGGTAAGGGTGCCCTGTGGCGCGGGCACAAACACCCGCGTCGGCGTCGATGTTGCCGCTTCGTCTGTTGGCACAGTTGCCGTCACTGTCGGTAATCCTTCTCCATCTGTTGTTGCAGCGGGCACCGGAGCATCCACGGATTGGGTTGCGGTCGCCGTCGGCATGACCGTCGCGCCACCGGGTGCAATCGGGAAATCATCATCGTCATCCTGGGCGTAGGCGGCACCTGCCAGCACCAGCACACCCAGCATTATTAGCAGAATCAGTTTTTTCGTCATGGCATTAGCCTCACATCGGTCACAACCCACTCGTTGATATTCAGGAGCGGGTCTGGTGCATCTTGCTGGAAGTTTCGGATACCGCCATCTACCACAAAGAGCGTGTGCGGCGCTAGCAGGGGCACGTAGGGCACTTCATCCGTAACGATGGACTGCACCTCGGCGTAGACAGCAGAGCGGGCGTCCACGTCCATGCACCGTTCTGTGTTGGCAGCTTGCAACAGCGCATCAACGTCGGCATTGCTGTACGATGTTACATTGCGCCCACGCCCAGGGATGTCTTGCGCGGTTTCCAGCGCAGAGAACACCACCGACGCATTAACCGGGTTGTCCAGCCTCACCCGCTCCAGCGCCACGTCAAACTGCTGCTCCGATGGCGAACCCGATGTGATGCTCACGCTGAATCCAAGCCGTTCAAGCTGGCGTGCCACCAACGTGGCAACCGCGCTGCTTTGCACAGATGCCGTCGGGTCTTGCAGGTTAATCGCCAGTGGGGTGCCCACCGGAGCGGTGGTGCAGGCGCGGCACTCGCGGGTGCCGTTGCCATCGGTGTCGCGCCAGCCAGCCTCGTTAAGCAGTTGCCGGGCGGCATCGTAGTTGTAACCCGGTGGCGTTACGCCAGCGTTGAACCACGCACGCGGCAGTGGCATTCTATTCACGGGCGTTGCCCGCCCGCCCAGCGCCACAGCAATGATCTCGTCAACGTTCACGCCAATCTGCACCGCTTGACGCACACGCACATCACCAAACACGGGATGTATGCCCTGCCCGTCCTCCGCAACGGTGTTCCAAGAGCGCGGTGTGTTGGGGTTCGCCAGGTTAAGTGCCAGCATGTACACAACCGTATCCGCGTCTTCCCAAACCTGCGCGTTGGTGCCCGTCAGGTTGGGCAGTTCGGCTGGGGGATAGTCCAACAGCACATTTGTCTCGCCCTCCAGGAACGCCTCGGTGAGCGCACTGAAGTCCGCCACAGGTACAAACTCGTAACCCTGCGTGCCGTCAGCGGTGGTCAGCCGCATGAACTCGGGTGCACGGATTTCCTCAAGCACATAGTCACCTGCCGTGACGGGCGCGAGATCAAACGGGTGCGAGCGCACATAGCGAAAGCTGTCATCAGGATTGTATGTGTAATCGACCGTGAAATCGGGATTGAACGGGTGCGCGGGGATCACAGGCACATCGAGTAGGTGCAGTCCCTGGCATGTCGGGCTAGCGAACTCAACGGTAACGGTTTGCGCGTCCGTTGCGCTTAACGCAACAATATCGTCCTCAAATGCGGGGCGATAGTAGGTGCTGTCCAGGTTACGGTCGAACACTGCCGCCAGCGTGAACAACACATCCACAGCGCTAATCGGCGTGCCGTCGCTCCACGTCAGGTCATCACGTACGGTGAAGGTGTACGTTGTGCTGTCATCGCCAATTGTCCAATCAGCTACGACGGCATTGTCATCCCCACCAGCAGGGGTATACAACTCGGTGAACGGATCTACATTCAGCAGCGCCGGGAACAGCATGTCGCTTGCCCGCCTGCACAGGTCATTGCTGCACAGCAGCGGGTTCAGCGTTGAGAGCTCCGCAATCGGCGTCAGCGTGCCCTGCCGGATAACGCCCCTGCCACCCTGTGCCCCAACCGGGGCAACCAGCAGCAGGGCGACCAGGAGCGGGAAAAAGCGGTATTTCCACATCGGTCACACGCTCCTTTAGTCTGTAGACGGGGTGAGGAAAGGTATCCACACCTCGAACTCGCGGATGATACCGTCCTCATCCACCGCCTGGATGATCTCCACGGGTTGACGGCGCGGCAGCACAAACTCACCCTGCCCGGCGAGGAAGCGGTAGTCGTTGTAACTCTGCACTGCCAGCGCAGTGTACGCCGCCCCCAGCGATGCGTGCGGTGCGGGGTAGTCCGGGTCGATGGCGATTGCGGTTTCCAGGTCGGTGACTGCGAGGTCAAAGCTACCCTCGGCGGCGTAGGCGATGCCCCGGTTGTTATAGGCGACCGCATTTTCTGGGTCGAGCGCAATCACCAGCGAGAAGTCCCCGATTGCCAACCCAAAGTTACCTTCCGTCATGTAGAGCACGCCCCGGTTGTTGTACGCCTCGATGAAGTTTGGGTCGAGTTCCAGTGCGCGGTTGTAATCTTCCAGCGCTCGGATGTCATCGCCCTGGACGGTGAAGGCGTAACCGCGCCGCACCAGCGCCGGGACATAGGTTGCGTCCAGGTCGGTTGCACAGGTGTAGGCGGCAATCGCGTTGGTGTAGTCGATCTGCTCAAAGTAGGCGTTGCCCACCCCCACGTAATACTGCGGCGTAGGTTCTTCCAGCTCTGCGATCAGGTCAGGGCATTCCAGCACAAGCTGTGCCCGTCCGGTGAGTGGGTACAATGCCAGCAGCGCAGCGGCGAGCAGTCCCACGCCAATGAGGTGCTTGGTGCGGGGCACGGCACGCCGCGCCCCCGCGTATATGTTGCGGAATCTCATCGCTGCTTATTCCTCACTCGGTGTGTCTGCATCGTCGAAGCTGGCAACGATGAAGTAGGAGCCGTCGTCCACGCGCAGTTCAAACGTAAAGCGGGATTCTAGTGCGCCCGCAGCGCTCTGGATGCGCCCATCAGCAGAACCACGCGTAACGGTGAGGTAGTCGTCGTAGTTCTCAAGCGCCTGTGCAGAGCGAATCAGCCCCAGCATGGCGTATGCCTGTGCTTCCGCGCTGGTAAACTCTGGGAGTTCGCTTTCGTTTTCCGGGTCACGGATGATGGTCAGCGCATCGTCTACGTTGGAATTTGCCAGGATGCCCTCGAAGATGGCAATCGCGTCTTCATACTCCTCGTTGATGATGTGGATGATGGCGCGGTTGTTCAGTGCAGGCACGTAATTGGCATCAATGCCGATTGCCTGCTCAAAGTCCGCGACTGCGTCCGCGTAGTTGGTTTCGCCCGCGTCTACCAGCGCATTGATGATGCCCCGGTTGTTGTACGCCGCCTTGCTCTGCGGGTCTAGCTCAATGATGCGCGTCAGGTCTGCCACGGCGAGGTCATAATCCCGGTTGCGGGTGTAGATGTTCGCACGCCCGATGTACGCCGGGATGTAGTTCGCGTCGATGACCTCGATAATGCAGGTGTAGCTGAACGTTGCGCTGCCAAGCTGCCCGGTGCGGACGAACGCCGTGCCCTCACCCATGTAGTAGCTGATGCGAACCTCCGCTGGCTCGCCCTCGAATGCAGGGCAGTCCGGCAGTTCTTGTTCGGGTTCGGGTTCCTCGGTGGCGTCCTGCGCGAAAACCACGGCAGACACGGTGAGCAGCAGTGCTGCGAAAACAAAAATGCTGAGTAGGGTGTTGCGCTTGTTCATTTGTGTTGGCTCCTGTTATTTAATGATGGCATGGTTAAGTTTCGGCGGGAGCACAGGCTACCTGCGCCCCCGCAGTGTTCACAAGTTATTGTGGTAGCTGATTGCCACTCAGGATTGTGATGAGTGGGTCGCGCCGTTGCAGCGGCGCATACATAGACTGCACGATGTTGATGTTTAGGCGGGCGTCCCGGATGTTTTGTTGTGCCCCGGCGACATCGGCACGGGTGGCAAATGCGTTTGGGTCTACGCTGGCACGCTGGCACGCATCCTCAAATGAGGAGATTGCCGCATTGGTGCCGGCAACTGCCTCATCGAGAGCAATCACCGCCGGGCTAAACAGCGCTTCCTGCTCAACATCCAGGTCGGTTACATTGCGAGAAACGCGGTTCGGCACGTTGTTGCAGTTCACAGCGCCGCCCGCACTGATCGTATTCCAGATACCCTCAATGCTGTTCAGCGCATTGACCGTGAACGCCAGGTCTTCGTCTAGCTGCCGCAGAATGCGCCCATACGGGTACAAGTACGCCGTGTCGAACAGGCGTATGGTGTTCCCGCTCACCACGCGCACATTCCAAGACCCAACCCAGTACAGTTCGCCGTCACGCAGCACCTGGTAACGTGCCCAGGTACCGCTACCCAGGCGTCCCGTCAGTTCGATCTCTGTGCCAGCGGGGAGCGTGCCAATCTGGAAGCCCACGCGGTCGTAGATCGGGGTTTCGCGTGTGGTCACGCCAACCGCCCCCGCCTGCCGGATGAACGGCTCCGGGTCAACGCCATCAACGGGCAGCGTCACAACATCGCCGCTGTAAACCAGATAGCGTACAGACAGCCAGCCTCGTCGTCCGCTGGGCTGTACCACCTGTACCCAGCGGGTGTCCGCTGTGCGCCCTATCGCCATGAGTGTGGTTTCCGGCGGCACAACTTCCAGCACGCGGAAGAACTCACTCGGTCCGGCACGCAAGTTCATAAAGTCCTGCGTGGTCACGTAGATGCCTGTGTCGTTCTCCGGGTAGGGCGGGAACGTTTCCGTCGGCGCCAATGTAGGCGCGGGTGTGGCGGTTTCGCCCACAACCACCGTGGGTTCTATCGGTTCCGGTGTTGCGTCCTGTGCACGCGCAGGGATCACCAGCGCACCCACGAGCAGAACTAAGGCAGTGAACACGCCGGGCACCCCATAGCGTGCCCTGGCGGAAAATTCCTTGTGTTGCATTATTCGCCACCTTCCTGCACCCACAGCAGCACGGCGTCTACATCACCGCTCACCTGCACCACATCACCCGTTTGCAGGTCAAGCACAAACGTGCGCGTGATCGCCGCCTGGAACTGTGGCTCGCTGTTTGGCACACCGAAGAACGGTGTGGGCGTGGTGCCAGGGATTGGCGTGGGGCTGTCATCGTAGAACGATTGTGGCAGGTTGTACTCAAAGGTGATGTAGCGCCCATCCGGCGACCAGTCGATGCTGCTGCTTAGCGCATCACGTCCCGTTTGTGGGATGCAGTAGCGGCGCAGCCCTCCGGTGTCCACGTCCCACACGTACAGCTTGGGGATGGGCAACCCGGCGTCAATGCGCTCCCGGATTTCATCCTCATCCGGGCGGCTCCACTCCGCACGGTAGCGCCCATCCCGCGAGCGTTCGCCCGCTGGCAGCCGCTCCCCGTAAACGTAGTGGGTCGCACTGTTCACATCGAACACATACCACTCGTCGTTACCCTCAAAGCGGTAGTACAGGTAGCGTCCTAGCTCATCCCAGCGAGCGTCAATGCTGTTGCTCGCAAATGGGTTATCCTCCCGGGCAAAGTAGCTCACATCGCCGCTCAAGTTATCCAGCATGTAGTACTTAAGCCCTGTGCTGCGCCCCGTGTTGAACGATGTGCTCGCCAGCGTATAACGCCCCTGCACCGGCTGCACGCTCAGAATCTGCGTGGATTGCAGTTCGTTGATTTGCGGTGCTGGGGTGGGGGTTACTTCCATTTGCGGCTCGGTGTAGAAGTCCTGCGCCGGGTCGTACTCCTGGATGAACACCTCTGGCGCAAAGGCGTCCTGCTCGTACGAGGCATAGGTGTAGCGCACCACGTTCGTGCCCGGCAGCCAATTCACAGACAAAATCGGCGATGCCTGTGCATCCCCACCGATGATTTGCCGCACAATGGAGCCGTCCGCGCTGGTGATAAAGGGTTGCGCCTGGTTGTACAGAATCCAGTTCTGGTTGTACGAGTACGAACAGCCCCCGGCGTGGCAGTCCGGCACGGATGGATCCCGGTTCAGGTCGCCTGTGCGTGGGTCGAGTGACCACACGCCACGCTCACCCGTTGCGGCGACGTACACCGTGCCCGCAGGTGAAAATGATTCGGGTGCGTTGGCAAGCGTGAACAGGTCAGCATCAGGCTCGCAGTAGTCCACCACCTCGTCTAAGTTTGCTAACGGAATCGTCTGCTCCGGCAGCGGCGGTGATGTGGGCGTGACCGTAGGTGTCACCGTCGGGCGCGGCAACCCCACGAGCTCCGATGTGGGTGTTACCGTGGGCTGCAAGGACAGGAAGACCGCGTCCGGGGTTTGCGACTGCACGATAGACTGCGTGGCGGTCGCTTCTGCCGCCATGGTGCTGTACGGTTTGTTCAGCCGCAGAATTTCGATATACGGACCTTCGCGCTGTGCGATCAAGCGTCCGTCCGGGCTAATTTTCGGCTCGTTCAGCGTGCGGTTGAACTCGTTCGCCCGCTCATACTCAAAGCGAACGACCTCTAGTGAGTAGTCCGCAAATGGGCGCGATGCGCGGCGCGGTATCGTGCGCGTGAACACGCGCTCCTGTGTGTCAATGTCGATGAGCAGCGCACCGTCCGTCGGTGAGAATGCACCGCCGCCGCCGCTGCCCGTGCTGGTGATGCCCTCGCACACGATGTTCTCAAGCTCTTGCGCGTCTTCCAGTGACAGTCCAGCGCTGATAGTACGCCACACATCGGCGTAACGCTCTGCTTCGCCCTCAAAGCGCAGCGTGATGCACGCGGGTACACCAGCAAGTACGGGCTGTGTCGCCCGGAAGCGAGCGGACTGCGTCGGTACTCGCGTGGGCGTGGGTGTCGTGAGCACCTGCTCAATCTGTTGCTCACTGACGGCGGGTTCGTCTTCCACCGTCGTGCAGATGTCCTCTGCAAGCTGATTGAGTGACGTTACACCCAGCCCCTCAACGCGGCGCTCCCACACAGGTTCCCACTGGCGGTAGCGCTCCGGGAAGGCGTCTACCAGGCACGTCGGCAGTCCGCTGGGGTGGTAGTCCAGCCAGTACACAGTCGGTGCCTCCCGCAGACCTTCACCGGGAGCGGGCACTGCGAGTGTGTTCTCATCTGCCCAAAAGACCTCGCCATAGTAACCCGGCGGCAAGTCCCTGCCGGACATGTACCACTCAAGACCGTTTTCAAAGCTGTACAGCGCCAGGTCGGTCGTGCCGTCCTGGTCATTGAAGTAGAACACCGCTGCGTGTGTCCAATCTGGGCTGGGGAAGATGTTGCCGACAGACGCGCCGGGCACATTCTCGAACACAAGAACCGGGCGTTCGTCCTTACCGATCTCCACAATTTCCAACGCAGACCGTGTAACCCCGCCCTCGTTGACACTCACATCCAGCAGAAAGCGGTCACCTGTGTACCACGTCTGGCGGATACTTCCGCGCAGTTGCACGCGCTCCCGCCGCACGATCTCACCCGTGTTGATGTCCCACTGCCACCAGCGGAAGTCGAAGTTGTTGCCCTCGATGAAGCTGTACGTGGTCAGGCGGTTGCTGTTCGCGTCAAAGTAGAAGTCATCAAAACCTGGGTTGTATACCAACTCCTCAAACACGACATCGCCCGTCGCAATATCAAAGCGCTGGAAGTCATATAGCAGTTGGGTGCCCGTGGGGTCGAAGTCAAACACTGCTCGTCCGTCAAGGTCGGGCAGGGCAGGCGTAATCGTGCGGATGAGGTCGCCGCTGGCAATGTCGTACACCTCAAGCTGGCTCTCGCTGTCGAAGCGCTGGAACGCGATCTTGGTGCGGTCAGCGCTCAGCGCGACCTTTGCCACCTCTAGCGTCACCTGCCGGATACTTGCGCGGGCAGTTGCTTCGTCCATAGCGTAGAGCACGAACTGGTTCGGGGCGGCAGTTGGTGTAACTGGCTCCAGCACATCCACCAACTGGACGTGCATTGGGCTAAGCCCGTTGTTGGCAAGGTAGCCCTCGCCTAGGAACACCTGCGTGAGCGCGTTCTCCTCATAGCTCATGCGCTCTCCGATTTGTAGCGGACTGCCGTTGGTAATCAGGTCGTCGTAGGTGAGGTTGCTGGTCGCGCTACCGTCTGCCGTATCAATCAGCGTGAAGCTGCGCCCGCGTGGCAGCACATACAGGTACTCATTGAACACACTGCGCCAGGCGTCGACCGGGTCTTGCTCAAAACGATCCGACGCAATCTCCGACAGCACCACATTGATCTCATCGCCGCTCACGTCCAGCACTTCCAGGCGGCTGGGGCGTGCCGCTATCACCCGGTCGTTGTAGCCCAGGATAAAACCATTGCGATACTCGAAGAATGGGAAGGCGGTAGCACGGTTGGGCAATTGGGACTGCGCTGTGCCCAGTGCGTTGGGGATGTCCCACAGCCATGGCAAAATCACGGTGTCGTTCTCACTGCGTCGGAGTTCCTGCGGCGCGGGTACCACGGAGTTCACGAGCAGCAAGCCGTCATCGTCTGCGAACAGAATCGCGTTGGCGATGTCCAGGATTCCATCTGGCTCGAATGTTTACACCAGTTAGCCCGTTTGTGGGTTCCACAGGTCGATCTTCCGGTCGATGGCAACGGCGAGCAGTGTGCCCGTGCTGTTGAACGCGGTCGCCTTGTACGTCTGAGCGGTGTAGAGCGTATGCTGCACATCCAATGTGCTGGCATCCACCAGTTGCAGGTTGCCACCGGGCACGACCCATAAGAACTGGTCTAGCGGGCGGTTATACACGATTGCCTGGGGGCGCGGCTCACCGATTTGGCGCACAACCTGGAACGGCTCACCGTCCGATTGTGCCCGTACCAGTACAACGCCTGCCAGCCCAAGCAGCAAAATAAGCGGTGCAATAACGCGGAGTTTTTTCATGGGCATTGTTCCTGACGAAAAAAATAACGCGGTCGATTTACATTGTAAATGGGATTGGGCTAGTGTGCATGGCTCGCCCCCCACGCGAACCCTACGCCAACTATACGCCTATTTGACCATTGGAAGAAATGCTGTAACGAAAGTGCTATATTGAGTTTACGTCCACATAAACATGCTGGGAGGCTGTGCCCGAATGATTTTTCGTCATCGTCAATTCCATGTACACGTTCGCAGATTTTGGCAGTGGTGTGCGCCACTGTTAGCCGCTGGTCTGGTTGCCGTGCCGCTGCTCATGCTAACCGTAAACACACACGCCCAAGACCCAGCGGTTTGCCCGCCCAACGCGCTACTGTCTACAGTGCGGGCGGGCGCGGTTTGCCAGCAGACCGGGCGCGACGAGATTTGCCTGGGCAATGGTGCCGTGACTGCGACATTCCAGGGGGAGGAAGCGCTCACGTTTGAAACACCCGGGGACATTATCCCCGCCGCACAGACGAAAACCTTGTCCGTGAGCACGGAATCATTAGATGCACCTGACTACGCACTCGCGCAAATGCAGCTCCGTGCAGACCTGACTGACCCCGAACAGCGCACCGTCTCCGCGCTCGTGTTCGGCAATGCAACGCTCACGAATGGGGTCCCACCCGTGCTGGAAATCCCGGTGGTGGCACGTGGCACGCTCAATATCCGTGAACTGCCGAATCAACAGTCTGATATTTTGGAGCAGATTTTCGTCCGGCAGAGCGTGTTAGCACACGGGCGCACAGAAGATGGCGTGTGGCTGCGCGTCAACATCCCCGGCACGCTGGAACGCGGGTGGGTGTCATCAGAGGTCGGCGCACCCGAAGGCGATGTATTCCAACTGCCTGTGATGGACAACGACACGCCATTTCTGCGCCCGTTCCAGGTGATGACCATCACGACGGACAGTGCAGCGGGGTTGTGTGGCGATGTTGCCGACGGAGGCGTGCTGCTGCAAACCCCCAACCCCGACGATCAGGTGAACCTGACGATTAACGACGATGCGCTTGCTATCGCTGGCACGGTGTACCTGGAAGCCAACGATAATGCGCTACGCATTAGTGTGCTTGAGGGCATCGTCGAGAGCGACGGCGTGCTCGCCCCTACAGGTACCGAGATCACGCCCGGCGACGGGGCAGCTACTCCGCTGGAAAGCACAGAGCGGTTGCTCGCGCTGCCTGTGAACAACCTGCCCACCCGTGTGCAGGTACCGCAACCCGCCACACAGGACGAAATTGAGGCGCGGATTTTGGCGTTCAATGCCGTGCCGCCCACACCCGTGCCGACGGCGACTATCCCGGCGAACATCTGCGCCTACACCGTGCGCCGCAACAACACGGCGCTGCGTGCAGGTCCGGGCACATTCTACGAGTCCATCAACACGCTGAACGCGGGCATTGAACTGGTAATCGTGCTGCAAAACACCGACGCTGACGGGCGCACTTGGTACCAACTGCGCAATGGCAACTGGATTGCTGCGGATGCCATCGCTCAGACGGGCGATTGCAACCCAATCCCGGTCACGGACTTTGTAGCGGCACCGCGCACAAACACCGTTCAGATGGAAACCTGCGAGGCAAGCAACGGTCCGCTACGTGAGGGGCAAGTGGTGACGTTTGAGTTCCGTCCCCCGGCGGCAGATAACTTCCCGGAGATGGAAGCGGCACCGCGCATCGACCCTGGGCGCATCGAAGTGGAAGGGCAACCCCTGCGCGTGCGCGTCACTGACCCGATCTTGATCGCCAGTGAGCCGGAGCGCTGGGCACGGATTTATTCTGCGACTTGGGAGGCACAGGCAGGCACCTATCGCGTAGAAAGTGCCCGCTTGTCTTATATTCTCATATGCGAGCTAACCGTGCGTGCGGGCTAGTGGTACACCACAAAGGTGCTAATGATAGGGCACGGCGCGATGTGCGCTTGGGGTACCGTCGCTGCGATGCTACCCGAAAATGGTAGTCTTGATAACCTTTACCACCAAACAATAGGGATTGCGTGCACAGTTTGCGTTCAATATCATTGCCCTATGTGTAATGTTATTAGAGAGCGCTTACTGTGCACTATCATGTCATTATCGTTGGCGGGCGTCCGGCTGGGAGCACACTGGCGGCACGCTTAGGTGCTGCTGGGCTAAGCGTGCTGTTGCTGGAACGTGGCACACTGCCATCTCTCCCGGCGGCGTCTTCCCCCATTATCTACTCGCCAGCAATGGCGCTGCTGGACGAAATCGGTGCGGATGAACACAGCTATGCCCACAACACGCCGCGAATTTGCCAGTGGGTTGTTGAGGGGTTAGATGCGTTTCGGGTTCACCAGCCGATTCCGAGTGCCCATGAACGAGACTACGCCTACGCGATTGACCGAGCACGCTTCGACGCAGCGCTGTGGGCGGTGGCGGCGGCACATCCCACCGTGGACGCCCGCCAGCAGACGGCGTTTATAAAATTGCTGTGGGACGGCGAACAGGTGCGGGGTGCGCAGATCAAAGACGTGCAAACGGGTACCTTGACCGATGTGCACGCCGATTTGGTTGTCGGCGCAGATGGGCGCTTTAGCAGTGTGGCACGGCAGGCAGGTGCCACGCTATACGACACGCATGACGACACCCCCACAACAATCTACTACGCGTACTGGCGCGGCGTGCGCCCACTGCACGAAAACGGTGCCCCTGCCGCACACATCATGAGCACGGGCGGCGACTACGGACTATTGTTTATGGATAGTGCCGATGACACGACTGCCGTCGTAATCGAAGGGCGCAGCGATGTTATCGCGCCCCAGCGCGGCGATGCCGAAGCATTCTACCTGGACTTCCTACAGCAGCATCCGTCGGTTTGGTCGCGTCTCGCGGCTGCGGAGCGGGTGACACCTGTGCACGGCATGAAGAAGATCGGCAACGGGTACCGCCAGGCGGGCGGAGATGGGTGGGCACTCGTTGGTGACGCCGTGCACCAGAAAGACCCGCTGGACGGGCAGGGGATTTACGACGCGCTGTTCACAGCCAAGGGGCTGGCAGCAGCAGTTGTCGATTGGAAGTGCGACGGTGTGCCCTGGCGGGACGCGCTGCAACGCTATGAGCGAACCGTCCGAGGAGAAACCGTGCCTATGTACCGCTCCACGCTGGGGCGCGTGCAGCGAGAGATTTATACCCGCCGCCCGCGCTGGTTTATGCGTACATTTGCCCGCTGGCTGTACACAGACCAGCGCTACCGGGCACACTGGGCGCGGCTGTTTGTGCGACAAGCAGACCCGGATACGTGGTTCAGCTACCACCGGGTGATGCTGCCAGTGCTGCGCGGCATGTGGCGCGATGTGCGCAGCGGCTTTGGGCGCGGGTGACGTGCCCAGCCCAATGGAGGGCAGAAACAGCCCAGCGCGAGCGAGGCGTGCCGCGCCCGTACAAGAACGGAGATACGACGGCAGGGCGGCGACCCATGCCGACAGCAATACCACGCCCGACCCATCCGCTTGACGGGTGAGGTCGCGGGCGACGACCCACAGCCGGAAGGATGGGAGGGTGTTGCGTGCCACTGCCAACCGACCGAGTTCGGGGTCGGTGCGGGGGGTGGGATGGGTGCTGCCGGAACCTGGCATATCTCACTCGCGATGGCGCTCACGGCGGCGGCGGCGGTTATTTCCACATTTCCCGCCGCCATTGGGTGAGCAAAATGACCCTTGGGGTGACAGCACCAGAGCGAGACACAGACGCGGGTTAACGCGGGGTGATGGCAGGTTGCAGGGCGGGGGTCTTTCACCTATACTGTGCGTAAATCAGTGAAAGATCAGGTGCGCCCCGCGTGCCTGTTTGGTGTGGTGGAAGCTCCTGCAACTTTGGCGAGATGAGGGAGCTTTCGCTCATTATAGGGTTGTCACGGTTTTTACAGAGCGCAGCCTCGCACCCCGAACGCAACAGCAAGTGTGTTGCAACGTCCTCACTAGCATACAACTGACCTTGCTTCTACGCAATTATTGTACCACAAATAGCCGCTTGTGAATTGAGCGGATTCGCCAATGAACTAAAACATCACATCTGAAAATCCAACGACCAAGCTTGCTATTCCAGCTATTATCACAAGAACGCTCACAATAACCATTACAATAGAGACCATAAAACCAGGAAAAAACATTTCTATCTGGTATGTTTTGAGACTCATATTGGCTGACTCGCTCTCTTGCATTGGAACTTCGATTCCAGACTCCCCTAGCTCTGTAAATATTAAATATGCCCGCTGCTATGGCAAAGATGCCTATCAAAATGTTCATACTATTGCCTCCGAGTAGGAATTAATGAGGGGGAAATCCCCCTCTCACAATTTATCTTAGCATAGACAGTCGGGTACGAAGGAAATTCCATATTGCCCCGACTATGGACTGTTGACGTGAATAAAGCGTTGCACTTCTACCCACATAGAAACTTGGTAACGGTGGAGTAGAGGTACCGAAGCTTAGGAATACAGTCCAATCTGAACTGAAATCCACTATTGTGAAATCTGCTTCGATTCCCACCGGGAAGATAGGGGGTGGCAATGGCGATGATCCACCAATAGTTGTCGCCAGCACTCCCTGCCCGAAGCCACTTGGATCAACGCAGCCGAATATTACTCCAACATTGGTGTTGGCTCCCGGTGTTGTTCCTATCTCAAGACCACCATTTATTACTGTAGCACCAAATCCTCTCAAGTAACGCCACTCAGATGGTATAGTTTGAAACTCAACATTTACGTCACCACCAAGATGATTTGGGGGAATAGCCGATCCATCCAGTCTTACACCTAAAACCAGTGCCTTCCCTTGTGGGCAGATACCTCTTTGTGGTGATACAGGCGTTGGTGTACAAGTCGCCGTAGCTGTAGGTTGGGGCGTGTATGCAATCGGCGGGATTTCGTAAGTCGGTGACGGTGTACTGGTAGCAGTCGGCGTACTAGTAGCAGTTGGTGTACTGGTAGCAGTTGGTGTCGCCGTTGAAGGGTCAGAACCACAGGGACAGTATCTACCATAAACACCTGACTGTGCATTGGTAACTGTTCCCGAAATATCGTAATCAATTGGGAAATACAATGGCGTACCCGGTACTAGCCACGGATTTTCCCTAGATGGACAATTTTGATTACCGGATGAACATCCATCTGAACCCAGAATGAATCGATCTTGTGGATTAATCGCTACCATGTTGTCAATAAACTGTCTCATCTGAGCCGGATTATCTTCAGGCACAATTCCTAATTCACGACCAATGCAATAGAGACAATCACCTTGCTCAGTTAAACCTGCCTGCCAGTCATATAAACCAGACGGGTCTACACGGTTAATCGGATTATTTGTAACCCACGAATACCCATTCAAGCTCATCGGGCGACTCGCACTGCCCTCGAATGGGTCAAGCGCGGTGAACACCCCTGTCCCCGGCGCGTAGTAGCGTGCGCGTAGATACAGCAGGTCGTTGGGGTCGGTCCACTCGCCGGTGAAGCCGAAGTCGGTGGGGAGGTTGCTGCCCGTGTCTGGTGTGCCGTAGGGTTGGTATTGTGCTGTGCCCTCTGTTTGACGCCCCCCGCGCCTCCGCGCTATAGTCTGCGCACACCAAAAGATGATTTGAATCTATGCTTTGGAGCAAAAGCTATGTTAGAAGATATTTCTGGAAAAGTCGCGGTCATAACGGGTGCCAGCAAGGGGATTGGGCGGGCGGCAGCGCTTGCCTTTGCGCGTGAGGGGGTTCATGTGGTTGCAACCGCACGTACCCAGTCCGAGTTGGACGAAGTGGCAAGCGAATGCGAGGCGCTGGGCGTGAAGGCGCTGGGCGTTGCGGCAGATGCAACCGACCCGGACGCCGTGACCAATGTGCGTGAGCGGGCACTGAGCACGTTCGACAAAGTTGACATTCTGGTGAACAACGCAGGGGTTGCCCGTTACGCTCAACTGGTCGATCACACCGTTGAGGATTACGACTGGATGATGGACACTAACGTGAAGTCCACGTTTTTGTTCACCCATGCGTTTTTGCCGGGGATGCTGGCGCGCAA
>CAYVGI010000120.1:0-15671 GCA_964451095.1 uncultured Anaerolineaceae bacterium
CTTCAAAGATTTTCTCGCGACCGAGGCCGGCATAGGTATTCCAGTTCTGCTTCGCTAGTGGGCAGCAGCAGCAAAAAGCCCCCAACGACCAGTAGCAGGGCAGCAATCAGCGTACCATAGGCGGCAAAGTTGGGCAGGTTGCCCTGTACCGTATCGTCGTCGCCACCCGTTTGGCGGCGGCTGATGAAGAAACCACCTAGAATGAGCAGCGTCAGGATAGCGGCAATCGTCAGGCTGTTGTTAACGAAAATCTCCGGCACATAGCGCGGGTTACGAGCGATGGCGTCCCGCGTGAACTGGAAGGAGCCCATAATCGTCCACACAAACGGGACGACGCTGTACAGCACCCACATGATGAGGAACAGGTGGATGAGCAGCCGAATGTACGGATTCTTGATCTGCTGCATTTAGCGTTCCTCCACCTGTTCTTTGTAGGAGATGTACAAAAACGGAATCAAAATCACGAACACGCCCACAACCGTCAGGATGCTCATGGCGTTGGCACGCCCCAACCGCAGCGACGAGATCGCCTCCTGGTAGTTGTAATATTGGAGCGTTTGCACGTTGGTGTAGATGGGGTTCTGCTTGGTGAGCACAAAAATGCTGTCGAACACGCGGTAGGCATCCATCAGCGAGATGATGGCGATGAGCACAAACAAACTGCGCAGGCTTGGGATCACCACATACCACAACCGTGCCAACCAGCTTGCGCCGTCCACCTTGGCAGCTTCCAGCGGCTCCTGCGGGACGGACTGCAAACCCGCGAACAGCGTCACAATGGCAAACGGCGTCACATACCAGATGGAGTGGATGAGAATGAGCCAGATAATGTTCGACTCAGTAAAGAAGTTGATGTCCAGCCCGAACCACTCATCCAGGAAGTACGGGTAAATGCCAAAGCGGTCGAACGTTTGGCGGAACACCAACGTGCCCACAATCGGCGTCACGATGAACGGCAGCAGCGTCGCCGCCATGTACACACCCCGGAAGGCACGCACCTGGTCGAGCATCAGCGCAACAAACAGCCCCAGGATGATGTGAATCGGCACCGTCCAGGCGATGTAGATAAACGTAAAGCGGAAGGAACGCCAGAAGCCGGCGTCTGTTAGTACGGAGGCATAATTCTCAAAACCAACCCAGGTCGGGTCTTGCACGTTACGGAAGGTAATCGTATGGAATCCCAGCCAGATCGCCGCGATGAGTGGGACAGCCATCAACAGCACCATCAACACCACGCTCGGCGCAACAAAATACGCAAATACACGATTGTTCATAAAGGTTTGCCAAAATCTATGAATGGACAAAGTTTGGTAGTGGGGAATCTCCCCAAAACAGGGAACGTATGTTGGGCTGGATTTTAGGTATACCAAGCAGTACCCCCCCAACCTCGGTTTTATTACAGTGCAGCCGGGTGCGGGGGTGCGAACTCCCCAAACGGCAGTCCACACCCTACACAACTACAAAAACGCTTACTCGCTAATGAAGCCCTGAATCGTTGCGTCTTCGATGTACACCTCAGCAGCCTCGTCCAGTGCTTCCTGCACGGTCAGCTCGCCCGTAGCAGCCTTCGGCAAGGACTGGCTAAGTGCAGACACAGCAACATTAATCGCTGGGCTGTCGATGGCAGGACCGCCCTCAGCGATGGTCGTCAGCGCTGCGCTGGAGTAACGCGGAGAGGCTTCCTCAGCAGCGAGGCGCGGCACCAAGCCGAACTCTGTTGCACCAATCTGGCTCTCCAGGTCAGCGGTTTCCATCACGATGCGGAACAGCAGGTCTTTGTCTACCTCGCTGGTCGCCGGGATAGCAAGGAAGTCTGCCCAGGGGATACCACCCCGAACGGGCTGGTCGGCGGTCGGGAACAGTGCCGGGGCGAACTCAATCTCGCCAACCACGCTGGAAAGCTCCGGATCGTCCATCATTGCTGCACGGCTCGCCCACAGGTGCGCCATGGCGATACTACCGTTGGCAAGCCCTGCCTGTACATCGTCCGTGGAGAGCAGAATACCCTCTTCACCCAGGCAGACTTCAGCGATTTCCAGCAGCTTGTTCATTGCCTGCACGCCCTCTTCGCCGTTGAAGATCGGCATGTTGTTCTCGTCCAGAACTTCACCGCCGTAGGCACCAAGCAGGTTCTTGAACTCAATTTCCCATGCCCAACCAGCAGAAACAACAATACCGAACGGGAAGTCGATGTCCAGGTCATCCACGTCCATCGAAGTACAAATCTCGAGCACATCGTCGTAGGTCTGCGGCGGCTCGACGCCAGCGTCCTCGAGGATCTCCTCGTTGTACATGAAGTGCTGCGTGTTCACGATGATCGGTACCGCATAGATGTCACCATCGTACGTGACAGAATCCCACAGTGCCTGCGGAATGTCGTCCAGGTCGTACTCCTCGCTGTACTCTTCGATGAGGTCGTTCAGCGGCATCAGCCAACCCTGGTCTGCGAACTCACCGATGTAGGAGTTGCTGGCGTGGATGATGTCGTAGGGGGATGCACCTGAGCTGGAAGCAGCGAGGCGCATCTCGGACTGTGCATCCGCGCTCTGCAAGATCTGCGTGCTCACGTCCAGGTTGTCAACCGCGTTGCAAGACTCGATCTCCTCTGCGTAGTAGTCCAAAATCGGGAACGTCCAGCCGATCATCGTGACCTGCGTGGGCTCCGCCGGTGGTGCGATGTTACAACCGCCGTCCTGTGCCAGCGTGGGAACGCCAACCACAAACCCTAGCATTGCAAAAACTAAAACAAGCTTCTTCATTACGTCTGTCCTCACTAATCCTTGCTTAAAATCATTCATTAAAAAGGCGCGTTCCACATCTATGTGTTCGTGACGTAGAACAGTCACCACCTTTTCCTAAAGTTAGTTGTGCCAACCGGGCTATGCCCGTGGACGGTGAATTTGCTTAAGCAGCGCAAACTCGTCAAACAGCGTCCACTCACTCTGGATTTTGCCATCCATAACCAGATGATGGCTAATCCCAAGAATGTTAATTCGGTTGCCTGTTGGCTCGCCATAAATCCCGTGCCCCGTGTGCGTACCCTGCATTCGCCACCGCGTAGCTACGCGGTAGCCTACCTGCTCGTTACCCACATGGCAAAAGTGCTCGGTGGTCACGGCAAGGTCGGGGAAGGGCGCCAGCAGCGACAGCGCATACGCCTGATAGTCGTTTTGCCCGTGCAGGCGGCGCGAAGATGCTGCCTCGATGTAAGCGTCCTCAGCGTAGTACGCCCGCACTTTGTTAATCAGGCGCCAGTTCCACACCTCGTGGATGACACGTGTGATGAAGTGCTCCGGGTCAAAGCCATCGCTTTGTGGCTCTGGCAGCACAGGTGGCGGCAGTTGCCCCACGCCGCGCTCAATGTCGCCATCAATTTGCAACCCCGTGCCCTGCCGCGTCTCTTTGCGTGCCATCTCCTTGGCGGTCTTTACCGGGTCTAGCCCAAGCTGGTGCACCAACGTGAGTTCGTCGCGCACAAGCCACTCTTCCACAACCATATTGCGCTTACAAAAGCAGTCTGCAATGGCATAGTACTGCACTTTTTGCTGCGTGGGCGGTCCGTAAAGGGACCAACCCCGGTTCGTGCCAGCGTGCATCAGCCGGTGCGACGAGTAAAACCCTTGCACATCGTCCCCGCCCCAAATGACCTCATCACCGAACAGGCGTCGGTCAGGGTAGGCGGCGAGTGTGCCCAGCGTTGCCGCGAGCACCGCGTCGCGCCCGTAGGTGGTGCCATTGGAAGTGTGAATTTTGCTGGTGTTGGCATAGTAATCGTACAGCTTGCCAACTGCCTTTTCCTCCCAAATCTCGTGGGTAATGCCAATGATGAAGTCCACGAAGTCGGCAAATTTGGGGTCGAACCCGTCCATGCTGTGGTTGCGAACGCCTTGTGCATCCGCCATATACTGGATGTCAATTTTGTCTTGCAGGGTGACACGCTGCTCTTTTTGCGAATGGACTACGTTGTTATCGTCGCTCATCATAAAGTCTTTCGCTCGGGCGCATAAAATAAGATGAAGATAATGCAAGCTCAAAGATTTGCGGGTACCATGACCTCGGTCGACTCTCGGATAACCAGCTCGACCGGAACAGTTTCCTGTATGGGTGCCTGACCTGGGTCATCAATTGCCTGGCATACCACTTCCACCACGCGCTCACCAATCTGTTCAAATGGCTGCTGCACCGTCGAAATGCGCGGAGACACTATCATGCCCACACGCAGCCCGTCAAAGCCCATCACAGCAATATCCTGTGGTACCCGCAGCCCACGCCGCCGCATCACCCCAATCGCATCAGCAGCAAGCAGATCGTGGAAGGCAAGAATGGCAGTCGGCGGCGCGTCCAGTGCGAGCAGTTGCTCGGTCGGGCGCACACCACCATTTGGCTCAATCTTCGTTTCCACAATCAAGCTAGCGTCCACAGGCAGGTCTGCCTCTGCTAGCGCGTGCAGGTAGCCGTTCAGGTGTTCAGTATTAGCAGTGGCGAGTTCCGGGCGCGTCATAAAGCCGATGCGCTGGTGCCCCAACCCGATGAGGTACTGGGTGGAGCGGTAGGTGCCGTCGTAGTAGTCTGGCACAACGTAGGGCACGCGCTCATCCATGATGCGCCGCCCCATCACCACAAACGGGAAGCGGTGTTCTAACAAGGCGCTAATCGTGTTCTGGTCATAGTGCGATGAAAACAGGATCACACCGTCAATCTCCCGCGAGCGGCAGATTTGCAGCAGGTAGTCCGGGTCATCCTCTGCCAGTGTGTACAACACCAGGTGCTTGCCGTGCGCGTTTGCCTCTCGCACCGCGCCAGGGATGATGACCGACAGATAACTAATCACATAGTCAATGGATGTGTTCAGGAACATGCCGATTTTCTCAGTACGCCCACGAGACAGGCTGATTGCCGCCGCACTGGGTTGGTAGCCGAGTTCCGCTGCTGTTTGCTGTACCAACCGCCGCGTTTCGACCGACACATCCGGGTAGCCGTTCAGCGCCTTAGACACCGTGGACTTGGAAATGTTCAGCCGCTGGGCGATGTCGAGAATGGTAGCAGACATAAAAATGTCTTTTCGAAACCAGTTTCGGAATTGCGGTAGAAAATAACATGGCTGTGCCGCAAATGCAACTCATCTTTCCCTTATATGCGCACTTAAGTTGGGCACAGGTACCTGTCGTTATTGCCGAATCTGCTCCCGCAGATGACTACACATGTCACAACGTCATCCCACCCATGCCGCCCATGAGGGTATGCACCTGCCGCAATTGTGAATTTTGTTAAAATGAGTCCTGATGATTTCTACACTATCTGCGCAACGGCAGGAGTACAAACTTTGGAAAACACACAGAAGATATCCGTATTTGGCAGTTCAATGGTCACCCCCGGCGACGCAGACTACGCCGCCGCTGTTGCCGTGGGCGCAGCGCTTGCCCGTGCAGGTTATGCGGTGATGTCCGGCGGGTACGGCGGCATTATGGAAGCATCAAGCCGGGGTGCCAGCGAAGCGGGTGGGCACGTCATTGGCGTAACGACAGAACAACTGGATGAGTTGCGTGAGGTTCGCGTGAACGCCTGGGTGGCGGAGCACCGCGTTTATCCCCGCCTGGCAGACCGTCTCAATCACCTGGTGCGGGAGGCAAACGGCTATGTGGTGATGCCGGGCGGCGTGGGCACCCTGGGTGAGCTAACCCTGGCATGGGAGTACATGCGCGTGCGAGAGATTCCGTTGCGACCGCTGCTGTGCTACGGTGACCTGTGGCGCACAGTGCTGGCACCGTTCCTGGATGACCGTTACGTGCCACCGTCGCACCAGGCGATGGTCACATTTGTGAATACCCCCGACCAAATTGTGCAGGCACTGCAACCGGGGGACGGATCATGACAGGGAACTACGATGTGGACGCGCTGCTGGACTTCCGCGAGATGAAGGACGACTTCTTCAAATACCGTCCAGAATCCCCGCTGACGGACGCGCAAAAACAGGCGTTCACCGGGTTAAGCTACTACCCACCGAACCCGGCATTCGCATTACAGGTCGAAGTGACTGTGCTGCCGGAGCAAAAGCAAATCCTGATGCATACCAACCGGGACGAACTCAAACCGTTTTACCGCTACGGCACCTTCGACCTACAGGTCGGCACCGCAACCGCAACGCTAACCGTGTACAAATCGCCAGATGGGTATTACTTCCTGCCATTTGTAGACGCCGCCGCTGGCGAGAGCACCTACAGCGCCGGGCGCTACCTGGACTTGCAAGCAGAGCGCGAAGGCGACGGCACCACAACTTTCCACATCGACTTTAACCACGCCTACAACCCCTACTGCGCCTACAACAATCGGTTCGTTTGCCCCATCACCCCGGCGGAAAATCACCTTAACCTGCACATCGACGCGGGTGAGATGCTCCCCCGTGGCGGGTGGGTGCAAACCTGACGCGACGTGACCAACCAACCAGCACCGGAGGCGAACCGCCGCCTCCACATCTATGCCACGCCGCGCACATACCCTTAAGCCACCCACGCCCCACAATAATACGTAAACAACCAATCAATTTCCCGGTTCCCACACTGGTATGCATTTAAAATTGCGGTATGATTGTTACAATGCGGTTTGTACAACGTTAGGGGACTGTCTCCCCTGGGATGGAGCCATGGTCGCACTAGAAAGTGAAACGCGTCAAATTCTCATCGTTGAGGATGACGAAGATACCGCCGAATTGATGGTCGCGCTGCTGGCGGACGCAGGTTATGAAGTCCGTACAGTGGAACTGGGCGCGTTAGCGCTAGACCACGTTGCCAGCGAATCCCCCGACCTCATCCTGCTGGATCTTCACCTGCCAGATATCAACGGCATTGATGTGCTGGAGAACGTGCGCGAGCATTCTTTCCTGCCGATGATCGTCATCAGCGGGTACACCCACGAGAAAGACAAGGTGAAAGCGCTGGAAGCAGGTGCCGATGATTTCCTCGCCAAACCGTTCGCGTCCGACGAGTTGGTAGCGCGGGTGCGGGCGCTGCTACGCCGTGTAGACTGGACCCCCGAACCGCAAACACGCATCCGCGTGCGCAAGCTAGAACTAGACATGCCCCGCCGTCAGGCGATCATTCGCGGCAAGCGGCTCCACCTGACGCCCATCGAATACGGCTTGCTGGCAGCACTCATGCGCAAAGCAGGCGAAACCGTCACCCACAACGAACTACTGCTTGCCGTTTGGGGAGACACCTACAAGGGCGACTACTCCGTGCTGCGCGTGAACATCTCCCGGCTGCGACAGAAACTAGAGGACAACCCCCGCCGCCCACAGTACATCGTGACGGTCGCCGGGCGTGGCTACACCATGCCAACAGAATAGCGCCTGAGCACCCACCTACCCAAACCTGCTATTGATACTCCCCGCCATGTTGCTTAGAGTTGTGCCCGCACGCACTCCCTAATTGGCTATTTTCCGCAAAATGTATGAACAATCAGCTTCGTGTGATTTCGGTGCTCATTGGTGCCGTGCTTGTGCTGTTAACGTTTTCATTCCCGCAGTGGCAGCCCTACCTGGCAATGCTGCCGGGGCGCAGCGAGACGGCGGTTTTGGGGCTTACCGGCGACCTGGCAGAACAAGTTACCCTACTGCCACCAGAACAAACATCGGCACTGCTCACCCTGGCGGAAGAAGACCCCGACATGGCACGTCAGCTTGCGATTGCGCAGCTTTCGCAGGGCATCGTCGTAGACGATGAGGTTCCGCAAGAAAGCGGGCAGCGCCGCGCCATCCAGGGCGACTTTGTGCCCGCCGCTGATGTTGTGCAGGTAGAAGGCACGCTCACCATCTACGAACTGGCGGACAGCAGTCACATCCTGCGCATAGACGACCTCAACGTCACCAACGCGCCAACCCTGCAACTGTATCTCTCCGTTAACGGTGCCCCCATCAACCGGGAAGAAATGGAACAGAACGGCGATTTTATTGAGCTGCAACCGTTGCAGGGCAGTGCGGGCAACCACAATTACCGCATTTCGCCAGAAGTTGACGTGCAGCGCTACAACAGTGTGGTCATCTACAGTGAGGAACTGCAATTTGTGGTAGGCTATGCAAGATTTACAGGTCGCTTTTAATCGTTTTTTTCGAGGACTGGTCTATGGCAGAACCCTACACAATACTTGCCCCCCTGTACGATGCCATTGGCATGGCAGGCTTCGCCCACGACATGCTACCCGCCATGCTAGACTACGCCCAGCGCAACGACTGGGTGGGCAGGTCGATCCTTGAACTGGGCTGCGGCACCGGGGCGGGCATCGTCACCCTGGCAGACACCGGCTACGCGCTAACCGGCATCGACATCTCGCCGGAGATGCTTGCCGTTGCCAGCACAAAGTCTAGCGGTGTGGCATGGCAAAACAGGGACATCCGCCAGCTTAGCGATGCGGTAGGGCAGCAAGACCTGATTCTCGCAATCGACGTGATGAACGAACTAGAAGACATTCGAGAGATACAAAGCGTATTCGAGGGCGTTCACGACCGCCTGAAGCCCGGTAAGCCGTTCATTTTTGACGCGCACACCCTCGCCGGGCTGCACCAGCGCGGCACAGCAGGCAACCAGGTTATCCACGACGAGCAGGGCATCGCCGTATTTGCCAGCAACCGCTACGACTACGAGCGGCAGGTGGCAACCCGCAGCTACATCGCGTTCGAGCGAGACGAGGCGGGCACCTGGAACCGCTTAGACGCAGTACGAACCATGCGGGGCTACTCGCTGCTGGCACTGGTGCCGCTGCTGCAAAAGCGCGTCGGGTTTAGCCAGGTGATGGTATTGACCACAAACTTCCAACCCTATGACCCACGTTACATGCAAGTCAACCGTGTTGTGATTGCAGCGACAAAATGACATCAGCACACGCAGACGTGACCAAAGAAACAGTGGAGTTCCCCGTAGACGCGGAGCACACCGGGCTGCGCAGCACCATCGCGGCAGTCTTCATCATACTCACGATTGGGCTGTTCCTCCTTATTGATCGGTTCGTGCCCGCCGTTGGCATTAACCTGCTGGCGCTGCTGGGGGCACTGGCGGGGGCGGCAGGCATCACCTACGTTGTAGAGCGGCAGCTTAAAGCACGCTGGAAGAGCGGCAGGGTTGTTCGGATTGCCGGGCGCACCGTCAACCTGATTGACACCAAGGGCAGAGAAACACCACTTCCCCTGGACGCAGCGGCACAGTTGCTGCGCTGGCGCTTTCGGGTTACCAAGCGAGCACGGGTGCCCAAGGGCTGGTACGTTGTCGCAACCGCATTACAGCACGGCGATGATGATTTTGTCACCGTCTACACGCTGATGTCCCCCGACGACTACGACGCCTGGGACACAGACCAGACGTTCACACTGCTGGAAAAACCCGACGACGCCAGCAAAGACCTGCGCCTCGCAGGGGAGCAGCGACGGCTGCACCGGGCGGAGTCTATGCGGTGGCACGAAGGCGTGGAGATGAACAACACGCACTTCATGTCTTATGTTGACCATGTGGAAAGGCTGCTGAACGCGCGATGAGTTGGCGTAATCAATGGGGGGGAGTGGTGCTGTTGGCGCTGCTGGCGCTGCTAGCACGGGGTTCACACGCGCAAACGGGGGAGCTAGTCCCGTTTAGCAGCGTCACAGGCAGCCTCACCGCAGGGGAAACACAAAACTGGACGCTAAGCGCCGTCGGCGGGGAGGTCGTGTCGCTACGGTTAGAATCGGACGATGCCTTAGACCCGGTGCTCACGTTGCTGTCGGAAACGGGCGCGGTACTGCTGGAAAACGACGACATCGACTACCCAGCATCCACCGATGCCATACTCCAGGCGGTGACAATGCCGTTCACGGGCACATTCACCGTGCAGGTAAGCGGCTTTGCGGGCACGGAGGGCAGTTACACGCTCACGCGGCTGCGCGGCTTTGCCGATGGGCTGAAGCTAAACGGGTTCGTGGCGGATGACACCTGGGACACCACCCAAGACGCGCTGACGATTGAGCAGGCTGGCAACACGCTCACACTGGCGCTGGCGGGGAACAATGTGTTCGGGCTGGCGATGAGCGACAGCTTACCGCGCCTGGACGACTATTATGCACAGGTGAGCGCAACCGTAGACGAGGGCGACCCCGGTTGGGCGTTCCACATGACCGCCCGGCAGGCGAGCGCCACCTCATATTACATGCTGTCGGTCAATCACCAGGGGTTCTGGCGCTTTGCCGTGCAAAGTGCCGATGGCGAAACCGTCCTGCGAGACTGGATTAGTCACCCGGCAATCCAGCCGGGGGAAACCACATTTGACCTGGGCACGCTGGCGAACGACACCTCAATCAACTTGTTCTACAATGGCAGTCCGCTGGGCACGTTCGTGGATGACACGCTCGCCGACGGAATCATCGGCTTTGGCATCGAAACCTCACCGGGGCTGACGAGCGAAACTGCATTCACGCTGGAGAACTTCTACGTCACCGTGCCCATGACCACCGGCAACGGCGACGATATCCCGCAGCACCAGTTCATCATCCAGGAGCCGATGGCGATGGCGCACGCGCTGGAAAACCAGCGTGCCATCCCCACGGGCGGCGAACTCATGCTCAACGTGCCGACGAGTTCCGTGCAGTCATCCACACCGGGTGTCAGCCGCATTGCGCTGGGGCGCGGCACCACGTTCGAGAACTTCGTGGTGGCAACCAACGTCACCGTAGAAACAGCGGGGGTCGGTCCGGCGGGGTGTGGCATCTACCTGCGTGCGATGAACGACGAAAACTACGCGCTTGCCTACCTGGACGAAACGGGCAGCTATGGGCTTGCACAGCGCCAGGGGGATACGTTCCTGCCCGGTGTTTTTGGGCAGTCGGAGCAGTTGCAACAGGGCGGGCACCAGCTTTTGGTGATTGCCCAGAACGACACGCTGCAACTGTACATCAACGGGCGCTACATGGGCGGCATCAACAGCGACACTGTGGCAGGTGAAGTGGGCAATGCGGCGCTCAACTTCGAGCAGAGCACAACCACCTGCTCATTTGAGGATACATGGCTGTGGCGCTGGTAATAACGCTGCGGTAAAAACCGCTACCATCAACACAATGGCACCGACAACCTGGGAGAACACACTGTGATCGAAATGCACCTGTTCATTGACGGGGCGATTGTCCCGTCTGCAAGCGGGCGCACCTACACGCGCACCAACCCCGCAAACGGCGAACCCGTGGGCACATTTTCGCTGGCAAACGCCGCAGACGCTGAACGCGCCGTCGCTGCCGCCCGCACAGCGTTCGATGACGGGCGCTGGTCAGATATTGACAGCGAAGAACGCGCAAACGTCATGCTGCGCACCGCAGACCTATTGATGCAGCGGCAGGAAGAACTTGCGCTAGACGAGATGCACACCACAGGTAGCCCACTTCGCTTTACGCGCAGCTTTATCGAATCGGCGGCGAGTACATTCCGCTACTTTGCCGGGCTAGCACGCACCATCCACGGGGATGCCTACACATTCAACAGCGGGCAAATAGGACTCACACTCAAAGAGCCTGTTGGCGTCGTCAGCCTCATCTTGCCGTGGAACTTCCCATTGGGCGAGGCAACCTGGAAGGTGTGCCCCGCACTGGCGGCAGGCTGCACCATGGTCGTCAAGCCGGACACCAAAACCCCCACCACCGCGCTCAAGCTGGCGGAAATCCTCAAACAGGCAGGGCTACCAGATGGCGTGTACAACGTTGTTGTGGGCGAACCTGCCGACCTCAGCGACACGCTCACCGCACACCCGCACATTGACCACATCTCGTTTACAGGTTCCACCAACAGCGGGCGCATCATCATGGGCAATGCCTCGCCCACGGTAAAGCCACTGCACCTGGAACTCGGCGGCAAGTCCCCGCTCATTGTGTTTGAGGACGCCGACCTGGACGCCGCCGCGCAAGACGCCGCATTTGGCATCTTCTGGCACTGCGGGCAGGTGTGCACGGCAAGCTCCCGGCTGCTGGTGCAGGCAAGCGCAGCAGATGCGTTCCTGGAAAAGCTCAAGGCGCAAGCTGAGGGCATGACCATCGGCGACCCAACAGACGAGAACGTATCAATCGGTCCGCTCGTCAGTGAGCAGCACCTGGAGCGCGTGTTAGACTACGTGGCACAGGGGATAGATGAGGGTGCCGAACTCGTGCTGGGCGGCAAACGCCTGACCGACCCGCCCTTTGCTGCGGGTGCGTACCTGCCGCCAACGATTTTTAGTGGTGTGCAAAACCACATGCGCATTGCCCAGGAGGAGATATTCGGTCCGGTGGCGGCGGTCATACCCTTTGCCGATGCGCAAGACGCACTGCGCATTGCCAACGACAGCGAGTTCGGGTTGGGTGCCGGGCTGTGGACGCGCAACATCGACACGGCGCTACACATGGCACGCCGCCTGAAGGCAGGCAGCGTGTGGGTCAACGGCTACGGCGCAGAGCGGCTGGAAATGCCGTGGGGGGGGTACAAGCAAAGCGGCTACGGGCGCGAACTGGGACGCGAGGGGCTGGACGAGTACCTACAAACCAAGAGCGTACACATCCGCCACCTGTCCTAAACTGACGCCCAGCGCTGTTTGCCGCGTTCCCAAAAACCGCGCAAGACGGCGGTTTCGGTGTTTACGGTTTTTCGATATGATATGCCGCGCATTTGACCACCTAGCCGACAACTTGAAGGCTTTCGAGGTAACAAAAAATTATGGCAAGAGATTACGGCTCACTTTCCCCCCGGCGCAACCAGAACGCAGGCTGGCAGTGGTTTACCTTTGGTGCCATCACCGGCATGATCTTCGCCGGGTGTGTGGTCGCAACATTGCTAGTGACAATCGCATTCGGGGTGCTGTCCATCCCCGGCGTATCCATCGGACCGACCGAACCCGCCGCCGTACAAATCATCACGACGACACCCGAACCCGCCACAGCAACCCTGCCGCCGTCCGTAACGCCCACGCCCGCCCCCACCGAGGCGGAAGCAGTACAACCCACAGAAGCTGAGCAAGCTTCCGCAGCAGGCGGCATCGAAATCCCCACGTCCACACCGAGCGGTCTTAGCATCGATGCACCCCCGCTGGGGCAGGACGACACCGCAGATATAGTACCCGCCACAGCGGAGAGCGCTGCCGCGCCTGTCAGTTCGCCCAGCGTACCCAACGCGGTCGTCGTGCAACCTACATCCACCGCGCAGCAGCAAACCGGCGTGACGATCAACCCGGACCTGGTCGCTGGGAGTGGTGGGGGCAGCACCGCACCAGCGGCAGAGGGCGAAGCGGTCGCCGCGCAGGCAGCAGCGCCACAAGAGGAGATCCCGGCAATCCTAGACCTGCTGCAAAGCGATCTGGTTGAGGTGCCCGGTGGCACCTTCCAGATGGGCACCACCCTGCAAGAGGCGGCACAGGCAGTGCGCGAGTGTGTGGACGTGTTCGGTGGTGCCTGCGAACCCGCCATGGCGGAGGACTCCTTCCCGCCACGCCAGGTAACACTAAGTGACTTCCAGATTGAAACCACCGAAGTCACCTACGAGCAGTACATCGCCTTCATGAACCTGCTGGGTCCGCGCAGCCACCTCAACGGCTGTGCAGGCGACAACCCCTGCCTGCAAACCCGCAACGAGTCTGAAACGAGCAATGTCAGCTTCGACGGGCAAACCTATGATGTGCCCGATGTGATTAACAACCTGCCCGTCGTCAACGTGACGTGGTACGGTGCGCAATCGTACTGCGAAGCGCTGAACCGCCGCCTCCCCACCGAGGCAGAGTGGGAATACGCCGCCCGCGGTCCGAACGGTAACATCTACCCGTGGGGCAGTGGGCTGTTCGACACCACCCGCGCCAAAACCAGCCGCCCCGTCCCGGAAAACCCGCTGGATGTAGGTGCCGTGCCTGTGGCGACCTACCCCACGGGTATAAGCGAGTTCACGGGTGCGCTGGACATGGCAGGCAACGCTGCCGAGTGGGTGCAGGACTGGTACAGCCCGGACTACTACTCACAATCACCCAACGCCACCGACCCACAGGGACCTGTTGGCGGCACAGAGCGCGTTGTTCGCGGCGGCTCCTGGGATGCGGTACCGTTCTTCGCTCGCAGCGTACATCGCCAAAGCCTAACGTCGAATGATGCCCAACCGTGGCTAGGCTTCCGCTGCGCGGCGGACGCTGCCGACGCCGTAACGGGCGCGGGCAATCAGCCGCTCATCCCAGCAAACCCGCTGGAGGAAGATGCCGCACTCGGGCTGGGCGGTGACACCGCACCGTCGAACACAGTGCCCACGTTGCCCCCTGCGGGTGGCGCGGCAGGCGCAGCGAACACGGCAGAAGAAGAGCCACTAGCGACCGTCGCCCCCTAACCGCAGCAACCACCGGGGCAGTGCAGACATCGACTCACTGCCCCGCCTCCTCGTTTTGTGCTTCCACATCCGCTTCCGCAAGCACATCCCCCTCGTCTGGTGCTGGGCGCGTGCCCCGCGTTGTAGGGTATAACGCGAACACAAGCGCGTAGCTCTGCTCGTCGGCGTTGGCACCATCCGCCTTCTTCGCCTGGAACTCGTCGGTGAGTGCTTTCAAACGCTGCTGGAATTCGACCGCCTCGTGGGGGGTAAGGCGCGTCATCGTGCGCGAGATACTCAGCCGCATCGCGTCGGTTTGCCCGCTCAGGTCAATTAGCCCACTGCTCGCGTGGTGTTTGATGTCCTGCTTGGCATCTTCCAAGATGGCATCTACGAGGAGTGCCATGCCGCTCTGTGGCACTTCGCTTTGGGCGGGGTTCAGCAGCCCATTTTGCACCCGGAACTTGCGTGCAGATGCTTGATAGGACTTTTCCACAATGCCAGACACAACCCGCGTGCTGGCAATGCGGATTAGCCCGTGTTTTTCCAGCAGGTTGATGTGGTAGTACAGCTTAGACACGGGGGTGTCGAGTTTGCTGGCGACCTGCTTGACGGTGTGCGAATGGTCAAAGATGATTTCGATAATTTGCAGGCGCAGCGGGTCAGCAATAACCTTGAGTGTATCCAGGTCGTTGATGATGTATTCGTCGCTTTGCACAAAATGCGCGGGGTCGGTTGGTGTCATACATGATAACGATTCGTTGAGCAAACATGCACAGTATAGCGCAGGTGATGGGGTCGTGCCGTGCGCGTTACCGGAACGGAAAGCAAAAAAGCGCCCGCATGGACGCTTCCCCCGGTCGTAGTTTGATGGTTTGGCTTAGCCGCCAAGCCGCGCACGCACCTCGCCCTCAAATGCTGCTCGGTCGCGCACAACACAATTGCCCGACCCATCCTGCACAAGAATCTCATCAGGCGCGGGGTCTAAGTCGGCAAACTGAGATGCACACCGTATCGCCTCTACCGCGACAGCGTAGCGCACACCAATTTCCGGACCGAACAGAACGAGAACCGCCAGCACAACAATGATCACGAACGAAATGATGAAGGCGTATTCCACCAAACCCTGACCCGCTTCTGCCGCTGCCGACTTTGGCGCACCAACCCGGCGTAGCAACCGCTGCATAATCACAAACACGAGCACACTCCCTGTAGAATAATTGTCATGAAACCGATGTGGCTCTTCTGCAATATACTGTAACAATTATTCGCGCTCATTTGATTACAAAAGCGTCGTGTTATTGTATCTCGACTTTATCCATTTGGTAGACAAGACAAGGTGGACAAGCTAAGCTGACCTCA
>CAYVGI010000121.1:0-15607 GCA_964451095.1 uncultured Anaerolineaceae bacterium
CGCAGATGACGGGCGATCTGACCGAGCGGGCGTTGCACATGACACTCACCGAGCGCCGACCCGAAGCGGGGCTGCTGTTTCACTCCGACCAGGGTAGCCAGTATACCGCCTGGGGACACACGTCCATCCTGGATGGGCATCAAGCGCTTATCAGCATGAGTCGGCGTGGGGAGTGCCTCGACAACGCCGCGATGGAGAGTTTCTGGGGCACGCTCAAGGCCGAGTGCGCCGATCACCGTTTTGCGTCTGTAGCTGAGGCCAAGACCACGATTTTCGCCTATACGATGGGCTGGTACAATCGCCAGCGTCGTCATTCCACTCTGGGCTATCTCAGCCCAGAACAGTACGAGCGCTCAAGCGCTCTGAAAAATTAACTCTCCGCGAAACTGCCGCAAGGTCAAACCTGTTCACTGTGCGTGTCCGCGTACATGTCTGAAATATCATCTTTATTTGTTTAGCAGTGTTACTTTAAACGACGACATTCGAATGCGCAAGTATACAAGCAAACACTCGAACGCGTGACCAGTTGCTATAGCTCGCGCTAACCAGTTGGCTAGTGGAAAACTAGACTGAATTCGGAACAGCGAACCCGTCAAACGATGCCTGTAGGGCAGGTAAAACATACGCCAAAGTAGGCGGATATCTGGATTCCACGGGTTTTTTTCTGCGCCAGACACGCGAAGCAAACGCGCTGCTCGTCGTTAGGAGCGGTCTTGCTCACAATCGAGCAGGACGACATCCAACAACGGATCATTCTCAATCTGACTGACCCACATGTACGGAAACGCGACGATCTGCCCAAGTGAAATGCGAAATGTACGCATCCATTACTCGGGCTCTGGATAAGTCTCGAACCAATTTTCTTTCGATTCTGGGTGCGAGTAAAACTCCGACCACGGGCGCGACTTCTCTGCCGCAATTTCTAGCAACCGTTTCAGGCGATCTGTTGCTTGTCCACTTAAGAAGGTAGCACGCTCGTTTTCTGGCATATTCACCGCCTCTTTCCAGATCGCCCGCCCGGCTAAAAAGCCGCTCGCACCTGCTTCACAGGCAACTATGGTCTGACGTTCGAACGTTTCGAAGTTGACACCTGCACTGAGCAAAACCCAAGGGGTGGCGCAATTCTCGCTTAGGTCTGCACAGCCGGTGCGCCATACTGCTTCATCCTTCTGGTAGTTGTGGTCGTAGGGGAACTCCATCTTGAGCACATCTGCCCCGGTTTGGCTAAGGCGACGCGCGGTTTCCACCACAATTTCTGGTTTCTGTGCGGCAAATGCTTCACTGTCTTTTGAAACATACCGTTCAGCCAACCGTGCTGCTTGAGCAGTTATTACAGCAAAAAACTGAGTGTAGACCACAGGAACAAACTCGAGCAGATCTTTTTTCACATGTTCGTTAATGGCGCTTTGGAGCAGTGTACACGATAAACGTCAACGTGGGGTGTAGAGGGCACGCGACGCTACTCCTGGGATTGCGAAGGTTTAGATGCGGTACTCTTCGCGCAGTTGTCGGATCTGCGCCAGCAGGTCTTCTTGCGGGAGTTGGTCGTCTACGCGGTCTAGCATGGCATTGATCCGCTTGTGAAGTTCCTTCAACCGGGGGGCGTACTGCTCATCTGCGTAGGACTTTGCCTTCAGTTCGATTTCTTCCGTGATGATCTCCGCCAGTTCGGTAACGATACCGATTTCTAGCTCCGTCCACTCGTGCGGAGTCGTGTCAATCACACAGAAAGACCCCAACGTGCGGCGGTCTTCACCGATGGTGACAGGCACACCCAGGTAACCGATAACATCAAGGTCGGGGATAGCACCATTGTCTTTCAAGAACTCAACCTCGCGTGCGTCGGAGACAATGAGCGGTTCTTGTGTGGCGACAACGTGCTTGCAGAAGGAGTGTGAGAGCGGCGTCTGACGGGCGCTCTTCCACGGTTCTGGCAGCCCGGTGTAGCTCTTGAAGAACTGGAAATCTGCCCCGACCATCGACAGCAGCGCTACCGGAGACCCAATGATCTTCGATGCCAGTTCCGTGATGCGGTCGTAGACAAGTTCAAACGTGTTCGCACCATCCTTCAGTAGCGCGAGTTCACGCAGAACCATCAACCGCTCTTTGTTCAAAACCGCTTGCTTCACACCTTGATCAGTATTGTTCGACAACGTACATCTACCTTTAGATTATGCTTGCATTCACGGTAGAGTCTACGTCACAGCCGTTATATAACAATTATGCAATGTGTAATGTTTTGTCAAAAAATCAAAATCGGGGACAGCGTGGTACCTTATTCGCGCACCAAAGACCACATTACCGGTGCCCACACAACCGATGTCACCGCTTCTGATTCAACGGTCGTTGTCCTGTCAATGGCGATTGCCTCGCCGCCTTGCCAGCGGTATGCCGCATCGTCTGCGAGGAAAATGATCTCATCAAACCCTGGCGAAAGCGCAACCTGATCAGTCTGCCCGGCGAAATCAAACGCCGTTGAGCCGCCAGCCGCGTCCTGTACCGTCCACACACGCTGCACACCCCCACGAATGGACGTTTGCACAGTGTGCGTTAGGCGGAGCGGAGCGGTCGCCGTGGTAAGCTCCCCCACGACTTCTTCTGCCACTTCATCCGCTGCGAGATCAAGCTGGTACAACGCACCAGTGTCGTACAGGGCAAGCACCGTGTTCAACGTCGCAAATAGTTCAACGAAGCTGCCCGTGGACAGCCGTGAGATTTGCGGTGCCGTGATAAGCTCGTCGCCTTCGTACACGTAAACAACTTCCAATGTTGTGCTGTCAAAGGCGTCGAAGTTCGAGCTTCGGGTGAGCAAACGTCCATCCGGTAGCCACAGTGCGGGTTGTATCGTGCCTTCATCGGACAGTTCAATTGGCGTGATAGTCAGCAGTTCCTCAAGGGTACGGGCGTCAAACACTGCGAGCACCCCTTCTCCGGCTGAATCGAGGTAAGTTAACGCCATTTCATCTGATGTGGGGCTGAACGAGGGCGACGTTGCGCCATTGATCGGGATGGGTTGCGGGGAGTCACCGTGCAGCACGCAGGTGTTTACAAATGTTTGGGCGTCATCTGTGCTGAGGAATGCCAGCAAATCACTATTTGCGCTGCGTGCTAATCCACTTGCGATGGTATGCCCGTCAGCGGGTGTACATGCGTCCAACGGTTCTGCCGTGGTGCCGTTGACAAGCAAAATCGTGTTGTTCACACTGATGACGGGTTGCAGTTCGGCAGGCTGCGCGGCGACGGGCACAAATAGACACAGGAAGCATCCCGCAGTTACCAACCAGAGTTTTAACATGTGGTCGTCTCACTTTGCACGTTTCGAGGGTAGACATGTGCGGCTGCGTAGGTCTACGCAACCACGTTCAGTCTACAGTGACTGCAATGGGGTGAAGACAAGCTCCAATTGCTTTCTTAGGGGATGCATCACATCGTCTAATCGTAGGCGATTGCCTCGCGGATGCTGATTTGGGTGGCACGCTGTGCTGGCAGCAGGCTGGCTATAGCAGAAACGACAAGCACAATCCCAAACCAGTAGAGCACGCTGCTCGCCGTGAACACAAACGTCCACGGACGCTCACGAATGACGAGTCCTAGCACGTAGGCAAAGCCCGCCGTAGACGCCACACCCAGCACGGTGCTAATAATCGCGCTCATGATCCCAATGAGCGCACCCTCCGCGACAAACATGACCCGCAGCGTATTGGTAGACGCGCCAACCGAGCGCATCACGCCGATTTCACGGGTACGCTCCAGTACGCTCAGGCTCATGGTACCGGCAAGCCCCAGCCCCCCAACAATAGCGATCATGGTTGCCGTGATGAGCAGCAGCGACACAATAATGTCGAACGCGTCCAGGATGCTCTCGGTGAAGTCTGCAATCACGCTGGTGCTGGAAAAACCGATGTCCGCGCCATTGAGCACGTCGATAATGTCACGCTCTACCTGCTGCTGGAACGCCAGCGTTTCCTCGCTGGTTTGAACAAGCACCTGGTTCGTCCGGTTCAGCAGGTTCGCCTCCCGCGCGACCACATCGTAATAGCTGTATACGGGCGTACCGCCAGCACCTGGCGCGTTGTTCGCCCAGGAGATACCCACGACGTTGAACGCCTGTTCACTGCCGTTGATATCCAGCGTCAGCGTGTCACCAACTTCTATGTCTGCTTCTGAATCCAGCAATGTGTGCCCAACAACCAGATCATAACGGTTCGCCTCGGTAGGTGGGTCTAGCCAGCGCCCGTCTCTCATATCGGGGTCGATGAAGTTCGAGTCGTACGGAACCCCCGTCAGCCCAAAGCCTTCGCTCTGAACGTCGCCGGGGCGCACACGGGTAACGTTCACGTTTAGCCAGCCTTCGGTTGCAATCACCCCCGGCACATCCTGAATGCGGCGTTGCACGCCGTCGTTCTCGTAGAAATCATCCAATACAACCTGTACGTCGTAGGCGCTAAAGCGTGTGAGGTCAAGCACGTCGGTTTGCACAGCAGCACGCACATTGACGATAGCGATAAACACCGCACCTGCGAGCACCAACGTGATCATCGTCATCAGCAAGCGCCATTTACGGCGAAATGTGTTGCGGATGGATATTAGATAGGGTGTGGGCAATCCGCTTAGCCGGGCAAGCATAACATCAATGATGTTGTTGCTGGTCTTCGTATTGACATCGCTAATTGCCGCCGCTGCGGACACACTGGTACCGCTCAAAACGGGGACTAGCGCCGAGATAATTGGCGCCATCAACGCGACAACAATCTCAATCACGATGATAAACACGGGCAACCGGAAGACGACCAGATCAATATTGAGCGTGTTCGGTCCCATAAATATGCTCAGGGCACGCGCCACGATTCCACTCAATGGGAGTGCGATCACCATTGCCAGCACACCAAAAACGCCGACCATCACCATGTACACACCGATGATCTGCGGGCGGGAGGCACCGATAATCTTCATAATGCCGATTTGCTTGCGCTGCTGCGCCAGCAGACCTGAAATTGTGTTCACAACGAGGAAGCCACTCAGCACCAGCGAGAGCGACCCGACTGCCACCAGAATCGTGACGATACCAGCAACATTGTCTGCCGCGTAGTGCTCTGGTATTTCGTTGATGGAAACACCGCTCACCGTAACGCCAAGCCGCGTGAGGTCATCAACCATTGTATCGGCAAACTCTGCCAGGTCTGGCACGGCATCACGATCCACCAGGAGTTGCAGTCGGTTGTAGTCCGCTGGCAGGTCTAGCTCGCGCAGGGTGCGGGTGGTGGTGTACCCGAACACAACATCCGAGATGAAGCCCGCCTCAACGTTGACGTTATAGACTGTGCCACTGATTGGTAGCTGATACAGTTCATCATCTTCGCCCACCTCCAGCGTTAGCGAGTCACCAACGTTAACACCCAGCTTCTCCATAAAGCTGCGCTCAATGGCAATTTCGCCGCGCGGTGGCGGGAAAACGCCAGTGTTCGGTTGAATGCGCGTGACGTCAATCTGCGTCAGGTCGTCGTAGGCATAGAGGAACACATCGAAGGTTTCGTCGTCGGTGATGATTTCCTCTGCATAGACGGCAAGCCCCTGCGCACCGGTCACGTTGGGCTGGCGTGCCGCCCAACGTACCACCTCGTCGTCAAACAACGGGATTTGCAGCTCAATGTCGAAGTTGGCAGACGCCTCGAACTGTGAGTTCAGGTTGTTTAGTAAATTGGTGCGGGTGGCAAAAAGCCCACCAAACGCGATGACGCCGACAGCAATGGATAGCACAACGAGCGCTGTGCGCCCGCTGTTGTTCCACAAATCTCGGAAGACTTTACGCCATCTGGGACTCAGCATTGGGTTTCTCTCCTGCGAACAGTTGCTCGTCGGTACTTGCATTCATGGCACCCGGCTTGGTGTCGTCCACAAGCAGCCCGTCTGCAATGGTGATGATGCGGCGGGTGCGGTTGGCAAGGTCGTTGTCGTGCGTCACCATCAGGAACGTCTTGCCCTCGTCCACCAGTTGCTCGAACAGATGGAACACGGCGTCGGCAGTCTTGCTGTCCAGGCTGCCCGTTGGCTCATCTGCGACGACGATAGGGGGGTCGTTTGCCAGCGCACGCGCAATTGCCACACGCTGCTGCTGACCACCAGAGATCATGTTTGGCAGCTTGTCCGCTTGCTCGGCAACATCCATCAAGTCCAGTAGGTGCAGTGCACGTTCGCGCCGCTCTGCGCCCGCGTAGACATTGCAGAAATCCATCGGCAGCATCACGTTTTCCACTACGGTGAGGGTGGGCAGCAGTTGGAAGAACTGGAACACCACGCCCATGTTCACACCACGCCACTGTGCCATCCGCCCCTCGCTGAACTTGTGGATAGCGGAACCGTTGATGACCACCTCACCGTCCGTGGGGTGGTCGATGCCGGTAATCATGTTGATGAGCGTAGACTTGCCGCTACCAGATTTGCCGACGACAGCGACGAACTCGCCGCTGTCCACGTTCAGGTCAATGCCCTTCAGCGCCAGGAAGTCGCCTGCGTCCGTCTTGTAGACTTTCTTGATGTCTTGCAGCGTGATCAAGCATTGGTCGTTGTCTGCGGCACCCTGGGAACCGTTGCTGCCGTTTTTGTGATTGCCGTTCCTGCTAAGGAAGCTAAACATGCGCCATCTCTCCTTGTTTGGGTTGCTTATTCGGTTTCCGGCAGCACGATGCGTTGCCCCGGCGTCAGTCCGTCGATAATCTGCGTGAAAATACCACTGGTGCGCCCGGTCACGACGGGTACACGACGGGTTTCGCCTGCCTCAATGACCGTTACAAATGTGCCGTCGGCGTCTGTTTCGAGGTAGCGCGTGGGCACAGCGGGCACATCGGTGAGCTGCGTCACTACGATTTCACCATCCGCGCTCATGCCAGATTGGATTGGCTCGTTGGATGGGTCTAGCGTGACCGAAACACGATAGGTCGGCACAGACTCCTCCGGCAGCGGCAGTACGTCAATGGTGGTGATGCTGCCCGCGAGGTTTGCTTCTGGCAGCGCATCAATGGTGATCTCAACAGGCATCCCGCGCACGAGATTGACGACATCAGTCTCGTCAACTTCCAACTCCACCTCAAACGTGGTGTTGTCCGCAATGATGACGGCGGCACCATCCGGCGGCAGTTCCCCAACGTTCAAGTTATTCTCGATGATGATGCCGTCAAACGGGGCGACGATCTGCATGTCCACAATTTGCACCTCTAGCCGCTCCAGGTTCAGCGCGGCACGGTGCAGATTCAGCGCAGAAAGCTCCACGTCGAACTCATCCGGGTTGACCGTGTTGTCCAGGTTCACCTCGGCGTTGGCGACCGATTCTACGGAGGCACCAAACGTGTTGCCGTCCGGTCCGTCATCCTGGATGTCCTCGAACTCCAGCGCTGCGACATCGACTCCGGTTTCAAGCTGGTTCACACGATCGTTTTCTTGGATGTTCTGTGCAAAACCGTTTTGTCCGGCGGTCGTGCGGAACTCCGGTCCGATTTGCTCGGTGATGTCACGGTTAAGCTGCCCTTGCCACAGGTCGTTCTTAGCAACTTCAACGCCCAGCCGCGCAATTTCAACCTCTTCCTCGGTGGGCGCGGTTTGCCCTGCCGCCCAGAACTCTGCCTCTGCCGCATCAACGCCTGCCTGCGCTGCGATGAGGTCCACGTCGCGGGGTGGCGCAACAATGTCGTTAAAGCTGTTGTCGCGGCGCTCAAAGTCTATGCGGGCGTTATCCACCAGAATGTCGTACTCTTCCATGTCCAGTGTGGCGATGACATCGCCGGCACGGACGGTATCACCCTCCTCGACCAGGACCTCACGTACAACGTATGTGTTGCCAAATTCCAGCGGCACCTCGCGTGCCGGGGCGATATTACCGCTTGCTTCTACTCGCACATCCAGGTCAATGAGTTCAACCTGTGCTGTCTGCTCCTGCGCGTTGAGTGTCTGCGGCTGGGATTGCCGCACGAAGGCGGCGATGGCGATGATTGCTGCGCTGCCAGCGACTAGGATAATCGTTAAGCGCGTCCAGTTCATGATCTGTGCTGTTCCTTTACTTGCTCTTGTGTTCTGCTGTGGTTTTCGGGTTTATTGCGCATCGGTGACGATAGCATCACCCGCGCTCAGTCCATCTAGCACTTCAACGCCCTCGGGCGTGGTAACACCTGTGATGATTTCGACTTCCTCAACGGTGCCATCGTTCTGCACGACGGATACAAACGCATCATCGCGGATAAACCGTTCCGGCACAATCAGCGTATTGTCCTCCGGGAGCACGCCAAAGAACGCAGTCGATGACATACCGATGCGGATGCGCAGGTCTGGCTCATCGAACCTAACTTCGGTTTCATAGACGATCACGCCGCCCACCTCGATGCCCTCTGGCGCGATGCGGCTTACCGTGCCTGGGAAGGTCACGCCGGGCAGCGCGTCCAGTGTCACCAGTGCGGGCAGCCCGATTTCTAGCTGGCGAAAGTCAATTTCGTCCACATCAACCGTCGCGTGCAGTGGGGAGTCGGTCACAAGCTGCATGGTGGTGCGGTTGCGCTCTACCTGTTGTCCCAGTTCAATGCGAACATCGGTTACAGTACCATCCGCTGGGGCAAACAAGAATGTGCGCTCAAACGCGAGTGCTGCCTGGCGCAGGTCTTGTTCTGCCGCTTCCACTGCCAGGTTTGCTTCCTCAATCTCGAACTCGGTCGGTCCTGCGAGCACACGTGCTAGCTCTGCTTCTGCCTGTTGAATGCGTTCGCCTGCGGCACCTGTTTGCGGGTTGTTGATGTCGCGCAGGTTTTCCAGTTGCAGCCGGGCGATCTCCGCGTCAAAGATTGCCTCACCGATTTGCGCGTCCAGCAGCGTCACACCCTCCGGCAGCATACCCCCACCGCCACGGATGCGAGCCTCACGGGAGGCACGAACGGTGTCCAGCGCGGCATTGTATTGCAGTTCCGCTGCCTGGATGTCCTGTGGTGTAACCTGACTGGCGGTGAACGCATAGGTATTCATAGCGCTTTGCACACGCGCTTCCGCCAGCCGGATTTCGTCGTCGTCAATAGTCAGCACATCTTCAAGCTGAACCCGCGCCACATCAACGTCCACCTGTGCGGTTGCCACGTCAATGCGCTCAGGCTCGTTTTCCAGCACGGCGATCACATCGCCTTCCTGCACCGTGTCGCCCTCTTTAACGTACAGTTCCTTGACCATGCCATTAACTTCAAAGCTCAGTTGCAGAACGTCATCCGCCTCGATCTCACCGTCTGCCTCGGCAGCAGCTTGCGCAGAACGGGGCTGCACAATGTAGATCTCCTGTTCAGCAGCCGCGTTGCTGGTGCCCTGCGGGCGATACTCAATAAACGCCGCCGTAGCGGGTATTCCCAACGCAGCGACTGCTGCCAGTGCTAATGTGCCTCTCAATGCCATATCTGCGTCCTCTCGCTTTTCCAGCACTATGCCACTATGAAACCACGTGCAAGCGCCTGTGGCATGTGAACGGTGTGAGGGATGGGTGTGATTCGCGTCATGTGGTGCCATATTGCCACATGACCGGGGTCATATGCTGACGTGACGTGCTGCAATCTACACATCGCAGGGGAGTTGCTACAGTAGAGTCGTAGTCTACAAATGAGCGCAAGTGTGCGAGAGAGGTTTTTGCCAACATGAATATTTTGGTGCTTGTGGGTGCAGTATTCGCTCTGCTTTACATCGTAAACGCCTTCGTCGGTGTGCGCCGGGGCGATGGTGCGTTCAGTGCCGTCAGCGGGCTAGTTTTGATTGTCGCTGCGAGCCTGCTGGTTGGCGCGGTTGCCTTCGCTGGGGCAAGTGCGGTGCCCGTTTTCATCGTGAGTGGTGTCCTATTGGTGGCAAGTGCCGTGATCTATTTCATGGAGCGCCGCATCACGCACCCTGGGCGCTTTGGCATGGGTGGGGTCATTGCTGCGCTGTTGATCTTGGGTGGGGTGTTTGCAACCCCATACATTGATAGTGGGGTGGAATCCTACTTTGAAGATCGGCAGACAACCGACCTCGTAACGCAGGTGGCACAGGCACGCACTGCTGCCAACAGCCGCGCCGATGTTCCGCTACAGTCCGCCGATGCCGATTCGCTCCCTGTGATTGACTTTGAGGCGCAGCCACAACCCACACGCCCAACAGCAGAGCCAACACTGACGCCAACACCGTTTACCTACTCGCTGCCGACGCCCGTGCCGCCGATCTGTAATGCAACGGTGAACGCCAACGTCAACTTCCGGGAGCAACCTGAACTGACGGGTGACCTCATCACGGTCATCCCCGAAGGTGCGATCCTGAACATCTATGAGCGGGATGAAACGGGTGAGTGGTTGCAGACGATCTTTGATGAGCGGCGCGGCTGGGTGAGCATCACGGTGGTTACGCTGGAGCCGGGCTGTGAGTAGCCACCATGGGGTGCTTGTCACGCCGGGCACCTCAACCATTTGATACACATCACACTGCACACAAGAGACTGAAAAGGTAGCAAACCGATGGACGGGCACATCGAATGGGGCAACGACGAGAAAACGCTGCTCTTGATAACAATTGACGATGCCGCTAACGTAGTAGAAGTTGCTGAGATGTGGGTGGGTGCCCAGGTATTCCTTAAGCAAAGCACCCATACCGTTCATGTGCTGCTGAAGCTTAACGTGCCGCGCCTGCCAGCGGGTATGTATACCCTACTGCGCCAGTTGTATGCCAACCAGCCCCAGAACCTTGGTGTGATCGTCGTGGTTGCGCCGCATGTCAATGTGGTGTTCGCGCTGCGCACCTTCCTGATGGAGATGCTACCGTCACCGTCGGATGAGTTACGCATTCATGTATGTGAGACGGAAAAGCAGGCACAGCGGATCCTTGTGGGTCTGTATAATCTCCCGTAAACGTTTAACCATCTTTTGTATTGCTTGCATTGCAATCGCATGTTTGGGCATGTTGCCGTATGATTGAATGAAGGATTACAAAATTTACTTTATGGAGAAAAGTCATGGGATTGTTGCGCTTATTTGTGATCATATTATTGTTGTTTTTACCTGGGAGCGGCGTGTTTGCACAGGAAGTTAGTAACGGTGTTGTAACGGATTGTAGCAGCGATACTGAACTGAAAGCACAAATTGCTGCGGTGAGCGAGGCAGGCACGATTACGTTTGACTGTACTGGTGACCCAGTCATTAGTGTAGTAGGTCAGATTGCGCTTGACGGTATAGAGCTTACTATTGATGGAAGCAATGTGGGTGGTGCCCCGGTGACGTTAGACGGCGGTGATGCAAATCGTTTTTTCGACTTAACTAACGGCGCAGTTCTAACCATCACAGATATGACATTGCAAGAGGGCAACGGCGACCCCAACGCCAGTGAATTCTCCAACACGAGTTCCGGCGGCGCAATTCGTGCGATTGGCGCAGACGTCACCCTCAATCGAGTCGCTCTCATAGGCAACAACGGGCGGAACGGGGCTGCTATCCGTGTCGATAGTGGTGCACTGAACCTCTTTAACAGCACCGTTGCCCAAAATGAGGGACGCGGCAACGGACCAACTTCAATCGCGCTTTTTGCTGCCAGTGGCAGAATTATCAACTCAACGATTGCTGATAATATTGCACTTACCTCATCAAGCTCGACCGGCGTTCTTATTGGCTCCCCTGGCGCTGCGAGTAAGCTGGAACTTGCCAATTCCATCCTCTACGACAATGAGAATGGTGACTGCCGGTTAGGAGAAGGTTCAATCGAGTTTAGCGACAACACATCCAATATTATTGGTGTTGGCGATAACTGTGGTATGCCCGGCATGGACTACGACACCAGTGATCCACTCCTGGGCAGCTTAGTGGGCAATCCGGGGTATTTTCCAACTGTTTCGTCATCTCCGGCGGTCGATGCTGGCGACAACGTGGGCATAAGCGATATTGGCATAGTGGACATCGCTGGGAATACGCGTGTCCAGGGCAGCGCTATTGACCTGGGCGCATACGAGCTGCCCCCTGTTGTGCTGGACGGTGTTGTGTCAAACTGTGCTACGGACGAGGAACTAGACGCGGAGGTCGCTGCGGTGAGCCAAGCGGGCACGGTTACGTTTAACTGCGCTGGCACCCCGGTGATTCCTATTGTTGGTGAGATCAGCGTAGACAGCATCACGCTCACGATTGACGGCAGCAATGAAGGTGGTGAGCCGATCAAGCTAGACGGTGGCAACACGGGTACTCCCGGTGACATCCAGAGCGGCAACCGCATTTTCAGGATTGGTTTTGACGGGATTGCCAGTGTTACATTGATCGACATGACCATGCAAAACGCTGCCACAACAAACCCAGATGGTGGTGGTGCAGTTATGGTTTACAGCAATTCAAAGCTCAATCTTTACCGTGTAACACTGCAAAAGAATACGGCACGAAATGGCTCTGCGGTGGGTGCTTTCTCCGGGGCGACGCTCAATATTTACAACTCGACAATCGCGGAGAATGCACAAACGAATGGGTCAAACGGGATCGCCGCAGTACGCTACCAGGGTGCTAACGGTAGCATGATAAACACTACCGTTAGCAATAATATCGCCAACTCACCAGGTTTTACGGGTGGCGTTTTGGTCGCTAATCAAGGTGAATTACTCCTCGCAAATTCATTTTTGTTTGGCAACACGGGTACATCTGGAGACTTCGGCGCAGACTGTGTCAACTTCAGTTCAATATCCCAGGACCCCGGTACCGCAGTGTTCAGCCCGCCCACGAGTAATATTATCGGCGTGGATAGCACAAACGAATTCGCATGTGGAACCGCAGGTAAAGACTACAGCACAGAGGACGCCCAGCTAGGTCCTTTGACGGGGAACCCGGCTTACTTCCCGATTCCATTTAGCTCTGCTGCCGCAGATGCAGGCGATAGCGCGAGTGCTGATGTTGTCGGCACTCTCGATCTTGCTGGAAATCCGCGTATATTGGGCGCTGCGGTTGACCTTGGTTCGTATGAGTCACTCTTGTATGACTTTGACGGCGACAACGTTATTTCTCCGGCAGATGCGATCTATGTCATTAACCGCATTAATCAGGATGACCCCAGTGCAGATGTCAACAATGACAACAGTGTAAACCAAGCCGATGCGAATCTCGTGATTGCTGCAATCGGCACATCCCGTTAGATAATCTCTCATAGAACAACCGTGTTTGGATACTCAATTTTAGTGGAATGACAAGCCCATGGATATTTATCCGCCTACTAAAAATGATTGCCTGCTAAACCGCCCCATTGAACCGGGCGTGGTTGAAGGCTTTCGATTTTACTATGTTCTGCGCACCTTTGTTGGGATAACGATGCTTGCCATTGTCACCGCACTGGATAGTTTCGCCCCGGTCATCGCGCTAGGTATTTTTAGCGGGCTGCTGATGTTGGTTTACCTGCACGTCCCATTTATACAGGCGAAGATGGGAGCGCGGTTTTTAGCTGTTGGTCTGATTATCGCCGTCGTGGAAACAATTCTGATCGAAAAGATTTTGCGCGAGGGCGTCCTTAATCGCACAACACCGTATTTAGAAGCAGTGGCTCAGCTTACGCCGCCGCTTACCATAGCGAGTGTGTCTCCACTGCTGTCTAACGTAGCGGTAGAAGTATGGCGTGTGTTCCCGCCGCTGTTCTTCTTACTGATCTTTATCAGTTGGCAGTACTCCATGCGCGAGGTCGGTTTGTTTACGCTGTTCATCGGGCTTGCTGAGCTTGCGTTTCCCATTGACCTGGGGCTGTCGCCCAGCAATCAGTTTGTTGTAACCGTCACAATCGTTTTTGTTCGCTCGATGGCGTTTTTGGTGGTTGGCTTCCTCATCACGCAGCTCATCGCCGCCCAGCGACAACAGCGCTACGAACTTTCCGTGGCGCAGGCGAAACTAACGAACTATGCCACTATGGTGGAGACGCTTTCCATCAGCCGGGAGCGCAACCGCCTGGCACGCGAACTGCACGACACACTCGCACATACGCTCAGCGCTGCTAGCGTGCAACTTGAGGCGGTGAACTCTTTGTGGGATGCAGACCAAGACCGTGCGCAGTCACAGCTACAACGTGCACTCACCACCACAAGAGACGGATTACAGGAGACGCGGCGTGCGCTGCAATCCCTGCGGGCGTCCCCGCTAGAAGACCTGGGATTGGTGCTGGCACTGAGAGAAATCGGTGAGGCAACTGAGCTGCGCTGCGGCACGAATGTGACAATGATCGCACCAGAGCGCATTGATGGGCTGTCGCCTACAGTCGAGCAGACGATGTATCGTGTCGCGCAGGAAGCACTTGAGAATGTGTCACGTCATGCACAGGCGAAGTCTGCACAGATCAACGTACAAACCGTCGGGCGTGAGATTTACCTTGAGATTTGCGATGATGGGGTGGGATTCGACACCAAAAATATTGACGAAAACACCCATTTTGGGTTGCGCGGCATGAAAGAGCGCGTTGACGCACTCGGTGGTGAAATTCACATCACCAGCCAGCCTAACCAGGGGACACAGGTTCGCCTGACAATGACGAGGACTTAACAGATGATTCGCGTATTGATTTGTGACGACCAGATGATTGTGAGCGAGGGATTGCAGCTCATTCTAGAAACAGTCCCGGATATTGAGGTGGTGGGTGTTGCGTCCGATGGTGCTGAAGCAATTGAAAAAGTAGAGGCGTTGCACCCCGATATTGTGCTGATGGACTTGAAAATGCCAGGCATGAACGGCATCCAGGCGACTCGTATCATCCGCCGTGACTACCCGGATGTGCCCGTGTTGGTGCTCACCACATTTGATGCCGACGACTGGGTTTTTGACGCCATTCGCAGCGGTGCATCCGGCTACCTGCTGAAGGACGCACCACGCGAACGATTGCTCACCGCTGTAAAGGAAACGGTCGCGGGTAAAACCCACATTGATCCATCTGTGGCGGGTAAAATCCTTAGCCAATTTAACCAACCGACGCCAACGATTGACTCGTCCGTGGATGTGGACTTAAACGAGCGCGAGCGTGAAATTCTCCGGCTCATCGCGGAGGGATTGCCCAACGCGACCATTGCAGAACGCTTGTTTCTATCCGAGGGGACGGTACGCAACTACGTCAGCTCCATATTCACCAAACTAGATGTGTCAGATCGAACGCAGGCGGCACTGTTTGCACTGCGCTACGGCATTGCAGACCTGAAATAGGGCGGCACTGCCAACAGATTTGTAATTACTCTTCATGCGTAAGCCCCGATTTAGGGATACCACCCGGTTTCCATTTGTACGTTATAGGTGTAAGATTTAGTCGGGTTAGGTCATAGTGACCCAATTCGATACTTTTTGATTTTTACATACTGGAATAAACGGGCTAGAGGCTGTCTGCAATTCATCATTGACCCTTTCGTAGCAAAAATCCAGACCCTCATAGCAGAATCTGTTCGAGTCGTTGCAATTGCCCGGTGTTCAAACTTGGAAACTGCCACCGTCCATCAATCTGGCTAGCGGCAGCGCCGCAAAATCGTCAGGCGGTTGATGTTGTGCCCGTTCACGGTTTCATAGCGCAGGTCGTCCACCATGTGAGTAACGAGGTACACACCCAGCCCACCTATCGAGCGCTGTTCCGGCGGCAGGTGAATGTCGGG
>CAYVGI010000122.1:0-15556 GCA_964451095.1 uncultured Anaerolineaceae bacterium
GAAGAACTGGCGCAGCGACGAACGCATGATGCGCCGCTTCGGGTACTACATCGCTAAGGACGAAAAATAGCGTCAAGCTGTAGCGTTTGGGGAATTATTTTGCCGCCCGTGCCAACTCTCGTGTGAGTGCGCGTTCGGTGAGCAATCCGCGATGTGCAGACGTAATCACGCCATCGGGTGAAATGAAGAGCGTTGTGGGGTAGCCTGCCACACCAAACCCGCGCTGTAGCTGCTGTTGTTCATCCAGCACCACAGGCAGCGAGAGATCATGTTTTGCCAGGAACGGATGAATTTGTGCTGGTGCCTCGCCGTTGTTGACGGTGAACACCACCGCGTCTCCGCGCTCGTGCAGTGCTTGTAACAGCGGCATTTCCTCACGGCAGGGTGCACACCACGTCGCCCAAAAGTTGAGCACCACCACCTGCCCCGTATATTCGCTTAGCTGCACAGGCGTGCCATCGAGCAGGTTTGCACTGAAATCCGGTGTGGGTTGCCCCACTTGGTATGCAGGGGCGCGTGCAGCGAAAATCGCCACAACGGCAGGGGCAGCAAATAGCAGAAGGATAAGCCCTGTGCGGATGTGCCGATTTACACGCGAAGTCATGACATTGATTCTAGGTGTGGTTGCCTTGTGTATACTATCATAGCGGCGTTTAGTGGATGCAAGGAGTGTAAAACACACATGGACAAGAAAGTTTTCACCGTACCGAATATTGGCTGCGACGGCTGCACGCGCACGATTGAGGCGGAGCTTGGCGACATCAGCGGCGTAAAATCCGTCAGTGCAGAGGTGGACAGCAAGCAGGTACAGGTTGAGTGGGACACGCCCGCGTCTTGGGAGCAGATTAAAGCAACGCTAGTCGAGATTGAGTACCCCCCGGCGGAGTAACGCCACCAAGCACAGTCTGTGGGAGGGGAATCACCCCTCCTGCGCGGCAAGCACGGACAGATAATCCCGCGTTGCGGCGACATCTTGCTGCATTTGCGCGACGAGTGCGTCCAGCCCATCAAACTTCATCTCCGGGCGCAGGTACTTCTCAAAGGTGAACGTCATCGTTTGTCCGTAGATGTCCTGGTCAAAGTCTAAAATATACGTTTCTACGGTCACCTGCTCGTTGCCAAAGGTGGGGCTGTAGCCGACATTGGTTGCGCCCATGTAGCGCTGCCCATCAAGCAGCGCCCAGCCCGCGTAGACGCCGTTGGCAGGGATGAGTTTGCCGTCCGGCACGGCGATATTTGCCGTTGGATAGCCGAGCTTGCGCCCGCGCTTCATCCCGTGGATGACCTCCCCGGTCACGCTGTAGGGGCGGTTGAGCAGGTCACGGGCGGTTTGCACATCCCCTTCGCGCAGCGCTTGCCGAATGGTAGTGCTGCTGACGACGCTGTTGTCGCTGTCTACCAGGTTGATTGCCGTTACGGTGAAGCCCTGTTCTTTGCCACGCTCTGTGAGGAAGGTCACATCACCCTCGCGCTTGTGTCCCAGCGCAAAATCTGTGCCGACCCACAGGCAGCACGGGCTCATGTGTTTCACCAGCTTATTTACAAAATCGGCGGCGCGGATTTGCATGACTTCTCGGTTGAACGGATGTGTGACGAGGTAGTCTACGCCCATGCCCTGCATTAGCGCGGCACGTTCGTCAATTGTGGTGAGGTAGTAGCGCCCTTTTGAGCCGCCAATAACTTCGTCCGGGTGGGGGTGGAAGGTCATCACACCAGCGAGCATATCATCCGCGTGTGCCTGCTGCACAAGCTGCCGAATAAGGTGTTGATGCCCACGGTGTGTGCCGTCGAAAACGCCAATCGTCACCATCGATGGTTTGTCCAGACGCAAGTCTTCTAGTCTGTGAACATGCTGCATGATTGGCGTGTGCTCCGGGCATACCGTAATAGGGTGGCGAGGGCGTCAAAGATGCCCTCAGCTACGGCGTCGAGAATACCTTATGCGGGTGCCACTTTCCACGCCGCGCCTTGAGGATGGCGACAAACTCACCATTTTCTGAGTATGCGAATGCGAGTTCATCGTCGGGGAGGGTGGCACCGGGGGTGCTGCGCCCGTGCAAGACGTGATCCAGCGCCGGGGGGTCTAATGTCACCGAGGGGTAATCTGCCAGGGCATGTGCGGGTGTAATGAGGTGCGCTGCGGGGTCGCTTGCATCCGCCAACACATCAAGCGTGACGGCGTTTTCGATTTGGAACTGTCCGCTGCGTGTGCGAACCAGCCCGGCGAGATGTGCCCCAACACCCAGCACGTCGCCCATGTCGCGGGCTAAGCTGCGGATGTAGGTGCCGCTGCCGCACACCACGTCCAGCGTAAATATGGGGGTTCCCCACTCAGCGATGGCGAGCGCGTCAATGCGTACCGCACGCGGTTTGCGCTGCACGGTTTCTCCCTGGCGGGCGAGTTCGTACAGCTTTTTACCCCCCTGCTTAACTGCGCTGTACATCGGTGGGAGCTGCTCAATGTCCCCAGTGAAGGTCAGCAGCAGCGCTTCCACATCTTGTTGCGTGATGTGTGCGGCGTCCGTTGCCTGGGTGACCTCGCCCTCGGCGTCGTCTGTGGTGGTTGCTTCGCCCAGCTTGACCTGCGCACGGTATGCTTTGGTCTGGTGCATGACGTATTCGCTGAGGCGGGTTGCCGCTCCCACACACACGATGAGCACGCCCGTTGCCAGCGGGTCGAGCGTGCCAGCGTGCCCCACTTTCTTGATGCCAAACACACGTCGTACGCGGGCAACCACATCGTGGCTGGTGATGCCCAGCGGCTTGTCGATGTTGAGGAAACCAAAGGGCGTAGTATCGCTAGGCAAGCGGCGATGCCCCCTGCGCGACCGCCGCTTGCAGCATGGGCAGCACGCGCTCGCGGGCGGCTTCCAGGGTGCCGCTGATGGTTGCGCCGGATGCTTGTTTGTGCCCACCGCCACCGAGCGCCACTGCCACAGCACCCACATCGTAGCCCAGCTTGCTGCGCATACTGAGCTTCACTTTTTCGTCTGGTAGCTCAAAGAAGATGACGGCAACACGCGCCTCGTCAATCTGGTTAAGCAGGCTCACCAGGCCGCTGTCGCTCGCCTCATCCATGTCGGCGGTCTTCAGGTCATCGGCGGTGATGTTGACCGATACAACCTGCCCGTCAAGCTGGATGGAGCCCAGCGCCAACCCCCACAGCTTAAGCGCATGGAATGGTTTGCTTTCCAGCGTGCGTGTGATAATGTCGTGGAGCGAGACGCCTGTGCTCATTAATGCCTGCGCAACACCGAGGGTTTCCGCCCTCACGCTGCTGATGCGGAAGCCCATCGTGTCCGTCACCAGCCCGGTGAGCAGTGGCATAGCCACATCGGGGGTTGTGGGCGGTGTGCCCATGTGTTGCAGCCAGTGGTATATAACTTCCGTTGCCGAAACAGCAGTCTCGCTGATGAGGTGGGCGTCCCCAAACATCGTATTTGTCGCGTGGTGATCTAGGTTGACGATTGCTTTGCTGTTGTTGCGCCCATAGGCACCGACCATGCCCGTGCGTGCCTCGTCGCTGGCATCTACTGAGATCATCACGTCCCATTTGCCGACGGTGATCTTGGCGTACACTTTGTCGGCGCCCGGCATAAAGCTCAAATATTTGGGTGTGCCGTCGTCAACGGCGGCATCGACCTGTTTGCCCGCCGCCCGCAGCGCGTTTGCCAGCCCCAGCATGGAGCCGATAGCGTCGCCATCCGGGTTTACGTGCGTGACGATAAGGATGGTCTTGGCGTCCTGTACGAGTGCTGTGGCGGCGTCCCAGTCCAGCTTATTGATTGTCATCGTCGTCTTCGCTGTCGTCGTAGTAGTCGTACTCATCGTCATCATCGTAGCTGTCCAGGTCAATGTCATCGAGATCAAGGTCGAAGTCATCGTCCTCAGCGGGGGGTGCGTCGGGTATGTCGAGTGAGTCCAGCAGGCGTTCTACACGGTCTGCCTTTTCCAGTGCCTCATCCCATATGAAGCGCAGTTCCGGGGCGCTACGCATACGGATGCGCTTGGCAAGCTCCCGACGCAGGAAGCCGTTCGCCCGCTCTAGCCCGGTCATGACCTCGTCGCGGCGATCTTCGTCGCCCAGCGCGTTGACGTACACACGGGCGAACATGATTTCTGGGTCTACTTTAACGTCGGTTACGGTGATAGATTGCAGACGTGGGTCGGATACCTCACGCATGAGTAGCTGGCTGAGCACCTGCTGGATGCGCTCTGCCATGCGATCTTGTTTGATAGACATGATGTTTTGGCTCCAAAGGGTAGGGCAGGGAGCACAAGCATATGCCCCCTGCGCCGAATCGGCAAGCTAATTCACGCGCTCGGTGACGAAGAACTCCAGAACGTCGCCCTCTTCAAAGTCGTTGAACCCGTTGAGAGAGATACCGCACTCGAAGCCCGCCCGCACCTCGCGCACATCGTCCTGGTTGCGCTTGAGCGAGCTAACATCGGTCTTCTCTACGATAACCTGATTGTTGCGCAGCACCCTTGCGAAGGACTTCCGCTGGATTTCGCCGTCCAGTACGTAGGAACCCGCAACGGCACCCACCTTGGAGATCTTGAAGATCTGGCGGACTTCTGCGTGCCCGATCACACGGTCTTCGTACTCTGGCTCCAGCAGACCCGTGAGCGCGAGTTCAATGTCCTCGAACAGCTTGTAGATGATGTCGTACTTGCGGATGTCTACACCCAGGCTGACCGCCGCCCGCTCCGCCGCATTATCAACATCCACGCTAAAGCCGATGATGATCGCGTCGGACGCGCTGGCAAGGTTTACATCGCTCTCGCTAACGTTGCCGATGTCCGTGGTGAGGATGTTCACCTTGATACCGCTGCCATCCTTGGGGCTGAGCTTTTCCAGCCCTTCCACGATGGGTTGCAACGACCCCTGCACATCTGTTTTAAGGATGATGTTGAGTTCCTTGGTTTCGCCTGCCTCAAAGCGGGCGAACAGTTCCTCCAGCGATGGACGGCGGCTTTGCTCATCACGCACTGCGTCCGCTTCACGGTCGCCCAGGATACCGCGTGCGACCTTCTCACTCTTTGCCCACTCGAATGTGTCGCCGGGTTCGGGTAAGTCGTTGATGCCCATGACCTTGACGGGGGTGGACGGTCCTGCTTCCTTTACCTGCTTGCCCGCTTCATCGAACATCGCTTTAATACGCCCATACGTCTTGCCCACGAGCACGGTATCGCCGCGCTTGAGCGTGCCGTTGAGCACCATTAGCGTGACCATTGCCCCGCGTGACTTTTCCATTTCGGATTCGATCACGATGCCGGAGGGTTTCGCGTTAGGGTTGGCAACGATCTCGCTATCTTCCGCAACGAGAATGAGCGCCTCAAGAAGTTCTTCGATCCCGTCGCCCTGCAACGCAGCAACCGGGATGAACATGGTCTCGCCGCCCCACTCGTCGGGGACGATCTCTAGCTCTGCTAATCCCTGCTTCACCAGTTCCGGGTTGGCGTTGCTCTTGTCCACCTTGGTGATGGCGACAACCATAGGGATTGCCGCTGCTTTGGCGTGGTTCAATGCCTCTCGTGTGGTGGGCATCACGCCGTCGTCTGCCGCGACGACGAGAACGGCAAGGTCTGCACCTTGTGCCCCGCGTGCACGCATAGCGGTGAACGCCTCATGACCCGGAGTGTCCAGGAAGGTCACCTGCTGCCCATCGTGGTAGGCGCGGTAGGCACCAATGTGCTGGGTGATGCCGCCCGCCTCGCCGCCTGCCACGTTTGCGCGGCGGATGGTATCGAGCAGGGTGGTTTTGCCGTGGTCAACGTGACCGAGAATGGTCACGATAGGGGGACGGCGCTGGAGGTTCTCTGACTTTTCCGCTGCGTAGACCTTGCGCCAAGTCTGCGACTCTGCCGCCTTTTGGCGTTCTTCCTGCGCGACTGCCTCCGAGGCGGAACGTGCCTCGAAGCCCATTTCCTCGATGATGATGGATGCGGTGTCGAAGTCAATTTGCTGGTTAATCGACGCCATGATGCCGTTGGAGATCAACTTCTTCATCACGTCGATGGGGCTTGCCTCGATGAGGTCTGCCAGTTCACGAACGGACAGATAATCGGGTACTAGTATTGCTTCTTTTGGCTCTGCCATATTGCCTCCTCGTTGCCCACGAAACAGCAGGCAGAGGGGCGTGGGGTTACACGGGGGTGCCTCTTGCTGCCGCGCGGAGCATATTTGTAAATGAAACTTGTTTGGTGCCGATGTGCGCCCGCCCCCTCATGATGACGGGCGCTCTTGCAGTCGCTGTTTGTCCGCTTGTGTGAGCGAGACCCGCAGCGCACGTTCCAAAATGTTCGATTGGTGGGCACGCTTCCAACAACCAGCGCTGCTGCACAGGTAGGCACCGCGCCCGTTTTGCTTACCTTTGGGGTCGATCTGTAGACCCTCTACCGTGTACACAAGCCGGGTTAGGTCACGCTTGTCGAACTTTTGGCGACAGGCAACACAGCTACGCTGTGGCACATGTTTGCGGCGGTTGTTTGGTTGGTCGCTCATCACGTTCCACCTGTGAGATACCAAACCCGAACACCTACGGGAGCACGTTCGGGCTTGTGGCTGCGTTAGTCCAGGTAGTCTTCCCATTCGTCACGGGAGCGGCTTCCTTTGCGCTTACGCTTGGAAACCACCCGCCCTGCGTTCTCATCGTAGATCAACTGGCGACGCTTGCGCTTACTCTTCTTCTTGGTACGCTTGTCGTCGTCGTCATCGTCGTAGTCCTCATCGAAGGAAACGTCTTCCTCCACCTCTTCCGCAGCGGGTTCTTCTTTGTCCTTCTTGGGCGGCTTGCGCTTTGGCTGCGGGTCTATTGGCTCGCCCGGCAGGAACTCCGGCACATCGCCTGCGGGCGTTGGGAACGCCGCCGGGATGGGTTCATCCGCCACGACATCAGGTGCTGCATCGGCGCTCGCGACCTGTGCTTCTACCTCATGTGGCTCATCATCGCGCACCCCAACCGCTGCAACGGGTTCCGGTGTGTCCTCAACTGCCGTTTCAACCGTTTCGGCGGGGACTTCTGCCGCTGGAGCGACCTCAACTTCTGCCGCGGGTTCCTCAACATCATGAGGTGGTGCCCCGGGAGCTGTGCCCTGCTGTGTGGGTGCAGGTTCGGCAGCGACATCGGTCTCGAGTGCCTCCGGTGCTTCGGCTTCCACTTCTACCTGTGGAACAGATAGCTCACCCATCATCGCTTGCATCATGATATCGTCCAGCGCTTCTTTGATCGTGTCGAACGCGCTATCTGGCAAACCCCGCAGCATCTGGCTGATGTGTCGCTCGTCAATGAGGAAGCGCCACATGATCTCGCCGACGTTCTCTAACGACTCCAGCTTGGCGACGATGTGCGGCGACGCATTGAGTGAGGTAACGGGAACCTCGAACAGTTGCGGCGGCACTGTTGCCTTAACCGCTTCAATTTCTGCAAGGCGTGCCTGCCGCTCTTCTTCGCGAGCCTCCACCAGGGCGTTTTCCGCCAGGTTCGCCACATCGTTGAGCACCTGGTACTCTTCCGGCATGACGGTGCGGTTTTGTTCGCGCTTTTGCATGATGCGCTGCGCGTCTTCGATAAGCGTTTCGTTATCGGAGAACAACCCGCTGAATGTAGGCGCGTTGATGTTGTTGATGACGTCTTCAACCGCTTCCACGACGCTCTTGATGTCGATGCGCCAGCCAGTGAGCTTTGCTGCAAGGCGGGCGTTTTGCCCTTCGCGCCCAATGGCAAGTGACAGTTGATCGTCCGGCACGATGACCACAGCAGTGCGCCCGTTTTCGATGTCCTCTTCCAGGTAAACACCGGTCACACGCGCCGGGCTAAGCGCACGCGAGATGAACTGTTTCGCGTCCGACTGCCATTCAATGACGTCAATTTTCTCCTCATGCAGTTCGCGCACGATGTTCTGGATACGCATCCCACGCATACCCACACAAGCACCGACCGGGTCAATGCCTTCTTGCAGTGCTGCCACGGCAACCTTGGAGCGATGCCCTGCCTCGCGTGCGATGCTCTTGATTTCTACCTGCCCGTTGTATATTTCCGGCACTTCAAACTCGAGCAGGCGCTTGAGCATGTTGCGGTGGGCACGGCTGACCACAATTTGCGGTCCCTTGCTGGTCTTCTTGACTTCCACCACGTAAACGCGCAGCTTGTCGTGCTGGCGGTAGCGCTCACCGGGGATTTGGTGCGAGCGTGGCATAACTGCCTCTGCACGCCCCAGGCTGACGGTGACGGTGCCGCTGTTCACGTTTTGCACCGTGCCCGTGACGACATCGCCTTCGCGCCCCAGGTACTCCTCGTAGAGTGTGTTGCGCTCCGCCTCGCGGATTTTTTGCAGGATCACCTGCTTGGCAGTTTGCGCGGCGATGCGCCCAAACTGTTTGGTGGTGCCTTCCACCTGCACCATAACCATATCGTCTAGCTGTGCTTCCGGGTTGTAGAAGCGTGCTTTCTCCAGCGAGACTTCGGTGAGGTCGTTCATCACATCGCTGACGACTTCTTTTTCCACCAGGATGCGAGTGCGCCCGGTAGCAGGGTCAATGGTTGCTTCGACCTGCTGGGCAGCACTAGCGCCGGAGTAGCGCCGATAGGCGGAAACTAGCGCTGTTTTCAGCGCTTCCAGCACTGTTTCTTGCGGGAGCGCACGCTGGTTTTTGATTTCGTTAAAGGCGAGTTCAAACTCGTTTCTCATAGGCATACCACTTGGGGTTGTCACTTTAACTGGACGGTACACGCAGCTCTGCTGGCGCTAGCGCACCACACACCGCTACATTGTCAGGTCAACTTTAGACGGGAGGGCGCAGTCGCGCCAGTGGAATGACTGCTTTCCGTTAGATAAACAAAAAGTGGGTGCAATCCCCACTTCTCCAACGAAACTTACGGTTGAAATATTATCATACGGCGCTGGCGTACACAAGAGCCAGCGCCGTGTGCCGAGGGGCTAACCGCGCAATTCTGCGCCCAGGCGCTTCTCTGCCGCTTTGACGATCTTTTTGTGTACCTTCGCCACCTCTTTGTCCGTGAGCGTTTTCTCGTCGGTCTGGTAGGTGAGGCTGTAGGCAATGCTCTTCTTGCCTTCCGGGATAGGGTCGCCCGTGTACACATCGAACGGGCGCACATCCCGCAGCAGGTCACCCCCAGCACTCCAGATCACGGTTTCCACCTCGGCGGCGGGTAGGGCGGCGTCCACCACGAGGGCGATGTCTTGCAATACAGGGGGTGTGATAGGCAGTGCCGTCACACTTGCGTCTTCCATGTGGTCGAGCATTGAATCTAAGTCTAGCTCTGCAATGAAGACGGGCGCGTTGGTAATTTCGAACGCCTGCGCGACACGCGGGTGCAGCTCGCCAAAGTTGCCGATGACCTGCCCACCCACGCTGAGGGCGGCACTCCTGCCGGGATGGTAGGTAGTGTGTGCGGAGCGGGCGATGGTGTAGCCAGTGATATTCAGCCCGTTCAGGATGCCTTCTATCGTGCCCTTCATGTCAAAAAAGTCCATGAGTGCATCGTTGTCACCGTTACGGCTCCAATCGCTGATGGGGGAGCGCGTGCCTGTCATCAGCAGCCCAAGCCGCCCCGGTTCGTCTGGCAGGGGGGCATCACCTTTGAGGTAGACACTGCCGATTTCGAATACTGCCTGGCGTGCCTGGTAACGCATATTAGACGCTGCGTTTTCCAACAAGTTTACGAGCAGGGTGTGCCGCAGCACTGTTTTGTCTGCCGCGATGGGGTTCGCCATCGTCACGTAATCAGCGTTGGGCAAGCTGCTTGCCTCACCCGGCGGCACCAATTGCGCCTCACGCTCCGGCGTGGTGAAGCGGTAGCTGATGTTCTCTCGTAGTCCCAGGTTAACTAGCAAGTTGCGCAGGATTTCTTCACGCTCTAGCCTGGGGTTGCCTAACTGTGCGGGCATCGTGTCTGCAATCACGGTTGCCGGGATGTCATCGTAGCCGTGAATGCGAGCAATCTCCTCAATGAGCGCTGCTTGCCCCTCCACGCCGGGGTTGATGTCCATGCGGTGGGCGGGCACCGTCACGCGCAGGGAGTTCTTGGTGTATTCCACCTCGAATTCGAGCCGACGTAGGATGTCTGCCGCTTCCTCAATTGAGAAGTCCATGCCCATGATGCGGCGGACTTCACCGATTGTCAGGTCGATCTCGACGGTTTGGGGCGGGTGCGGATAGGCGTCGATAATCCCCTCGGCAATTTGCCCACCGCCCGTCTGCCGCATCAGTTCAATGCCGCGCTTGACGCCGAGGATTGCCTGGGAGGGATGTACGCCACGCGAGAAGCGTGTGCCCGCCTCTGTAAACACTTTTTGTCCCTGTTGTGTGCGGCGGATGTTGATGAAATCCCAGGCAGCAGCCTCCAGCAGCACGTTTTTGGTGTTTTCATCGATTTCGGTTTCCGCGCCGCCCATCACACCGCCCAGGCTGAGCACGCCTTCTGTGTCGCAGACGAGAATGTTGTGGGGTTCCAGTTCGCGCTTTATCTCATCAAGTGTCTCTAGCGTTTCGCCTTCGTGCGGCAGCCGGGTGATGATGGTTGGCGTTTTGAGCCTGCCCTTGGTGCGTGCGACCAGTTTGTCGTAGTCAAAGGCGTGCAGGGGTTGCCCAATCTCGAACGTGATGTAGTTGGTGATGTCCACAATGTTGTTGATGGGGCGCTGCCCAACCGACCGCAGCCGCCGTTGCAGCCACACCGGGGACTCCTGAACGGTGGTATCGCGCAGCAGCGCCAGCGTGAAGCGTGGGTTCAGCGATGGCTCTTGAATATCGATAGAGACAGCGTTTTGGATATTGGTGCCCTCCGCTACAACGTCGTAGGACGGGTAGCGGAGCACTTTGTCGAGCAGCGCGGCTACCTCCCGTGCTACACCGACGATACTAAACGCACGGGCAAGGTTCGGCGTCAGTTCGATTTCTATCACGACATCGCCGAACACGTCCTGCATGGCGGTGCCGGGGGGCAGCGGATTGCCGTTGCGGTCTGTGGGTTGTTCGTGCATCAGGATGATGCCCTCGTGCGCGTCGCTGATGCCGAGTTCCTTCTCGCTGCACACCATGCTCTTGTTGTAGATGCCGCGCAGTTCCTTGCCCTTCAAGATCATGCGCTTGGGTTCGTCGCTGTGCCCGTCCCAAACCTCTGCACCCTCTGCTGCAAATGCTGTCCACACGGGTGGGTCTAGCGTGCCCTGGTCTTTGTACTCGAACAGGTTGGGCGCACCTGTGACGCACTGCTCCATCTCGTCGCCGCCGTAGTCCACCATGGCGAGCACCAGCTTATCCGCGTCCGGGTGTGCCTTCACCTCGCGTACAGCGCCCAGCAACAGCTTTTCGCGGTCCCACACAAGGTGATCGGACGGCGGCATACGCACCCCTTCGACGTGCCCCTGCGGCACACCAACGTAGTGCAACTTGGCGACTTCTAGCCCTGCGAGTGTGAGACGCTCCGCAAGCAGTTCTACGGGAATGTCTATGTCAACGTATTCCTGCAACCAGGAAAGGGGTACCAGCATGTTGTGTTTGCTCCTTGTATTCGTGTGTGTACAAAAGCGCGTTAGTTCAAGCGCATTCGGTCTAGCATAATATCTGCGATGATGGCGTTACCCTCCGGCACGATGTGGTACGGATCGGACCACAGGAAGCGTTCTACATCGTCGAATGCACCTGCGATGTAGTGCAGGTTGTCCTGCGCGTCGGCGGCAAGCTCTACCTGTGCATAGGTGAGCGCGTAAGCGTCTTCCCATGCGCCTAACCCACCTGCGAACTGTGCTTCCTCCGGTAAAAGCGGTTTCTCAGTGAGTGGCAGCACCGGCTGCCAGAAGAACCCATAGGCAAAGTCGTACTCCTGCGCCATCCGCTCCACCAGGGCAAGGTTTAACAGGTAGGCGCGGGTGGTTTCGTCTGCCTGTTGTTCCCAGTTTGGTTCAACGGCTGCGGGCTGCCCGCCTGCCGCAAAGCGCCCCACAAGCTGCGATGTGTAGGAGTTCCGCAAGCTTGCGAGCAGCGCATCACCCAGGGTGTTGGGTTGGAAGGCATCACTGACCTGGCTCAGGTTCTGGTGAGCGCCCGCGCCGTTGTTCTGGATGGTTGCCAGCACATCGTTGATCCCATCGTAGAAAATCACGACATCTGGCACGCGCCCCTGTTGTAGTTCGGTCATCAGCCGCAGCACGCCCTGTGTTGACACATAGCCCGGCGCACCAAAGTTCACGACGCAAACGGGTTCGCTGCGGGTTTCGCTTAGTGCTGCCTGTACATACGCCGGGATGGTGCCGTCGTCTGGGGCACCCATGCCCCACATAGTGCTGCCACCGAACATATACACGGTAAAGGCATCGCCCGTGCAGTCCGCGCCGGGCGTCAGGCGGGTGCCATCGGCACGCATGGTGACTGTTTGCCCCTCGAACGGTGCCTGCTGCCACACGACGAACGGCGCGTACTCGTTTGGGATGCGCTCAATCTCCGTCCAGTGGGTGCTGCCCCAGGTGGCATCTGCGTAGTACGGCAGGGCAGCGCGGATCTGATTTAGGGTCGGGGTGCGTGGTGTGCTCAGATTGATCATGAGGGCGGATACGGTTTCCATCACCAGCAGCAGCACAACGGTGTTGACCAGCAGTGTCGCCACGGTCGTGTAGGCAGTGCTGAACCCCCGTGCGGTGAACCGCTCTCCCAGTACCCCGGCGATGATGGGTACCGCACCGATCACGAGCAGGGTTAGGGTGGCAACCGTACCCAGGTCGGCAAATGCCAGCCCAACCAGCAGCAAACCGATCACCAGCAGCAGCGCTCGGCGCAGTATCATAGCGTGAACCCCTAGAACTGCTCTAAGAAGCGTAGGTCGTTGCTCCAGAAGTAGCGAATATCCTGGATGCCGTGCTTGAGCATGGTGATACGCTCCGGACCCATGCCAAACGCGAACCCGCTCCATTGGGTGGGGTCGTAGCCGCCGTTTTGCAGCACTACCGGGTTCACCATGCCGCTGCCGCCGATCTCCAGCCAACCGGTGTACTTACACACGTTGCAGCCCTCGCCATCGCACAAAAAGCACTCCACGTCGATTTCCATGCTCGGCTCGGTGAACGGGAAGTATGACGCACGAAAGCGCACCGCGGTGCCCTTACCGAAAAACCGCTCTGCAAAGGCGGCGATGGTGCCTTTGAGGTCTGCCATGGTGACATTGTGCCCCACCGCCAGCCCCTCTACCTGGTGAAACTGCACTTCGCTGCGGGCAGTAATCTGCTCGTAGCGGTAGCACATGCCGGGCAGGATCACGCGGATGGGTGCTGTGCCGTCTGCACCGAGTGCTCGCATTGCGCGGATTTGCCCGGGTGAGGTGTGCGTGCGCAGGATAATGTTCGGCTCCGTCGTGTAGAACGTGTCCTGCATATCTCGTGCCGGGTGGTGCGGCGGGATGTTCAGTAATGTGAAGTTGGTGTCGTCGTCTTCCACGTCGCGGCTGCGGAACACCTGAAAGCCCATGTCTCCCCAGATGCGGTAGAACTCACGCAGTGTACGGGTGGATGGGTGCAGCCCACCCCGGCTGGACTGACGCCCTGGCATGGTGATGTCGATCTCGCCCTGCTCCAGGTCACGGGCGAGTTCCCGCTCCTCAATGCGTGTGTTCCGCTCCTCTAGCGCGGCACCGAGCAGGTTTTTGATCTCATTGGCACGCTGCCCGAACGCCGGGCGCTCCTCTGCGGGGAGCTTGCCCGTGCTGCGCAGCATAGTGGTTACTTCGCCCTTTTTGCCCAGGTAGCGGATTTCCCACTGGTGCAACGTGTCGCTGTCGGCGATGTCGCCTAGCTCCGCCAGTGCTTGCTCGTGTACTTTCTCCAACTCGTCCAGCATCGTCATGTTTTGCTTGGTGCTCCTTGTTGTGTTTGCGCCTGTCCTGTGTCCCAACAAAAAACGCCCCCATCCCATGTACAGGGACGAGAGCGCATTATTTGCACTATCGCGGTACCACCCTGCTTGGCACATTGTGCGTGCCCAGCTCTGGTTGCCCGGTAACACTGGGCACAGCGGGGGAGGCTACTGACACGCTTGCGTGTTCACCTGCCAGCTCTAGAGGGAATTCCGCTACTCGCTCACCTGCCAACGCTCTCAGTCTAGGGTGTTGGCTCCCTGTTGGGGCATTTGGTAACGGACTGTCTCCGTCGTTGCTTTTGTTTTTGATCTGAATTGTGCTAAAGGTAGGTGCTCTCGCGGGTAATGTCAAGACGGGTTTGTGTGAAAATGCGAACCTAATTAACCCTTGTGACCCTTTAAAACTTGTTTAAGATAACTCTAGTCTCTTGACGCATCTAGTTGTGCTATGTTACCGTGTGAAACGGAAGTGAAAGGACACACTTCAATGGTCGATACACAGAACAGTTCCAAACTAAAGATCGAACCCGGGGCGGTCTATTCCCGCCAGGAAGCTGCAGAGGCGCTGGGCATCAGCCTGAGTACCCTGAAGCGGTTGATCAAGAAGGGACACCTGAAAGTCAGCAAGCCGAACGGAATGCGCCGGGTGTTTATCACAGGCGAAAGTATTCTGGGAATGCTTGACGACACAACGATTGAGAAAGGCGCGTAAGCAAAATGTTATTCGCTGTACAACGGGAAAGCAGCGCCATGGGCGCACATAATCACAATATAGAGGCAATTCGATTGCAAGGTCACCGCAGTTACGGTGTGTCCTGCAACAGTCTCTACATTGTTGACACGAACCCGTTTGCGGCGGAGCTGACCTCCCGAGACCCGAAGCAGCTAGCATCGCTAGTTGAACCCGGATTTATGGGCAATTGGCTCAGAAAGCAAAGCCGGTCTCACGGCTTTTCGACAGGAGACCCCCGATGTAACACCTAGGGAACCCTGCGCGAAAATCAATATCCCTCTCAGAAAAATGAAAGGGCGTGAGATCGGAAAGGTCTCACGCCCTTTTCGTTTTAATAACTTTTTGAACAGAGGTGTAACCATGCAGAACAACCAGCACAAGCTCTCCCTCCTTTACACAGTGGCACGTCTGGCAGATGCCCTGGAGATGCTCGACATCGTGCACAGCGCGGCTAGCGATAACACGCTGGAGACGCTGAACGCACGTGGCAAAGCTGAACTCGTCGCCCGACTGCAAGAGATTGCCTACGTGGCTAACGAGACGATTGCTGAGCTAGAGCAAGACTCCGAGCAGATGCCTTTCCGTGTGATAAAGGGCGGACGGTGTGAGGGCGGCAACGACCCAAGGTCGGACCGCCCTTATGCCGAGCGCGAGCCTCACTTATTTGAGGTGCTGGTTCAACCTGCTGCGTCACCGTCGTATCCCATCCAGAAAGCAGGCAGTTAGGGAACCAGAGCGGGTGCAAGCCCCGCCAGTTAGCTAAGGAGAACGCTCGATATGTGTGCGAAACAGCCCAGCACTGACGGCAATCCCGAACATCTGCGCCTGTATGTAAGTCCTGTCAGTTCAGGCGAGCAAGTGCAGACCACCTGACGAACTGCGACTGAACCGAAACAATTAGGACTTTCGCTTGAGAGCGTGAAATAGGCGGTTTGTTATGATAGAGGCAT
>CAYVGI010000123.1:0-15287 GCA_964451095.1 uncultured Anaerolineaceae bacterium
TCAAGGATCTCTGCTCCGATTTCATCGCTGCGCTCGCCTTCCAGCGGGTGCTGCGTGAACTCATTTGCCAGTTCAACAACACGCAGGATGTCTGCTGGCGGCTCAATGCCCTCTGCACCATCAGTTGCCAGCCAGTTTGCCCACTCAAAGCCCGTGCCCGGGTTGAAGAAGTCACCAAATGGCGGAACCAGAGATTGGGTATCGGACACGATGAACGGACCCGTCGTGCCGTCGTTCTGCCAGGTGGTCACGTCCAGGTTGTTGTTGTTACCCTCTTCGCGGTACTCGTCAGAGGTGACTTCACGAGCTTCTACCTGAATACCGACCTCTTCCCAGTAGCTTTCAACCAGCTCGTGCAAACGAACCGGACCACCCTGGTTGGAGAATACAAGCTGGAGCACCAGCGAAGACCCATCCGGACGATCACGGAAGCCGTCACCGTTGGCGTCTACAATGCCCATTTCGTCCAGCAGGCTGTTCGCCATTTCCGGGTCATACTGGGTAAACGCGGTCAGGTGCTCTTCGGTCACAAAGTTAACCGTGCTCGGCTCTGCCGGAACAGACTGCTGCGGGACGCCCTGCCCCAGGTAGACGATTTCGTTTACTTCGTCGCGGTTGATAGCGACGGACATTGCCTGGTTCCAGCGAATATCGTTGAAGATTTCGCGCAGACCTTCGTCCTTGTGCGTGGTGTTAAAGCTGTAGAATACGCTGGTGCCCAGACCGGGAACGAGGTCTACGGTGTAGTTGCCGTTTTCCTGGTTCTCAGCGTACAGCGGGAAGTTCTCGATGAAGACTGCCTGGCTCTTGTAGTCTACCTCACCGTTGGTGATCATCAGGTTGCGAACTTCTGCGTCCGGCACGTACTCTTCGTCGATTTCGTTGATGTACGGCAGTTGGTTACCCTGCGTATCTACGATGTGGAAGTACGGGTTAGCTACCAGACGGCGACCTTCTGTGCTCTCATCAACCAGGATGAATGCTTCCAGCGTGGGCGCAACACGCTCGGAAGAGCCGTCGAGCAGCGGGGAGGGAACGTCCTTCCAGTCGGAGCTACGGTAGTAGATTTCTGCAACCTCAGTAATCGTCATACCGTTTGCCTCAGCTTCAGCCTCAAAGAATGCCTTCGGCTGGAAGGGCTGTGCGTAGGTGGTTGCAAAGTTGGAGAGGTAGTTCGGTGCAGCAACAGGCATCTCAAACAGAACGGTGGTGTCGTCAATGGCGGTTACGGTCATCGGCTCACCGGAAACCGTCCACAGGCTCGGGGGCGTCTCAAAGATTTCCGAGTTCAGGATCAGCTCGTTGTACCAGAACTCAACGTCAGCAGCCGTGAATGGCGCACCGTTGGACCACTTGTGACCTTCGCGCAGGAAGATGGTCAGCTCGGTGAAGTCGTCGTTCCACTCCCAGCCCTTTGCAACGTTCGGGACAATGGTCTGCAGGTCGCTTGCATACGCAACAAAGTTAACGTGGCGAATGCTGAGCAGGTCAGACGTACCGGATTCGGTAGCGAGGGACAAGCCGTTGAGCACGCCACCGTAGGTACCGATCTGCGCGAACGGCTGGTAAACGAGCGGCTCTGCCGGTAGGCGCTCCTCAACAGGAGCCAGTTCCGGGTTACCTGCGATCTGAGCGTTCAGGTCGGCGATAGTTGGGTTCTGCGCGAAGGTGAGTTCGCAGCCTGCGATTTCCTGGTATTCTGCCAGTTCGTACTGGAACGGATACTGACCTGCCTCAACACCTGCCATGTCGGCGACGGTGGACACTGGGCAGCTCTGTGCGCCAACAGCGGCGACGGAGAGCGTCAGTGTTGCGAAAAGTGCCGAGAGAATTCCGGTGAGCTTACGCATAGAAACACTTTCTCCTAGATTTATTGGAAAACTAGATGGTAGCGATCGTCAGGTTGCCACCGTACGTTGTTCTAACGTGCTTGGATTAACGTCGTTTTAAGTAAATGGCGCAAAATATTTAAAGTCGGGTACAAATAAATCTATTCTGTGACTGAACAGTCACAATCTGTGTCCGTTTCAGGCATAATGGGTGTAACTGACCTAACATCGCCAATTAAGGAACATGAAGATGACACAACCGGACAAGTGGCTGTTCACGCCAGGTCCGCTAACGACTAGTGCTACCGTCAAACAAGCACAGTTGCGCGATATTGGCTCGCGTGACCGTGAGTTTGTCGATGTGGTGAGCGACATTCGCCGCCGCCTGCTGGTGCTCGCCGGGCAAGCAGACGACACGCGCTACACTGCCGTGCTGATGCAAGGCAGTGGCACATTCGGCGTGGAATCGGTTATATCTTCTACTCTTGCGCCAGGAGAGAAGCTGCTGGTCCTAGTCAACGGCGCCTATGGCAGGCGCATCCGGCAGATGGCGCAGGTGCTGCAAATACCCGTGCGTGTGCTGGAGTACCCCGAAGATCAGCAGATCCACGCGGGTGATGTAGATCGTGCCCTCGCTGAGGATGCTGAGATTGCAATGGTCGCAGTGGTGCACTGCGAGACCACGACGGGCATCCTTAATCCAATTGCTGAGCTTGCCGAGGTTGTACAGCGCCATCAGCGCAAGCTATTTATTGATGCCATGAGCAGCTTCGGCGCTGTGCCAGTGGATGTCGCGCAGCTTGGTATCACGTATTTGGTTTCGTCCGCGAACAAGTGCATCGAAGGCGTGCCGGGCTTCTCGTTTGCAATAGCTGACCGCGCCGCATTGCAACAGAGTGCAGGGTGTGCCCGCAGCCTCAGCCTTGATCTTCACGCGCAGTGGCAGGGGCTGGAAGCAAACGGGCACTTTCGCTTTACGCCGCCTGTGCACGCGCTACTCGCATTTCAGCAAGCGTTGCTTGAACTGGAAGCGGAGGGCGGTGTTGTCGGTCGGGCAGCACGTTATGCAGAGAATCACCGTGTATTAAACGCAGGCATGGCAGCAATAGGATTCCGTAATTACTTGGTACCCGATGTCCAAGGCAACATCATAACGACATTCCACTACCCCGATCATCCGAATTTTGACTTTGATCAGTTTTACGACCGTCTCGCCGTGCGTGGATTTGTGATTTATCCGGGCAAGGTAACACAAGCGGCGTGCTTCCGGCTGGGCAACATTGGCAGGATGTACCCAGAGCAAATGCGGGCACTTGTTGCCGCTATCGAAGACACATTGCACGAGATGAATGTTACGCTTTTGGCACACAACAAATAGGGGCTAAGGACAATGAGTTATCGCTACACGAGGCGCTACGCTGGCAAAGTACAGGCAGTTGTTTTGGACTGGGCAGGTACAACAATCGACCATGGGTGTTTCGCCCCGACAATGGTGTTCGTAGAAGGCTTTGAAGCGAAGGGCGTGGCGGTCACTGTAGAAGAAGCACGTAGACCAATGGGTATGTACAAGCGTGACCACATTGCTGCGGTGATAGCAATGCCAGCGGTACAAGCTCGCTGGGTAGCCGCGCACGGCTCGCCTTCCACCGATGAAGATGTGGAAGCAATGTTTCAGGCATTTATTCCGCGCCAGCTTGAAGTGATTGCCAACTACACAGAACTCATTCCAGGCGTTGCAGAAACCATAGAAGCGCTTCGGAAACGCAGCATCAAAGTTGGTTCGTCCACGGGTTACACGGCGGAGATGATGGCACTCGTGACGCCTGCTGCTGCCGAACAGGGCTACGCGCCGGACTGTCTGGTTACATCGGACCGGGTAAGCGTCGGACGACCAGCCCCATGGCTGATCTACCACAATATGGAGCAAATGGGTGTGTATCCTGTGCAAAGCGTGGTCAAAATCGGCGACACTGTTGCCGATATTCAAGCAGGGTTAAACGCGGGAGCGTGGACGATTGGTATCACAGCGACCGGGAACGAAATGGGGATGACGGCAGCGGAGGTACAGGCACTCTCTCCCGAAGAGCGTCAACACCGCTTGACGACCATCACAGAGAAGTTCTATCAAGCAGGGGCACACTACGTCGTAGATTCTCTCGCTGATGTTCCTCCGCTGATTGATGAAATCGAGCACAGGCTCGCCTAGCTTGCATATATTTGTCGCCGACTATTTGATGATTCGCTGGTTCATGATCGAGCACAACCCACGTGTGCGTTTATCACTTGCGGTGTGACCACTGCACGCGTGGGTCAATTCACAAAGCTACCCAAACTGTAGCCTCCGCTTAAACGGATTATGACGCCGCCTTAATTCACGTTCGTTAAGAACGACGGGGGTAGTGAAGCGTCGGCAATATGCCGATTTTCCCACACCCAACTTGTGTTACTTACAAACAAAGAGGTTGAACACGTGAAGAGCTTTCGTTTTGCACTGCTGACTGTTCTGCTGCTTGCGCTGAGCGTCGCTGCTGTCCGCGCTCAGGAGACGAGCGTCGTGGACGTCGTAATCGGTTCCGACACCAACATCTTCGACTGGTACAGCAACTCCGTGAAGCCCGCCTTCGAGGCGGCACACCCTGAATTTGAGCTGAACCTCATCCACACGGGCGCACAGGGCGCAACTGGCAACGGTCCGATTGCAGACCGCGCCTACGCTGCCCTGCAGACGGGCGATGACCCGCAGGTTTCCTACTTCGAGACCTGGAACGTACAGCAGCCGATTGGTGCTCTGGATGATGGTCTGTGGCTGGAAATCACCGAAGAGAACGTCCCCAACATCGCAAACCTGAGCGAGACCGTGAACGCCGGGCGTGCTGCGCAGGAAATCCCCTACCGTGGTTCCCAGGTGCTGCTGGCATATAACGCTGACCGCCTGCTGGCACTGCTGATCGAGCGTGGCGACCTGGAAGAAGGCGCAACGGAGATTCCTGAAGAATTCGTTCCCTCCACCTTCCCGGAACTGATGGATTGGGTATGCGAGTTCCCTGGCGAGTTCATCTACCCCCGCCCGGATACCACGGGCGCTGGTCGTGAGTTCGTGAGCCGCGCAGTGTTCCAGGCGAACGACCTGCAAACTGACCTGTTCACAGTCGATGCCTTCGCAGAGCAGTTCGGCACCGAGGAACTGACCGAAGAACAGATCGCAGAGATCAACGAGACCTTCTACGCAGGCGCATGGGAACAGCTCAACGAGATTGAGCCGTGCCTGTACGACAACGCTGCTTACCCGTCTGGTGCCGCTGCGGAGACGAACCTGCTGGTCAACGAAGTCATCACGATGATCACCATCTGGTCTGACCAGGCACTGCAAGCACGCAGCCTGGGTCAGCTTCCGCCAAACACCCGCTTTATCCAGCTAGACGACCTGCCGATGGTGGGGGGTTATGCGTCCTCCGCTATTCCGTCCAACGCCACCAACGTAGAGGGTGCGCTGGCACTGGCAAACTTCCTGCTCTCCACGGAAATGCAGGATTCTGTTGTTCGCACCATCGGTGGCTTCCCGGCAGTATCCTGGGATACCCTGCCGGCAGAACTGCAGGAAGACTTCACTGATGTGATCACCGACGACGTACCCTCCTTCGCTGGTGTGTGGGTGAGCCCCATGTACGAAGGCTGGTACAACAATGTTGCTTCCGACCTCGAGCGCGAATAGGCGCGGTCTGCAATAATTGAATGGACTTGTGGGGCACTACGCCCCACAATCCCCTTTGTTTGTGTGTCAACGAGATAAACCTACCGATGTCACAACCTGCCCTCCCCCAGCGCCGCGTGAACTGGGTACCCTACCTGCTCATTGCCCCACCCCTAATCGTCATGGGGCTGCTCATTGTTTATCCTGCATCGCTCTCAATCTGGGATACCATCACGGTCGTTGATGACGGCACTGTACGGTTCTCGCTGACAAAATATAGAGACTTTTTTGCGGCACCACGCTCTTTGCCAAACCTTATTTTTACTTTGCAACTAACGCTGATTACGGTCACGACCCTGTTCTTGGTCTGCTTTCCCATTGCGTACTACCTGCGCTTCGCTCGCACCCGCCTCGTTGATATGGTGCAGTTCCTGGCGCTGTTCCCGCTGTTTGTGCCAGGCATCATCACTGCCTATGCCCTGCTGCGCTTTTTGGGTGCGAACGGCTGGATGGAAAATATTATTGTTTCCCTCACAGGCTGGGATGGTTACGTCACCCCGTTTCCGAAGTCGTATGGCATTGGCATCGGCTTGGTGTGGGAGGGCATTCCCATTACCATCCTGATCCTGACAGCGGGGTTCGCGCAAATCCCGGACAGTTTGATTGAAAGTGCACGAGACGTGGGGGCGAACCGCTGGCAGGTGTTCACACGCATCATTTTGCCGCTAATCCGCCGCCCGGTGCTGATTGTGCTAACCCTGAACTTCCTTGGGATTTTTGGTGCGTTCACCATGCCATACCTGCTCGGTCCGGCGTCCCCGCAGATGTATGGTGTGTATATGCAGCAGCTTTACAGCAACACTCGCTATAGTAACGTACAGGTTGCCGCTGTTTTGATGTTTTTGATAAGCTCCCTGGTGGGTTTGCTTTACGTACGCTCGATTGTCAGCCAGCGGCTTGAAGAAGGAATTTAGCCATGTCCACGATACGGGAAGACCTGACTGACCCCACGCTGTGGGCAGAATCGGCAAGAAACTCTCGCCGCGCCTTCAATTATATGCTGCGCCAGGACTGGTTCGGGATCTCTATGCTTGCCCTGCTAACCATTTTCATCCTGGGACCGATGTTGAATGTGTTCGTGTGGGCATTTACCGAAACGCGCATCCGCCCGCCTAGTATCCTGCCAGAGCAGTGGGGCTTCCGTTGGTGGGACGCAACATTTTCACGACTTGACGTTATCGAAGGCTTTACGACAAGCATTGTGCTGTCGCTCATCGTTACGGGGTTGGCGGCGGTGATTTGCCTGCCTGCCGCCTATGCGTTTGCCCGTATGCGCTTCCGGGGTCGCACGGTGTTTTTGCTCTCCTTCCTCATGACAAACGCTTTCCCGCGCTTTGGGCTGTACATCACCATAGCCGTAATCTTCTTCCGGCTGGGGCTGGTCGGCACGGCAGCGGGTGTGGTCTTGATTCAACTGGTGAACACGCTGCTGTTTATGGTGTGGATCCCAACCGCTGCGTTCCAAGGCGTTGACCCCGCGTTAGAGGAAGCCGCACTCGATGTTGGGGCATCACGTTTACGCGTGTTCATTCAAATTACGCTGCCGATGGTGCTGCCCGCGCTGAGTGCAGCGCTGCTACTGACTTTCATCGGCACTTTCTACGAGACACAAGGCGCCTTTCTCATCGGTGTGCCAAATGTACAAACGCTTCCCGTCGTGATGATTACGCTCATCAACCACCCGATCACACAGCATGGTGCGGTGCTGTCGGTGGCGTTGTGGGTGCCATCGCTCGTTTTGCTGATCTTCAGCCAGCGGGTATTGCGTGGTGGGTCGCTGGCAGCGGGCTTTGGCGTGTAACCAACAGGAGCAACCCCCATGGCACAACTCACACTCAACAAACTGACGAAGCACTTCGGCAAGGTGGTCGCGGTTGATGGCATTGACCTGACCGTTGCGGAAAGCGAACTGCTATGCCTGCTTGGACCGTCTGGCTGTGGCAAGTCCACGGCGCTGCGCATGATCGCCGGGTTTGAAGAACCGACCGCAGGCGACATCCGCATTGATGATGTGTCTGTGGCGCACCTGCCGCCGAACAAGCGCCCCACGGCAATGGTGTTCCAGAAGTATACGCTGTGGCCCCACATGACCGTGCATGACAACATTGCATTTGGGCTGAAGCTGCGCGGATTAAGCACCGATGCCGTGCGCGAAAAGGTCTATGAAGGACTCAAACTGGTCAGCCTCACCGGATACGAGAAGCGCTATCCGTCACAGCTATCCGGTGGGCAGCAGCAGCGTATTGCCCTGGCACGCGCCCTGGTGCTGGAACCGAAAATACTGCTGCTGGATGAACCTTTTAGCAGCTTGGACGCGCTGCTGCGCGTGCGCCTGCGTGAAGAACTCAAGCGCATTCAACGCCGGCTGAAGATCACAACGATTTTCGTCACCCATGACCAGGAAGAGGCGCTTAGCCTGGCAGATCGTATCGCTGTGATGAGTGATGGACACATCGAGCAGCTTGCAAACAGCAGCACCATCTACTCCCACCCGCAGACGCTGTTCGTGGCGGATTTTATCGGTGAGATGAACCTGTTCGACGCACAAGTGACCGCACAGGGGTTGACGTGTGCTGATGTCACGTTGCCTGCACCACCCGATATGCAGGACGTCGAAATGGTAAAAGTTGCTATTCGCCCAGAGGACATGGAACCAACCCCTAGTGACGAAGCGAACGCTTTCACGTTAGGTGCCGCCATCGAAACCGTGATGGACTTGGGGCACTACCAGAAGGTGCTCGCGCACCAAAACGCGATTGGGGAAATCAAGTTGTATTTGCCCAAGTCACTGCGGTTGCGCGAGGGTGAAACCATCCACCTCACACCAACACGTTATCTGGTGTACGTCAATGGCACCGACCCCATTGAAGTTGTACTTGACCCACAGCAAGCAAAGGTAACCGCAGGTGAGCGATAACTTGACCACGACTTTCAACGGCACCCTCACACATGCTGATAGCAAAAAGCACATCGAACATCACTTTGATGTGCCAACCGGCGCGACCTACCTGCACATTACATTTGAGCACGCGCCGCAGCGGGCATCTGGCGCAGACTACAACAATCAAGTGAGCCTGAGCCTATTTGACCCGAATGGCAGTAGGGGTGCCCGCCATAACAACCCTGACCAGACCATTCGCCTGAGCCATGCCGAAGCATCCCCCGGTTACCTGCCCGGCGATTTGCCCGCCGGGCGCTGGAACGTCGTGATTGACACACACCGCATCCTACCGCCAGACCCGCTCACCTACACAATCAACGTGACTGTTAGCACGGGCACTGTGGACGCTTCCGGAGCGGTTCCGTACACACGTGGGACAATTGCTCCGCGTGGGGCAGGGTGGTATCGGGGCGATCTTCACGGGCATACGTTCCATTCAGATGGAAATTGGGACGTGCCCGCGTTTTTCCAACATGCCCTGGAGCGTGAACTCGACTTTGTGACGTTGACGGACCACAACACTGTGTCTGCCCTGGCACAACTGGATAGCCTACGCAGCGACGATCTACTGACGATGGGCGGCATGGAACTCACAACGTACTACGGTCACGCCCTGGCATTGGGCACACGCGAGTGGCAGGAGTGGCGCACGAGCGACCAGCGTACAATGACCGACATCGCACAGGCAATCATGGACAAGGGTGCCCTGTTCGTGATTGCACATCCGCGCAGCCCCGGCGACCCAGCTTGCACAGGTTGCCGTTGGGAGTTTGGCGAGATGATGCCCGGTATCGCGCCAGCAGTTGAGATATGGAACGGCGGCTGGCGCGACTACAACGAGCAGAGCCTGCAACTGTACTACGAATGGCTCAACCAGGGGCACCGTCTGGTTGCGACGGCAGGAAGCGACATTCACGGTAAGTCCCATGAAGGGGCGAGGGGGGCAGCAGCAGATGTGGTCTATGCAGAGGCGTTGAGTGAGGCGGCAATCGTTGACGCGATCCGGCGCGGGCACTTATACCTGAGCAGCGGACCCGACCTGCAACTAACGGCACAGGTTGACGGGGATGATGCACTGTCTATGATGGGTGACAGGATTCCCACCACAACGGCGTCCCACGCTCGTGTGCACGCAACCTGGCAGGGTGCCGCGCCAGATGACTTAGTGTGTTTGATCGTGAATGGCATTGTGCGAGACGAGGCTCCGGCACATGTAGACGGGCGTGAAACCTGGACAATTGACCTCAGTGCAGATCGGTGGGTTCTGGTGGAAGTCCGCACCGCAGACGGCGTGATGCGTGCGATTACCAATCCCATTTACGCACCGACCAACGTGACGGCAGCCGAATTTTGCTCATGAAAATGATAAAATTGCGTAAACCACGCCTAACTGCCACTTAACGGCTTGTTGAAGTACCAGCGTTAATCTCCATTCGTCACTCACATTCCCACAAGGAGATCAATTGATGAAACGCGCTGTGCTTTTGATGATGCTGGTTGCGCTGTTCGCGCTGTCCGCTGGTGCATTCGCCCAGGATGACGAAGAGATGATGATGGAATGCAACGCTTCTGGGAGCTTCCTGCTGTACACGTCTGAGTCTGAAGACGACGCAAACGCAATGGTAGACGCATTCAACGAAGTGTGCCCGGACGTAGAAGTAGAAATCTTCCGCTCCGGCTCCGGCGAAGTTGTTGCACGCATCCAGGCAGAGATGGAAGCTGGCGAAATCCAGGCAGACATGCTGTGGTTTGCTGACATCGACTTCTTCTCCCAGCTTGCTGCAGACGACATGCTGCTCTCCTACCGCCCAGAGACCGCTGAGGCTGCTGGCGTTGAGGAAGAACTGCACTACAACGAAGACCGCTACCATGAAGTTCGCCTGATCTTCAACGTGGTTGCATACAATACCACCCTGGTAGACGAAGTGCCGACCTCCTGGACAGACCTGCTGAACCCCGAGTTCGCTGGCATGGTGGCAATGCCAAGTGCCCTGTACTCCGGTGCAGCATTTAACCAGGTGGGCACGCTGGCAAACAATGAGGATTTTGGTTGGGAGTTCTACAATTCCCTGAATGAAAATGACATCGTTGTCGGTCAGGGTAACGGCGGTATCGCAGACGGTCTCGCTTCTGGTGAGTTCGCCATGGTTCAGGTCGTAGACTTCATGGTTCGTGACCGCGCTGCACAGGGTTCCCCGGTTGCACACATCTGGCCGGAAGAGGGCGCTGTGCTCATCCCGACGCCAATCGGCATCATGAGCAGCGTTGAGGGCACCGAAAAGGAAGCTGCAACCAAGGCATTCATGGACTTCTTGTACACCACAAGCGCGCAGGAACTGTTCGTAGAGCAGGGTTACATCCCAGTCGCAGAGGGCGCTCCCCTGCCGGAAGGCACCCCGGACATTGCAGACCTGCGTATTATCACCGTTGATGTTGACTACATCGGTGAGAACCGCGAAGAAATCCGCACTACCTTCGCAGAGACCTTCAACGTAACCGGTCCGGAAGAATAAACACCTCCTGCTAGTCAGTAACACCATCGGGCGAGGACACCGTGATAGTCCTCGCCCGTTTCTGTTAAAATTACCCCCGTTAAAATAGGAAAAACTCCCATGGCACAGGACGTACTCTCACCGCAACCGAAGGCAAATCGCGTCACAATCAGCGGGCGGCAGGTGCTATACGGCGCTGTCGGGGTCATATTTGTGCTGTTGTTGGGTTTGGTGCTATACCCATCAATCAACCTCCTGTGGGAAAGCTTCCAAGTCAATGACCAATTCAGCGTAGGCAACTACCTGCGCATCCTTGGTGAGTCTCGCTACGTTTCGATTGTGCGTAACAGCCTGTTTGTGTCCACATTTGGCACGCTGGGCGCGACGGCGCTAGGGCTGCTGCTTGCTTGGCTCATCGCCCGCACCGATATTCCACTAAAGGCAGTTTGGCGATCGTTGATCATCGTGCCATATCTCATTCCGCCATTCATCGGCGCGATTGCATGGGTCTACCTGCTGGGTCCGGCGGGCTTTATCAACCGCTTCTGGCGCGACATGTTCGGGGAGCGGCTTTTTGTCATCTACGGACCGTGGGGCATTATTTTAGTCATGATATTCTATACCTACCCCATTGCCTATCTGGTGAACGTCGGTCCGCTGCGGCAGATGAACCCGGTATTAGAGGAGGCGGGGCGCATTTCCGGTGCCGGCACGTTCCGCACTCTACGAGACATTACCCTGCCGCTTATGCTGCCCAGCATTGCCGCCAGTGCCTTGCTCATCTTTATGTCGCTCATGGCGAATTTTGGCATCCCAACCATTCTCGGCTTCCGTGAGCGCTACTTTGTGCTGACGAACGAAATCTATCGCATCATCCTCACTGCGGACTTGGACAACAATCTGCAAATCGCGGCGGCGCTCTCCATGGTGTTGGTGCTCATTGCGATTGTGGTCATCTGGCTGCAAAACCGACTGCGTGCGGGGCGCAGCTACACGGTGCTCGCAGGCAAGAACGAACAACCACGGCTGGTGCAGTTGGGCTGGTGGAAGTACCCGGCGGTTGCGTTCATCCTAGCGGTCATCGCAATTACCGTGGTGGCACCGATGATCGCCATCTTCCTGACGTCAATACAACGAGCACTGGGCGTGCCCATCACGCTAGAGACGATCACGTTTAACCACTATCAGCGGGTTATGGGGCTCCAAAAGGTACAGAACGCCTTCCGAAACAGCCTTGTGCTCGCGGCAAGCTCCGCCACCATCATTATTCTGCTTTCGATGATCGTTGCCTACTTGACAGTGCGTATGAAAGTTGCTGGAGGGCGGGTGCTGAACACGCTCATTATTATCCCCTACGCTATCCCTGGCACGGTGGTCGCACTGGCAATGATCCTGGCGTTTTTGCAGCCGTTACCGCTCCTGAACGTAAGCATCTACAACACGATTTGGATTATTTTGGTTGCCTACATCGCACGGTTCCTGGCTTTTGGTGTGCAATCTGTGGGCGCAGCACTGGAGCAAGTGCACACGTCGTTGGAAGAAGCAGCACGGGTTTCCGGCGCAGACGCCGTGGTGAGCTTCCGCGACATCGTCGCACCGCTCATCTCATCAAGTCTGTTTGCGGGGTGGTTTTTGGCGTTTATGCCCGCCCTCACCGAGCTTACCCTTTCTGCACTGCTGTTCTCGCCCGGCAACGAGACTCTGGGACAAGTCGTGTTTGGGCTAAACCAGGAAGGGCAGGCAAACCTCACAGCGGCGCTGGCGTTTTTGGTTACTGTGGGCGTGCTGCTGCTGCACATTGGCATTCGTGTGTTCACACGCGCCCGCCTGGATACGCTTTAATGGAGACAACACTATGAGCGATAGCGATAAACTCAACTTCAGCTTTCAGTCGCATGTCCGCTTCGATCCGGCGGTTGCCGACGGCTATATGAAGCATTACGTGCCAATCCCCGACGATGTCGGCAACGCGATAGAGGAAGCGGGGCACAAACACGTTGAGGGCACACTGGACGACCACCCGTTCCGTCGCTCGCTGCAAGTGCGCCCGAACGGTGCCTACTGCCTCAAATTTGGCATGACGTGGTTGAAGCAGCACGACCTGCCAATTGACTCTGAAATCATTGTGGAGCTTCGCCCTGACCCCGATCCTGACCGCGTTGATGTTCCTGATGAGCTGGCAACCGCGCTAGAGGCGAATCCTGCGCTCGAACACGCATGGGAAATGCTTGCCCCCAGCAAACGCAAGACAATGGTTTACGACATCCTTCGGGCAAAGCGGCAGGAGACGCGGCAGCGCCGCGCACAGAAAGTTATGGACGAGCTGCGAAAAATCGTGGAGAACCGATAAGCATCATGGCACAACTGGAATTGCGGGGCATTGGTAAACAGTACGGGCAGACCGACGCGGTTATTGACTTCGATCTAACGGTCGCGGACGGGGAGTTCGTCACGCTGCTGGGTCCGTCTGGATGCGGGAAAACCACCACCCTGCGCATGGTCGCTGGCTTCATCCAACCCACAGCAGGTGAAATCTGCCTGGACGAGCGTGTAATCAGCGCAGCGGGCACACGTACGCACCTCCCCCCGGAACAGCGCAATATGGGTATGGTGTTTCAATCATATGCCGTGTGGCCCCACAAAACCGTGTTCGAAAACATCGCCTATCCGCTGCGCTTGCGCCGCCTAGATCGCAAATCTATCCAAGAGCGCGTCAAAGGCGTGCTGGCACTGGTCAATTTGGATGGACTTGGTGAGCGCTATCCCAATCAGCTCTCTGGTGGGCAACAGCAGCGCGTGGCACTTGCACGGGCACTGGTCATGGAGCCGGGTGTACTGCTACTGGACGAACCGCTTAGCAACTTGGACGCCAAGCTGCGTGAGCGGATGCGCTTTGAAATTGTGGAGATCCAGCAACGCCTGAATATAACTGTGCTGTACGTCACGCATGACCAAGCAGAAGCAATGGCAATGTCCGACCGGATTGTTGTCATGCGCGACGGGCGCATCCAGCAGGTGGGCACTCCACAAGATGTTTACGCACAACCTACCAATGCCTTCGTAGCGGATTTCGTCGGCACGGCGAACATCCTGCCCGTCAAGATCACCTACGCGGACGAGCACACAACCACTGCTACATTGTGGGATAATCCCGACAACAGTTTGAGCCTGCCCGTGTTTGCGGATGCGCGGGCAATGGTTGGTCAGGACGCACAGCTTGTCGTCCGCCCAGAGCACATCGAACTCCAGCAACCACACGGAGGGTCTGGCTTGGATGGCACAGTAACGAGTCGGCTTTTCCTGGGCGACCATGTTGACTATCAGGTTGCCGTAGGGGATACGACAGTGCGTGCTCGCGCTCCTTTCGATACGCCCTATGCTGTTGGGGATGTGGTGCGACTAGGATTCAAAACGGTGGTTGTATTGGACTCTATGTTTAGCGTTATGCTCGGCTCTGAAACATAAACAGCCCAATAAATTTTCGCAAGGTCAGGCTGCCTTTTGAATATGCCGCTTGAGCCACTTCAAGCGTGTTGTCTGGAATGTTTGTTGAATGTTGTGGATACAAGCACATCTTATGCTTAAGTTTAACCGCATCCAAAACCGTTGCCGAACTCGCCAACAGGACTTATCCGGTAGTGATGCCGGCGTCCCCCCGCCGGACGCCGGATAATCACCCGCGTACATACCATCATGGCGAAACAAATCGTTTACCCGTTGGCGGTCGTGCCGAGCAGCAACCCCGCCCACGGTGCGACGTCTACGGCACACCCCATTTCCTGATAGACATGCCTCGCAGCATCATCCAGTGGGACAGACACCACAATCGACACTTCTAACCCTTGCGTCATCGGGAAAACCGTCAATAACTCACGAATCGGCTGATCCGAAATGGGGGTCTGCACGCGCAGCTCCGCGCCGGACGAGAACACTGATGGCGGTTGCGCGATGATCGTATCCCACGCGTCAGCGAAGCCGGGTAGCACACGGCTGGTGCGTAGCAGCCGTTGGAACACCGGGTCGCGCACGCGGGGGGCGTTGGTCAGGTAGAGAAGCTGTGCTGCGCTCCGTGCTGCACGTTGCCAATCCTCCGGGCTAACGGCATATCGGTCGCGCACGGCAAGATCGGGGTCAAAAAAGTAGGAGATGATGTTGCGCGTCTGCGGTTGCCACTCCCCTAATGCCGGGCGGTCAATCTTGGCGTAGACCGGTGGGTTGGTGTGCAATGTTTCTCCGTTGCGACCAATGACCACTGCCGGGAGCGGTAACAGGGT
>CAYVGI010000124.1:0-15064 GCA_964451095.1 uncultured Anaerolineaceae bacterium
GCATAACCTGTTCCTCTTTTGTTATTGCTCGCGGTTTACCGTGCCGGGTGTAATGCCCCGGTACGACCACAAGATAGCGTGGAAGGCCGTTTCGGCCCTCACCCTAAATCTCTCTCCCAAAGGAGAGGGACTTCCTGACCCATTGTACTTCCCCCTCGCCCTTAGGGAGAGGGGGACTGAGGGGGTGAGGGCCACAAGATAACACGACCACGCTATTCTGTGGTGCTACGAATGCCCCAACTACCTGCCGAAAATGTCCTCATCCGTCACCTTGGGCATCCCCGCTTCGATCATCTTCTCCACAACAGCGCGGCGCAGCGTCGCGTCTGGCAAGTCTAAAAAGCGCCAGGACTTGATGTGATAGGGAATATAGTCCAGGTCGCGCCCGCTTTCCTCGTCTGCGAGCAGCACCCAGTGATTTTTCTCTTCAGTCCAGATGTAAGCATACGCCTGCAATTGTTCGTCCATGCACGCTCCTGTGGTTGGTATTTGTGTGCGCCTCATTTTAGCGGATGCCGCGCCCAAGTTAAGCCAGGTTTATGGTGGCGCTAGGCGTTGCAGCGCGTTGCCCTTTTCGATATGCTTTGGGCAGTTACCTCAACACCCTTTAACAAAGGTGAACCCACCTCATGACCGCACAATTCCACACTCACATGGTTGGCGACATCGAATGCACGGTCATCGCTGACGGCGAACAGGTTTTTGGGCTAGACCGTATGCAGGGGCGCTACCCAGACGTACCGCAGGACGCGCTGCTGCGGGCGCTGCAAGCAGCAGACATCCCGCCAGATGAGATTACGTTCCACTTCAACACCCTGCTCATCCGCACCGGGGACGAACTGCTGCTGGTGGACGCAGGCAGCGGCACCGAACAGGGGGACGAGGTGGGCAAGCTGCTGGGCAACCTGGCAGCGGCGGGCGTGCAACCGGACGAGATCACCACGGTGCTGATTACGCACATGCACGGCGACCACATTGGCGGGGTGTTTACGCCGGAGGTTGAGTTTACGTTCCCCAATGCCCGCTACTTTGTCGGGCAGCAGGAGTGGCGCTACTGGGCGGATAAGGAACTGCTGCAAAGCATGGGCGACTTCGGCAAGATGATCTTCGAGCGGATGAAAAAGCTGGAACCAGAGGTGAAGAAGTTCACGCCGGGCACCCAGCTTTCGCCCGGCGTGCGCACGGTTGCCGCGTATGGGCACACACCGGGGCACACGGGCGTGATGGTGGAATCTCAGGGGGAGCGGTTGCTGCACGCGGTAGACATCTTGCATAACCCGGTGCAGTTTGCCCACCCAGAGTGGTCGATTAAGTTCGACACGGACAAAACCCTCGCCCAGGAGACGCGCTTCCGCCTACTGGAGCGCGCCGCGAACGAGGATTTGCTACTGCTGCTGTATCATGTGCCGTTCCCTGGGCTGGGGCGGGTTGCACTCACCCGGGACGGCGACCGCGAGTACTTTGTTTGGACGCCGCTAGCGCAGGGCTAGCGCACCCCGACGAAGTGCTTTACCCGGTCTAGCACGCCGGCCACCGGGCGGGCCTGTGTGGTGTCTGGCTCGCATTCAATTGCATCGAGCAGGTCGGTGCGCAGCTTGTCCGTTGCAGACAAGCGCTCCTGGCGTTCTAGCACCTGCAACATTGCCATTGCGGGCAGGTAGTTGGGGTCGTGATGCAGTGCGTTAACCAACTGCTTTCTCGCCATCAGGCTGTTCGGTGCCAGCACTGCCGCCAAATAGTGAACCTCCGCGCTGGGGCGGGTCTTCAACAGGTGCCGTACCATCGTGAGCGCCTTTTCGTGCTCACCCTCACTAACTGCTTGCTTTGCTGCTTCAACCGTTGTCATCACCATGATACCTCACGATAAATTTATGATACCGCCATGATATAACAACAAGCAAACATTACGCAACCTTTCGGTTATAACGATTTTGTAATGTCGTGTCTTGGTGGCAGTTTGCCCGTCAAATCAACCGATTGGGGCGGGAAGCTGAGTGCAGGCTACCTCAACTGCTGCCCGGCGAAGTACTCCAGCAGGTAGCGGTGACGGAAAATGTAGCCGCCGCCCACCTTGCGCAGAATACCGATGTCTGCGCAGTGGTCGAGGAAGGCGGCGTAGTTGCCAAGCACCTGCAAGCGACGCCACCCCGTGGGCAGTGGCACAACCCCCTGCTGTTGCAGCACCATGCGCACCATCAGGTGCTGGGTTGCCTGCAGCGGACCAAATGACAGCCCAGCGAACATCCCCGCCGTCATGCCGATGCCGAACCCAGCGAACACGCCAATTTGCAGTCCCAAATCATCGCCGCCGAAGACACCGTAAAGCCGGTCGAGCATGCCGAGCAGTAGCCCTAGCGGCACCCCAAAGATAACCGACAGCACCCCTCCAAAGCTCACGCCAAATACGAGCGCAAACGGCAAGCCCCGCCTCATTGCAGCGATGATGCCCGCGTTGGGTTCGCTGATGACGCTCAAGTTTTGCCTGCCCTCAATGCCCAGGTACAGCGCCCCGATTGCGGTGCCGAGTGAACCAAAAATCAGCCCAAAGCGGATGGGCAAAGGGGCACCGGGTTCGGATGTACCCCAAACCATCAGCGAGAAAAGCGCGGTGAGCACAGTTGATATACCTAGTGCCTTGCCCCAATCTTGCCAGCGGGATGTGTACACGTACTGTTCTCGGAGCGTGATTTCGTCGGAGCGTAAGGCACTCAAGTACACCGCTACCGCCAATGACGCGATCGGCATCGCTAAGTTGACGCTGCTCCCAAACACGATGAAGGTCAAGCTAAAGAACAGCGCCGCCGCAATCCGCAGGTACCACTTGTAACGGGCGATGTAGCGCTGCTCGCCCAGCCAGGACGGTTGCAGCACTTCCAGGTAAAAGGTGGTGATGTTGTGCGCCACCATCTGCCCTGCCAGCCACTGGAGGTAGTGACGGGTGTCCTTCGCGCTGTAGGGGGCGCTGTCCCCGCGCTCGTGCAGCTTTTGCTTGGTGAACATGTCCAGCAGGTGCTGTATTCTGCCCTCGCCAGCGGGCGTTTTTAGCTGCATGGGTGGCACACCACTGTACGTAGCAGCGGCAGTGTTCAGCAGAAAGGGAATGGTAAGCACATCACGCAGTTCGTCATCATGGGTCATTTCGTTGCGCAGCGCGGCGTATTGCTCTCCGGCGAGGTAATCTTGAACCTGGGTGTTGCTTAGCGGTTGCAGCGTGATCGCACCTGTCAGGTCAAGCCACTCGGTGAGCAGTGCATAATCCACGGTGCGACTGCACACCACCATATCCGTGTAGCGGTACACCGCACGGAAGGCATTGATAGCGCTGACGCAGTCCTCACGGTGTTCTGCCGCCACCTCGTCCAACCCGTCCAGCAGCAGCAAGAGCTTTTCTTGCTCTACATAGTTTGTGGCTGCCTTGCGTGCCACCTGATACTGCTTGTGCAGTTGGTGTACCAACCACTTCTCTATAGGGTCGCACTCTGCTGCCCACGACGACAGGTTGAACACCACGGGGATGGGTTGTTTTTCGTCCGTTTGTGCCTGCTGGATGAGCTTTTGCGCCAGTTGCAGCATGAGAATGGTCTTGCCCGCGCCCGGCGCACCAAGGATGAGCAGTTCACGCCGCATGTCCTCGAACACCTGCAACACATCCCCAGATGAGTCTGGCAGCGTGTAGTCACCGTAGTCCCGGTGCTTGAGCACTGCGCCCGGCGCGATGTCCAGCCCAATCCCAAACGCGCCGCGCTCACGCAAGTTTGCCTCTAGCACGCCCTCAATCCACGACTGGTGTACTTTCTCCAGCAGCACCTCCCGATTGGATTTCTCCAGCTTGTTTTGCGGGGCAGTTGCGTCTGGGCGGGCGAGGCGTGCCTGGTTCTTGCTGGTGAAGACATATTGTATTGTTCGCAGAACACCTGTGTTCTGTTGTTGGGGGCGGGTACGCCGCACGGGTGTCATCGGGGCGACCGCAATGGGTGGGGGTGGTGGGCTGCCCGCACCGTTGATTAACGCGGCGCGTAATTGGTCGAACCCGCGTGCGGTGTCTACAACGAAATCAATGTACTGGCTGCCCTGCAAATGATACGGCAGCGGCACATCTTCGCAGCGCAGCGGAATAAAGTGGCTGTTGTACAGCGCGTAATCCCACTCCCACATCACCTCACGGGACTGCAACGCAGCGGCAGTCATCACACCAATGACGGCATCCGAGCTTTCTAGCCCGCGCTGGATTTCGTGGCGGAAGTACGTGCCCTCCGGGATGTCGTCCTGGTCGAACCACGTTTTGTAGCCCCATGCACGCAGTTGGTCACGCACCTGGGCGGCAAAGGCTCGTTGTTCGCTCTTGTAGCTGATGAAAATTTGCATTGGGCGTCTCCGCAACGGGGGTATCGCATAACAGTTTTATACCATACAAACATTCATGGTGCGGTTATGCCATCTGTGAAGGTGCGTGTATAATGACAAATGTTTCAGATTGTCAACAAAGCGTGCTCGCAAGAACTTGCACATAACTATGACCCAACTGAAAAATCGCTTTCCCCTACCGTGTTTGCTATCTTTGCTGGCGGTTAGCCTGCTGGCGGCATGTGAGCCGATGGCAGCGCCACTTGCCACCCCCCAGGTGATGATCGTGACGGCGGTTCCCAGCAGCACCCCCGCGCCGACGGTCACATCCACGCCCACGCCCAGCCCCACACCCACATCCACGCCAGACTTCACACCCACGCCCACACCGATGCCGTGCCTCAGCGAGAGCGGCACCCTGGAGGAGTTCAACGAGAACCGCAGCGAGGTCGCCGGGGAGAACCTGCGCTACCGAGTGTATGTGCCGCCGTGCTATCAGCAGTCGCTCAAGCGCTTCCCGGTGGTGTACCTGCTGCACGGTGCCAGCTTCCGAGAGACACAGTGGCAAAACCTGGGCGTGGTAGGGGCGCTGGAACAGGCAATGCGCCTGGAAACGCTCGGACCGATGATCCTGGTGATGCCGTACATGGGCACCATCGGCACGCTCAACCAATTCCCTCCGCAGGACTCCTACGAAACGGTGCTGCTGGACGAGCTGATACCGACCATCGACCGGGACTTTTGCACGCTGCGTAACCGCAACCACCGCGCTATCGGCGGCATCAGCCGGGGTGGGTTTTGGGCGATGAGTGTTGCCATGCGCCACCCGGACGTGTTCGGGGTGGTTGCCGGGCACAGCGCCGCGCTAGATGTGATCGCCGCGCCGCCGCCGTTTAACCCGCTGGACTTGGCACGGAATGCGCCGCTGCTGGATGATGTGGGGCTGCGCATCTACATCGACAACGGTGCGGATGACTTCGTGGGGCTGGAGCTGCAAACATTCTCCAGCCGCCTGACGCAGCGCCAAATCCCGCACACGTACAGCATCTTCCCAACGGGTGGGCACGATGAGGACTACTGGGGCAGCCACGTCGGGGAGTATTTGGAGTTCTACGGGCGCGAGTGGGAAACAGACATCAACGCGCTGCCAAGCTGCCTGGAACCGTCGCCGTAGCAATTAACCCACAATTTGGGATAAACTTGGGATAAATATGGGATATATCCCAAAAATTTCCGGTTTATCCCAAACGGTTGGGAAGGTCACTCAGTCCGAGAAGCGGTAAGCACGGTAGCTAATCTGGTCTGGTGGCAGGGACAGCCCAAACACCACTTCACCATCCCGCGTGACCTCCGTCACGTTCGAGCCGTCTGGCGGCGCGGTGCCCCAACCGATAAGCGTGTTGCCGTTGGGCAGGCGCTGTACCGACCCCATCGCCGGGGCAAAGCGCCCGTTCTCATATGACCAGACAAGCCGCGCCCGGCGGTTTTCCGCGTCGAGCGCATATTCCACTGCCCGGCTGACGGGCGGGTCGTGGTTAACGCCGTTGTCGAACAGCAGCAGGTTACCGTTGGGCAGGATTTGCGGGTGGTGCTGCCCGGAAAAGCCGCCGTAAGGGTCGTCCACAAACGTGAACTGATTGTTCTTAGACGACGTGCCGCCCATCCGCCACATAATGCGCCCGCTTTGCCGATTGATCTTGATGAGTTCGTCAAAGCGCCGGGCGGAGAGGATGATGTTCCCGTCCTGGTCTAGCGTGAAGCCGTTGCCGTGGATGTACGAAACCACACCCGGCGGCGCGTTGCGCAGTTCGTTCTCGGCGGCGGTGTCCGTCACGCGGACGTGCTCCCAACTGCGCCACTCGAACACCAACCTATCCAGCGCATCAAACTCCTGGATGACGGTTTCCACCACGTTCGCGGTCGGTGCACCGTCTAGCCCAAGCAAGCTGCGCACCCGCACCGGCTGGGAGAGAACCATATAGCCGCCGTCTTCCAGCAGCATGAAGTCATGCGCCTGTGTGGGCAATCCGTTAGCGGCGGTGTAGCCATCGGTAACGCGGTTGTCGTCGTTCAGCACCAGGTAGATGCCGTCAAAGGCGGCACCGCGCCCGCGTGTGGGCTGCGTCACCTGATAGAAAAAGCGCTGCCCCGTCGCAGATGAGCGCCCAAAGTGGAACGAGAATAGATACGGAATCGGGCGGATGAATGTGGGCACACCATCGTTGCCGATGGACATTACAAATGGGCGGTAGGGTGTGGGGTCGTCTTCTGCGTCCTGCGCCCCGGCACGCCGCATATTCGCCAGGTAAATCACGCCATCTGACGGCGCGGTTGCCACATCAATTGTGATTTGCGGGAAGTTCTCCGGGAGTTCGGGTTGCTGGGCGGGCGCGGTGGCGGGCACTGCCAGCAACACCAACAGCAGCACCCACCGTCCGCCACGCAAGGTACGGGTCATGCGGCGCAACTAGTAGCCCCCATCATAGTCATCGCCTCCGTCGTCATCACCACCGTCGTCATCCCCGTCGTCGCCAGGGTCATCATATCCGCCGTCGTCCCCGCCGTCGTCGTCTGGCACATCGTAGCCTTGCTCGTCATCATAACTCTGATCATACGGTTGTGCGTCGTAGCTGCTGTCATCGTAGCCGTCCTCGAAGTCATCGTAGCCATACCCGCCATCGTCGTAGCCGTCCTCGAAGTCATCGTAGCCGCCGTAATCGTCCTCATTGCCATAGCCGCCGCCCTCGTCGTAGCCGTCCTCGAAGTCGTCATAGTCGCCGTCGGGGTAGGTGCCATAATAATCATCGTCGTCAAAGTCGAACGTGCCGTCCTCATCCAGCAACTCATCGCAGAAGGCGTCTTCTTCGCCGTCCCCACATTCCTCAACCACCAAATCTGTGAGGTCGCTCAGGCAGTCATTGAACACACTGCCGCCCTCGCCGAAGCACTCGTCGCCCAGGTCTTCCGCAAACTCATCTGCAAATTCGTCGTAGTATGTGCCCACACAATCACCGGAGACCCCGGCAAGGTCGCCCCCGTCCTCATTAAAGGCGGCGTTGTACTCCGCAAGGCAGTCTTCCTCAAATGGCTCAAGCTCAAACGAATCCTCGAAGAGCCCCACGCCCTGGAACACCTCAAACCCGTCCACGTCGTCAAGCGCAACGGGTTCCGGCAGTTCCGGTTCGCCGCTGGGGTTGCCCGCCTCGTCCAGCGGAATGCTGCCGCGTGCCCCGCGCGGGATGCTGCGGGTAACGCCTGCTGCGCTGGCACGCACATTACCGGAAAGCGTCGTGACTGCCATTTGCTCGCTGGGCACCGCCTGGATAAACGCATCCGAGCCGATTTGGAAGTCAATCTCGTTAATCAGAAAGTTCACCTCGCCCACGCCAGCGGGCGTTTGCACCAGCAAACCGCTTTCCGCTTCCTCGCCGCAGCCGTCAACCCCTGCGCCGCTGCTAAACGTAAACGCCTGCATCGGTCCGAACGCGCCGTCTGTTGCGCTTTCGAGCGTGGGGAGTGCCTCTGTGCCACCGTCAACTTGCAGCAAAGAGCCAAGCACCCACGCAATGCCGCCGGGCGCGTCCGCAAAGGCGATGCGAATCCACTGCTCGCCTGCCTCGTTGGTGAACACCCCGTTCGCGGTCACCGCCTGCCCGGGGTCTAGCCTGCCCGCGTCCGCGCTGCCACCTGATGGACCGATGCGAACGTTAACGCGCTCGGTTGCGGTGACGGTGCCGGGCACTTCCGGCAGGGGTGCGCCCGTATTTTCCAGTTCAATGTTGCCGAACAGCAGCAGCGTCACATCCTGGGGCAGCCCGGTATCGTCCGTCACCTGGAGCTTTGCCAGCGCCACGCCCCATTCCAGGTTCTCGAAGCTGCGGGTTTGCAGGCGCAGCGTTGCAATATCCCCCACACCGACGGTGTCGCCCTCCTGCTCAAACGCGAAGCTCGACGCGAAAGCGCTTGGCGACGCCTCCACACTGATGTTGCCGTAGCAAAGCTGGTCGCGCCCCACATCCTCACAGACGGCGTTCACCGCTTGCAAAATCTGGCGGGCGACGGTAGCGCAGGTGTTTTCCGTATCGTCCTGGGCATGTGCCGCGCCCAACAGCAGCACACACGCCGCTAAAAGACCACAAACCGTTACTAACGTCTTGAACTGACGAACTCGCTTGTGCATCGGTACCATTCTCGTCTATACGCTATACGTCAATAGTATGCCGGGATTGTGTCATCCCCCAGCGGTGCACGCACGCACTGCGGGCGGTTCCGCCAAAAATTGTGTCACTTCGGTTGAATCCAGCACACGGTTGGCGATCTGGCAGGCACGCTGCCGCCATTCGTCCACGCCGATGCGCCACATGTCAATCTGCCCGCTGCGGCTGCCCGTCACCAGCGTTTCCGCGTCTGGTGTAAACGCCACACTGCGCACCCAACCGGATGTGTTCTGGAATGGTAGCCCGACGGTGCGCAGCGACGCCACATCCCACAGGATGAGCGTCTCATCGCGGGAGCCAGTGGCGATAAAACGGTCGTCCGCGCTGAACGCGACATCAAGCACCCAATTCTCGTGTGCCGTTAGCGGACGCCCAACCATCTCACCTGTTGCCACATCCCACAGGATGACGGTACTGTCTCTGCTGGCGGACGCCAACAGTTGCCCGCTGTGGCTAAACGCCAACGCCGTAACCACATCCGCGTGCCCACCCAGCGTCTGCCGGACGGACGCCGCCTCTGTATCCCACAAGAACAGGTTGCCGTCTGCATCTCCCACAGCGAACAGCGTGCCAGCCGGGTTCACCGCCAGCGATTGCAGCGCCGCCTCGGTCGGCAGGGTATATTCGGCGCTCATCGCGCCGTCGGTCGTATTCCACACGCGCAGCCAGCCATCGTCACCCACTGTGACTAGCCCGGTGCCGTCCGGTCGGAATGCAATCGCCCAGGCAGGTCCGTCGTGCGCGGTGATCCACGCAATTTCGTCGCCCGTGGCGGCATCCCGCAGGCTGACCATACCGCCCGCACTCGCGTAGGCAAGCTGTGCCCCATCAGCGGAGTATGCCGCGCTCACGACCTCGCGGTCAGTGGTGTAGGTGGTGCCGGTGGGTTCGCCCGTGGCGGCGTCCAGCATGGTGACTTCGCCCGCTGTGGTGGCAACCATAAGCTGTGTGCCGCCGGGTTGGTACACAACGCTGTACACCTCGCCCTCCACCGACGTAACAACATTGCTAAACGGCTGCCGCGACAGCGTATCCCACAGCAGCACATTTGCCGCGTTATCGCCGGAAATCATGCGGGTGCCGTCGCGGTTGAGCACCACGTCGAATATCTCGCCCGCGTGCCCGGCTAGCGGGGGCACATCGCGCAAGCGCCTGCCTGTTTGCGCGTCACGCAAGATGATCTGCCGATCCTCACTACCGGAAACCAACACCGACCCATCCGCGCTGAAGTCCACTGCCCGCACCCAGCCCAGGTGGTCGGTCAGCGGTGCACCGATGGGTTCGCCCGCCTCCACGTCCCACAGGCGCACGGTGCTATCCGCCGCGCCAGACGCCAACATCGTGCCGTCCGGGTGGAAGTCCAGCGCAAAAACCCAGTTCTCGTGCCCGGCTAGCTGGTGCCACTGTTGCAGTTCGTCGCCTGCCACCTGCCACACGATAACCTGTGCCGCCCTGCCGCCGGACGCCAACAGCGTGCCGTCTGCGCTGAACGTCACCTTGGAAATCCAGTCTGTGTGCCCCTCAAACGCGCCGATCTCGCTGCCCTCCGCTACGTTCCACAGGCGCAGCACGGGTTCCGCCGCGCCAGACGCCAACATCGTGCCGTCCGGGTGGAAGGCGAGGCTGAAGATTTGCACATTGGGTTCACCTGACCATTGGCGCAGCAGTTCACCTGTTGCCGCGTCCCACAGCAGAATATTGCCGCCCTCGTCCGCGCTTGCCAGCAGCGCCCCATCCGCGCTGTACACCACATCCCAAATGCCGCGCTCATGACCGTCTAGCGTGGTGGGCGTGGGCGGCTCTACGGAGGCATCCCACAACAGCAGCGTGCCCGCTGCGTCGCCCGTGGCGAACTGTTCGCCGCCGGGGTGGTAGGCAGTTGCCCGCACTCCCTCATCATGATCGTGCAGGAAGCGGGTTAGCTGCGGCACACTTTGCAGGCTGGTGAGCAGGGTGCTGTTCGCCTCGACTGTGTCCAAGATTTGCAGCGCTTCCATACCCAGCAGCAGCGCCCGGTCAACCTCAGCGCTTTCCAGTTCCAGCAGCCCTTGCAGCGCCACCCGCCCAGACTCCGAGATGGTCGCTTGTTCGTCGGCGCGGTCACGTTCTGCGCTCGCCTGCTGCCACAACACCACGGAGAGCACCGTCAGGGCAAGCGCCACAATCAGGGCAATGCTCACACCCGCCAATAGGCGGCGCTGGCGCTGGTTGGCGCGGTTTTCGCTGGCGTAGATGTACGCGCTGTGCAGCGGCGTGGGCACGGGGTCTTTGTTTGTCGCCTGCACGAGCCACTCGCGTGCCAGCCGAATTTGCGTGCCGCCTAGCAGAAAGCTTGCCTCGCGGTTGTGGCTGTCCCACTCAATGGCGCGGGTGAGGATGCGGGTGTGTTCGCGGCGGTGGTCGAGGTCGGTGTCAATGGCGTCAATCAGGTTGGCGATGGCATCGTCGAAGTTCGCGTCGTCTTTGGCGAACAGCCAGTTGTGCCGGGCGATGCGCTGCCAATTTTCTGTAGAAAGCTGCGCCAGGTCACGCCCGCTGAGCATTTTCTGCGCGACGCCGTCCAGTTCGGTTTGGCTGAGTGCCGCCAGTGCCTGGTCGTGGTCGGCATCCTGGTGGACGATGGGCACAAGCCGTTTGTTGTGGGCAATGGCGTGGGCAACTTCCAGCGTGCACACCACAGATGCCAGTGAGTTCGGGCTGAGCACAAACACGAAGTTGTCGCTCTCCTCAATGCCCTCCCGAATCTCCTGCCACCAGTCCGCCGTCCAGGGGATGTCTTCCCAGTCGATCCAAACGTCGCGCTCCATTGTCGTCAGCCGCTCGACCAGCTTGCGTACAAACGTCTGGTCTTTGCGAGAGTAGGACACGAATATCTCTGACATTTTAACCACCCCGTTGGTTGAGGTTATTGCCGTGTGCAGGGGGGCATTATACCCGTGCTAGCGATAGCAAGGCAATTCTGTGGTGGTGTGGGGTCAGGGTGATCGCATCAAAATGGTTTCCAGGTTCACAGAAGGTCAACAGCCGCAACAACGGTGTAGGGACGTAGCATACTACGTCCCTACAGACGCCAATTGACCCATTGTGATGCGTTGAACTCGTTACATGCGATTGCCCGTGGTGTGGGGTGCATCCGGTCACGCTAACCGAGTTGTCACGCAAATAATGCGGGGGGGACAGCATCCCCCCCAGGAGCGGGTTAGGCGCGGTTCCAGGGCATACGCGCAATGAGCAGCGCCAGCGTGCAGGTACCGCTCAGACCGGCAAAGATCAGCCCGCCGCCCATTAGTGCGGAGAGGGCAATGAACCACGGATTAACCAGCGTGCCCAGCAGCACCCCTGCCAGCACAAAGCTGCCAATGGCGACCTGTGTCTGCTGGTCTACGGGCAGGCGCTTGTTGGCGCTGTCCACGATGGTGCTGAAGCCCGCGTCCTTCCAGGCGGAAATACCCCCCTCCACGTTGATGATGTTGTCCAGCCCGGTTTGTGCGAGCTTCGCACACGCCTGGGAACTGCGATTACCGCTGGCACAGTGCACGTAGACGTGCTTGTAGCCGCGCAGCTTGTCCAGGTAGCGGTCAACTTGATCCAACGGAATGTTGGTGGTGCCCAAAATGCGCTCGCCCTTGTACTCTGCTGGCGTGCGTACGTCAATCACTACGGCATCGTCGGCGTGGTCTGCATGGAGCAGGCTGCGGAGTGCGTTCACGTTGATGGTTTGCATATATGGCGTCCTTTGCATTTAAAAACTAACGATAAGCTTGGCGGGTCACGGTGCTGGCGACCGCTGCAAATGGGACTTGTGGTGGGGCGGTGTCTGCTATGCGCCGCCCGGTGTGGGTGCCATCTCGTTTCCATCCCTATTGCATGGAACATTCTAGGCAAGCACCCTTGTGTTAACGAGGCGCTGTTGCCTATAGTTGTATAGGTGTTTACCTACATCACCTACCATTGCCAAAGGGGAACCATGCTCAACCTGTACAAGCTACACATCTTCGTCCGCGTAGCAGACGAAGGCAGCCTCAGCGCGGCAGCGGCAACGTTGTACATGGCACACGCATCCGTCAGCCAGCACGTTAAAGAACTGGAACAGAGCCTGGGGGTGCAGTTGTTCCAGCGGGGACGGCGCGGCGTTACCCTGACGGAGGAGGGGCAGCGCCTGTACGAGCACGCCCAGGCGATTTTGCGGCTTGCCGCCCGTGCAGAAAGCGAACTGACTGATGTGCATAATGTGACCAGCGGCAAGCTGACGATGTGCGGCACGCCCGGCGTGACGGCGTTCCTGTTCCCGGCGTGGTTACAACACTTTCGCCAGGAGTACGCCCACGTAGAGGTCACGCTGAACACGGGCACGACTGCCGACGTCACCTACTGGGTGCGCCACGGCACATGCGACATGGGCTTTACCGAAGGCGAGCCAGCGGCAAACACGCGCATCGCAGCAACGCCCATCCAGGATGTGCCCCAGTTCGTCATCATCGGTCCCAAGCACCCGTGGTGGGGGCGGTCGTCGGTGCAGCTAGCAGACCTAAACAACCAATCTGTTGTTGCCCGCCAGCCAAACAGCCAGTCGCGTGCCTGGTTAGATCAAGTCATGGCACAGCACAATATTCAGGTGGACGTGGTTGCCGCCTTCGACGCGATTGAGCCAATCAAGCGCTCAGTGTCTATTTCTGACAAGTGCTTCACAATCTTGCCGCGCTACGCTGTACAGACAGAAATCGAGGTCAATCAGTTAGGGTCGCTGCCCGTGGCAGATAGCGACCTCTCGCGCCAGTTGTGGCTGGTGCGCCCACAGGGGATGCCGCCCACACCGTTTGCGCGGGCGTTTTTGGGCACGCTGGAGGGTCGGTTTGTTGGGTTGGCAGGTTTGGAGTTTGGCTGAGGGGAACGCGGTTGTGTGGCCGGCGCTATCTCGGCGCGTTATGCACCCATGCGCCGCAGCCGCCGGATGAACTCTGCTGACTGAAGCTGCTGCTCCAGTGTGTAGGTAATGTAGCCCAGCAGCAGCGCCTCTAGCTCGTTGTGCACCGCCTGCGGGATCTTCAAAGAGCCGACCTGTTCGTAGCGGCTGCGCTGCATGTGCCGCAGCAGCTTGAGTGACTGGAACGAGATGCCCGCCAGGTTCGGGTTGCTGGCACCGTACTCCGGGCACACCACACCACCCTCTGCAAAACTGAAGTACTGGTTTTCTGGGCGCACCGTCGCGCCGCTGAGCACGCAGGTGTGCAGTTCCGGGCGGAAGCCGACTTCGCCCAACAGGTGCACCTCATAGTAGCGCAGCACCAGGCGCGGGTCAGTCGCGCTGCACAGCCGTGCGAACGTGTCTCGCAGCAGCGCGAACAGCACGCGCAGGTCGTCCTCACCCATTTGTGTGAAGCGATCGAGCAGTTCGGTTGTGTAGGACGCATACGCGCCCAGCGTGAGGTCATCTCGCAGCGGCAAAAACGGCTCCACCAGTTCCACCTGGGCAATCGAACCCGGGTCTTTGTGCAGGTTCAGCAGCATATCCGCCAGCGTGAACAGTTCTACGTGCCCGGTAGTGCGGCTGGTGAGCTTGCGAGCACCATAGGCGACCACATCGCGCTTGCCGTGCAGGGGGGTGAGCACGGTCACGAGGCGGTCTGCCTCGCCCCGGTCGCGGCGGCGCAGGATAATGGCGGGGGTGCGGATTGCCCGCTGCTGTTTGGATGTGGACATCGTGCTTAGGTCAGTCTGTTGGTGTGCCTTCTGTAGATAGTGCGTGCCAGCGGTCAACTTCCGCTTCGGAGAGGTTATTGACCACGTCGGTGATCTCGCTCACCGAGCTTTCAATGCGTTCCAGGCGAGCTTCCTGTGATTCCGGTTTGCGGCGCATTAGGTAAATGCTCGTGTTGATTTGTGCCAGATTGTTCAACACGCGGTCTTTGAGCATATCTTTGGTACGTGTGATGGTCTCTTCGACAGCGGTGTGCAACCGGCGGCGCACATGCAGGTAAATATACGTGTGAGATGCCAAAATAACCAGAATCGTGACCGGTATGGTGAATTGGGGATCGTACCCCAACCAGTATGCCAACGCATTGGTCAGTATAATCTCTAACCCGGCAAGTGAAAAAATTACCACCCAATAATGCGATGCCCATAGCCGCTGCAATGTTCCCAACCTTCCTAGTGAAAGAGAAATTTCTTGGCACCTGTACGTTATAAACCGTAAGGGCAACAGTGGAAACATTTTTCACATAGCTCTAATTTGCGGTTTTTTTGCCAGGCAAACGCACAAAACGGCTTTTTAGCCTCACAACGGGTCGATTGGCATCCGTCCGTAGGGACAATCTTATGCTACCGTCACTGGACGGTTTCACCTGTCATGATCTTCTGTGAACCCATAAAGCTAGGCGTAATTGCTAAATGCGAAGTCGGTCATGTTGAGTTGTAACGCTATGGTCAGTTCGCTAGGTGTTCGGGTCCGAAGCCGTGCCGCAGCAGGTCATCTAACGTTGTTTCCAAACGAACCTGCCCGT
>CAYVGI010000125.1:0-14993 GCA_964451095.1 uncultured Anaerolineaceae bacterium
GTCGCGGGTGTTGCGGGGGTTGTCAAACTGTTGTTTGATGTTCTGCCCTGTGGTTGTGCTGATGCGGTTGCGAAGCTGTCCGCCGAAACGGGAATGAAGATGAGAACGACTGTAGACCTCGCCAACAATAAACACGACGCTACCCTCTGTTTGACACGGTGGAGTGAGAATGCCCAATATTATATGACTTTTCGCGTTAAATGCAGGATGTAATTCGCCACGAATGGGCAAAAGGGGTCGTTGAAGGTATCATCGGGTGCCTTGGTTGACGAAAAGGGTGGAAGCGATGTCGATTATATACAGCCGGATAGCAAACATAGGTGTGATGGCGGGGATGCGCGGCGCATTCGTGCCGGAAGCTGCACTGGCGGTAACGGGTGTGCTGATGGAGGAGGGACTCAATGTGTTCGAGCTTACCATGAACTCCCAGCAGCCCATTGAGGCAATGCGAACGGTGAAGCATAAATACGGTGGTGCTGCGTACGTGGGCATGGGTACGGTGCTCAGCACGGACGACGCCCGACAGGTGATGGATGCGGGTGCCGATTTTGTCGTCTCCCCCGCGTTTGACCCGGAAGTGGTACGCTATGTGCAGGATGCAGGCGTGATGATGATCCCCGGTGTGATCACACCCAGCGAGGCGGTTGCTGCATGGCAGATGGGTGTCTCGCTGTTGAAAGTGTTCCCGGTTGGGGCGCTGGGGGTTGGCTACTTTCAGGCGATGTTCGGTCCGCTCAATCACATGAAGTTTATGTGCAACGGTGCCATGAACCAGGAAAATGCGCGTGCGTTCATCCAGGCGGGGGCGGTGGCGGCGGGTATGTCTGGCTGGCTGACGGGCGACGGCACAACTGCGCTGGAAACGATTCGCTCACGGGCACAAACGCTGAAAGCGGCGGTTGCCCATGCAAAGGGGCAGTCACAGCCCGTTTAGCGAATTGGTGCTTGAGCCGGATTCAACACGGTGCCTATAATGTGAATTGGTGGCGTCCACGGCTCATGAGGGGCATATGACACAGCGAATCATCGTCAAACTGGGTACCAGCGTACTCACAAACGAAACGCGCAAGCTGAGCCAGCAGCGGATGTTGGAAATTGTGCAGCAGGTCGCCGGGCTGCACGCTACGGGTAAAGAGATGATCCTTGTGTCGTCTGGGGCACAGGCGGCAGGACGAGAAAAGCTCAACTACCCTGATCTTGCGAAAACCGTGCCCGCTAAGCAGATGCTAAGCGCGGTTGGGCAAAGCCACCTGATGCAGATCTATGGGCGCTTGTTCGATATTTTCGGTGTCACAGTGGGGCAAGTGCTGCTCACGCGTGGTGACCTGGGCGACCGCCACCGCTACCTGAACGCGCGTGACACGCTGCTAACGTTGATTGATATGCGGATTGTGCCCATCATCAACGAGAACGACGCCACCGCCACCGAAGAAATCCGCGTGGGCGACAACGATAACCTGTCTGCGTTGGTGGCAAACCTGCTAGATGCTGACCTGCTGGTGATCTTGACAGACCAGCCGGGTTTGTACACCGCAGACCCGCGCCGCGATGCCACTGCGGAGCTAATCCCGGTGGTAGAGCACATCGACGAGCAAACGATTGCGCTGGCGGGCGGCGTGGGAACGTCGCTGGGCACGGGTGGCATGGCAACCAAGATTGAGGCGGCACAGCTTGCCAGCCGCAGTGGGGTGACCACAATCATCGCTGCCGGGCGGGAGCAGAACGTGCTCACACGCATTGTCGGCGGGGAGCCACTGGGCACGCGGTTCGACCCGACGGACGCGCAGATTGAAAGCCGCAAGCGCTGGCTGCTGGCGGAAAAGCCCCACGGTGAACTGACTGTGGACGCGGGCGCAGTTCGCAAGCTGCTCACGGGCGGCGTGAGCCTGCTGCCGGTGGGCGTGACTGACGTGGTGGGCACATTCACACGCGGGGAACACCTGGCAGTCGTCGCGCCAGATGGCAAGCGCATCGCGCATGGGCTAACCAACTACAGCAGCGACGACATCCGCCAACTGTGCGGCGTCAAGTCCCACCGAATCTCGGAGATTTTGGGTTACACTTACGGGGATGCGGTCATCCACCGGAACAACTTAGTGCTTTTGAAGTAACACACGACCACGGAAGGGTAGTTGCGAATGATTAACACTGAACTCAACTTGCTAGATATGGGCACCCGCGCCAAAGCAGCGGCACGCCAGCTCGCCTGCGCCAATACAGACCTTAAGAACAAGGCGCTAATTGCCATGGCGGAGGCGCTAGAGGCAAACCGGGCACACATCCTGGCAGAAAACGCGCTTGACCTTGATGCGGGTGAGGAGAACGGGCTGAGCGAGGCATTGCTCGACCGACTGAACCTGCAAAAGCGCCTGGACGGGATAATCACCGATGTGCGCAAGGTTGCCACCCTACCAGACCCGGTCGGCGAGACGATTGAAGAGCGCACCCTGCCGAATGGGTTGAATCTGTCTCGCAAGCGCACGCCCGTGGGTGTGTTCGGCGTCATATACGAGGCACGTCCCAACGTCACTGTCGATGTCGCCGCGCTAACCGTCAAGAGCGGCAACACTGCCATTTTGCGCGGCGGCAAGGAGACACTGCGCAGTAACACTGCCCTAGTGAATACGCTGCGAGAGGCGCTCGCTTCCGCTGGGCTGCCAGCAGACGCGATTCAATACATTGAGAGCACCGACCGCAAGTATGTGGGCGACCTGCTGCGGATGCACGACTACGTGGACATCATTATTCCGCGTGGCGGTGCGGGGCTGCACAAGTTCTGCCGAGAGAACAGCACCATTCCGGTGATTACAGGCGGTGTAGGCATCTGCCACCTGTACGTCGAACCCTCTGCGGACATCGACATGGCGCTGGAGATCATCCACAACAGCAAGACGCACCGCCCCTCCGTGTGCAATGCGCTGGACACGGTGCTGGTGCACGAGTCGGTCGCGGCGGAGGTGCTGCCGCGTGTGGTGGCGCACCTGGGCAAGGACGGCGTGACGTTCCGGGCGGAGCAGCGTGCGTTGGAATATGTGCGCGATTACGAGGGTGTGCAACCCGCCGGGGCGGACGACTTCGATACCGAGTGGATGTCGCTGGTGTGTGGGCTTAAGGTTGTGGATAGCCTGGACGAGGCGATTGACCATATTGAGGCGCACAGCCTGGGTCACTCCGATGGTATCCTCACCAAGGACCCGGAAAACGCCGCCCGCTTCCTCAACGAAGTGGACTCGTCCGCTGTGTTCTGGAATGCCAGCACCCGCTTTAACGACGGTGGGCAGTTTGGGCTGGGTGCAGAGCTTGCCGTGAGCACCCAAAAGCTGCATGTGCGCGGTCCGATGGCGCTGGAAGGCATGACGAGTTACAAATGGGTCGTTGAGGGCAACGGGCAAACCCGCAGCTAGCACCGCACGACAAAAACAAACACCCCTCCGCGCGGAGGGGTCTTTGGGTTACGGGTGTTGCGTTGGCACCATTTCAGTGCCTATTTGATCTCGACGACAGCGCCTTCTGCTTCCAGCTTTTCCTTCGCATCATCGGCAGATTCCTTCGTAGCCGCTTCCAGTACCGGGTTCGGAGCGCCCTCGACCAGTTCCTTTGCTTCCTTCAGACCCAGGCTGGTGAGTGCACGCACTGCCTTGATCACGTTGATCTTCTTCGGACCGACTTCTTTGAGGATCACGTCGAACTCGGTCTGCTCTTCAGCCTCTTCCTCTGCCACTGCGGCACCGGGTGCGCCGCCTGCCATCGGCATACCGCCGCCCATCATCATCATGCCGCCACCAACTGCTGCCTCTACGCCCAGCTTTTCTTCCAGGGCGGTCTTCAGTTCGGATGCTTCCAGTAGTGTCAGGCTAGCGATCTCTTCTACGAGCTTTTCAATGTCTGCCATGGTTCGTTTTGTCCTTTATTGGCTTGGGTTAAACAAATGCGTGATGTGTTGCTTATCGCTTGCATGGTTGGCGCGTTACGCTGCTTCTACGCTCTCGCCATCCCCTTGCAAGTTTTGCGTGATGTGTGCTTGCAGCACGTTGAGAATACCAGCGACTGCGGGTTGCAGTACGTTGACCACCGAGCCGTTTGCAGCGTGCAGTGTGTTCACCAGCCCCTGCTGCGGTTGGATGAGCATACCCAGGATTTGCGGGTACAGTTCCTCCAACGTTGGCAGCTTGGAAATTGCTTCCACATCTCCCGCCTGGAAGATGCTGGTGCCCATAACACCGCCCTTGATGGTGAACTTCTGCTCAAAGTCTTTGGCGAAGTCCATCACTGCTTTCGTCATGCCGGGCAGGTTCCCCTTAGAAATGGCAATACCCACCGGACCGACCAACAGGTCTTCCGGGACGGGCAGTTCTGCCTGGTCTAGCGCGATTTTGAACAGCGTGTTCTTGGTTACCATGAACTCGCCCTGGTTCTCGCGCAGCTTATGACGAAGTTGTTCGGTCTCGGCGACGGTCATGGCGCGATATTCTGCGACGATGAAACCGTCTGCCGTTGACAGCGATTCCACATATTTGGCGACGAGTTCTTCTTTACGCGCCCGCGAAATAGCCAAGTGCCGTCTCCTTTCCGTAATGGTTGGGGTGCTGTACCCCGTGCGAACAACAAAAAAGCGGACTTGCAAACTGCAAGACCGCGTGGAGGTCGCAAATCAACATAGCACAGTCCCCGGTTGGGGTGTGGGTTGTTGGGTTATTCACGAACCTCGGCAGGGTATTTAAGCCCGCTTGTGATGGGCGCCTGCTGTCTGCGGTCTGCCTATGTTGCAAGGCGTCCTAGCATTATGCGTTTACAGCAGCAAAAGTCAATGCCCGTCCGCCGAACCCACCTGCTTTTCAAATGCTTGCAGCGCGTCTTGTAGGCGCTGCTGGCGGAGGCTGTTGGTCAGGTCGCCGCGCGTGCGCTCTAGCACGCCGCGCACCACGTCGGTCTGCCGCCGCAGCCCGTTGGTGATGGCGTCCGGGAAGTCGACCGTGACGAGCTGATCGTAGATGGCATCCATCCACGCCAGGAGACGCTCTGCCTCGTCACTGTGCTCTTGCTCGCGGCGCATGATGTCCAGGATAAAGCGGCGTAGCTCGGTTGCTGCCTCTGCCAGCCCACGCAGGTAGGTGTTGTTTTCCACGCTGAGAGATGCCGGGGTGGGTAAGTTCTGCTCCCGGATGATGGCGTAGGTGATGAATGCCTCGGCAACTTCCTTGAGCGCGTCCTGCGTGTAGCCCGCGTGGTACAGGTCAGGGTAGCCGTCCACGACCCTGACCATGGCATCAGCCTGTTCACGGACGGTGACGAGCTTGTCATCTGCTTTGTCCCACTCGCGGCGGTGCACCGCCCGGATCGACTCCGAGCAGTGGCGGATGAGTTCACGCGAGCGGGCGATGGCGTCATCGCGGGCGCTGCTGCGGGCGGTCATGCCTGTGCGGATGTCGTCCACAATTGTGTTCAGGTGCTCGAACGGATCAGTTGTTGTCATCGTTGTCGCCGTCGTCGTCGCCGCTGACGTTGCCGAATAGCTGGTCGGCGAGGGTTGGGGGTGTTTCAAACGGGATGGTGCCGTGCTGTGCTTCGTAGCGCTCCAGGTTGCGTTGCAGGCTGTTTAGCAGCAGCTTGGCGTGCTGCGGGGACATGACGACCCGTGCCTGTACCTTGGCGCGTGGGTCTGGCGGCAGCATTTGGGCAAAGTCAAAGATTAACTCGTTTTTGGTGCTGCTGATGAGCGCCAGGTTGGAATAGACCGCGTTCATATCCTGCGGCATGTGCAGCTTGATCTCGCGTTTGTTGCCTGTGGATTGGGGATTGTTGGACATGGGTGAGGGTTGAAATCCTTCTGTGTTTTGCTAACCAATTGTGTAGCAATTCTAACACGCGCACCCGGTGGGATGTGCACTGTGGGTCAAATTAGCTGGGAGTGGGGCGCGGGAAAGCAGTGGGCGATGGATTACCATCGCCCAGGGTGTCGCCGTTTATTCGGTGTCGCTGGTGGGTGTTGTTGGGGCGTCATCATCGCCCGGCGGGATGGTAGGCGCGTTGATGGGAATGGGCGATTTGCCGTTGCCATTGCCACCGAAGTCCGCGTTAGCGTCGACCTGCTTCAGGCTGTTGAACATGGTCAGCACGCGCTCGATAGTCTTTTCGAAGTCGTCGCCGCTGAGTGCTTCTACCTTGGTGCGGAACATATCTGCCACTTCGGGGATGTCCATCAGCATGTTCATGAAGGTGTTTTTGCTGCTGCCGTTGCCGCCGCTGTCGCCAAACTGCACCACGCGCACGTTGCCGCCTAGCCCAGCGAGCGCCATGGCAATCGCTTCGACCTTTGCTACGTCTGCCTTGGTGACTTCCTCGATGATGAACTGACGCAGGTTGATGGCGTCTTCTGCGGCGGTTGCTGCTGCTAGCTCACGCCGACCTTGCGCCTCTGCCAGCAGCTTCGCCTTTTCACCTTCTGCCTCGGCACGTTGGCGTGCCTCGAATGCGGATGCTTCTGCCACACCGCGCCGCTCGGTGGCGTCTGCCTCGGCGTTGGCACGCTCACGGGTAGCGATGGCGTCTGCCTCTGCTTCGATCTCGATTTTGCGGCGGCTACCTTCCGCCTCGATCTCGATTGCCTCTCGCTTGGCGCGGGCGGGTACCAGGATCTCCGCCTCTTGCTGCTGCTCTACAGCGAGTGCACGCTTCTGCTGGACTTCCTGGTCTGCCTGTGCTTGTTCGATTGAAACACGGCGCTGTACCTCAACCTCGCGGATTTGCAACGCCTCACGCTGTTGGAGGATTTCGCGCTGGGCGTGTAGCTCTGCTTGCTCCGCCTCCTGGGTGGCGTTTGCTGCCTTCACACGCGCTTCGCGTTCCGCCTCTGCCTCTGCGATCTTGGCATCGCGCTTGACGGCGGCGATCTGCGGGGCAGCCATCGCTTGCAGGTAGCCTTCGTTGTCGGTGATCTCCTCGATACCCATGGAGATGATGCGTACGCCCATCGCCGTTACGTCGTCGCTGGCGAGGTCTTGCACGCTTTGCACGAAGGTGTCGCGGTCGCGGTGAATTGCCTCAACCGACATTTGACCCACAATCGCACGGAAGTTCGCGCTCAGGGTTTCCTCGATAACCTGACGTACCTCATCGCGGGTTTTATCCAGGAAGGCGCGGGCGGCGGTTTGCAGGGCGCTGGTCTCGCCGGAGATTTGCACCTGGGCGACCCAGTCTAGTTGGATGGGCACGCCGCTTTGGGTGTACACCTCGTCTTTTTCTGTCTTAATCGTAATAATCGTTAGGTCAAGGTATTTATAATCTTCGATGAACGGCTTCACGAAGGCACCGCCACCGGTAACGATGCGCGGTTGCCCGCTACCGTAGATGACCATTGCCTTGCTCGGTGGTACGCGGTGATAGTAGCGTGTGATGAAGATAATCACCGCCAGCAGGATGATAAATACGACACCGCCAATTAACAGACCCATGCCTTACCCCTCTCTACTGAACTTCCACAAGCTTTTCGACTTTAAGTGTGCGCCCGTCCACGTCGATGATTCTCACCTCGTCGCCACGGTTGAGCGCTGAACCATTAATCTCTTTAACTGGATACCGCAGCATCCCGCCCATCTCGACCATGACCTCGCCAGTGGTGCCGGGTGCGGCGTTGATCGTCGCCCGTGCGGTTTTACCGATGAGGTCGCGCTGGGAGAAGGCGGTATTGTCTTGTTGGCGGTACACGTACTTAAGTAACTCCGCGACGATACGCGCCACCGCATAGCTAATGATAACCCCGATGAGCAAAATGAGCCACAGACTACGCTCTGACAAGCTGCCCACCAGCCCGATTGCGCCGAACATCGCCAAAAATGCGGAAATGGTCAGGCAACCGATGCCCTGCACATCACCGCTGGCGTCGCTGGCGTCCGCGCTCATGTCCACATCCATGCCGTCGGCACCGTCTAGTGCGTTCATTACGCTGCCTACATCGTCCACGCCGTCTAGCGCGTCTGTCGCGCCTTCGATGCCCAGCAGCCCGCCCAAGCCCATGCTTTCCAGCGTGCCGTCCAGGTTAAAAAAGTCTGTCATCCCGCCGAAGATGACGGACAACAGATACAGCAGCCCGATTCCCATTATGATGCCGAAGAAGAGCGTCATGATGCCTCCCGTCAACTATGCTCTCTATTGTAGACCAGTCCAATTTTCCTGCCGCCCCAATTGTTGGGGTATACTGCACATCAACTATGTTAAATCTTATTTCCCACCAAAAACATGTGTATCACTGGAAAGGGCAGGCGGGCAGATGAGCACAGCGGACGCAATTGTATACGATTTGAAGACGGGATACCCCCACATGGGCGTCATCCAGCGGGGGGTGCTGGCAAACATTACCACGAAGCTGTTTGATGTGGATGCCGCCCTGCAATATGCTGGCACAGAGAACGGCGCGACCCAGGCACGCGAGCAGGTCGCCTATATGCTGAGCGGGCACACGGCGCAGACGGTCACCGCTGATGACATCCACATGAGCAGTGGTGCCATCCACGGGCTAGACGTGGTGAGCCGCTACATTACGGAACCGGGCGACATTGTGCTGGTGGAGAACCCGACGTTTTACTACATTGTGAACAAGCTCAAGCTGAACCATGTGCAGGTGATGGGCGTGCCTATGCAGCACGACGGGGTTGACCTGGAGGCGCTGGAGCAGGTTTGCCATCAGCACGGGGAGCGCATCAGCATGTTTTATGTGATCCCCAGTTATCACAACCCCACAGGCTACACCTACAGCGCGGAAAAGCGGCAGGCGCTTATCGCGTTGGCGCAAAAGTACGACTTCACCGTCGTGGAGGACACGATTTACCAGTTGGTCTACTTTGATCAACCGCCCCCGCCGATGATTCGCGAGTTCGACACGGAGAGCGGGCATGTGATCTCTCTGGGGTCGTTTTCCAAGCTGGTGATGCCGTCTATCCGCACGGGTTGGGTGTGGGCGACGCCGCAACAGGTGCAAGACCTGCGAGCGTACTATTCGTCCGCAAGCAGCACATTCATGGCGCACCTTGCCGGGGAGATGATCGCCAATGGTGACATGGAAGCACAGCTTGACCACGCCCGTGCGTTCTATGGTGCCAAGCACGACATCATGGTGGACGCGCTGCGGGCGCACGCCCCGGATTGGCTAGACTGGGTGAAACCAGACGGCGGCTACTTTATCTGGTGTACGCTGCCGGGGGGCATACAGGCGGCAGATGTGTTTGAGGCAGCAAGCCAGCGTGGGGTGAGCTTTATGCCGGGTCGGTTGGCGTACGTCGGCGATGACGCCCCCGACCGCACCATGCGCCTGTGCTTTGCCATGCAGGAAGACGATGTGCTGACGAAGGGCATTGAAGTGTTGTGCGCTGTGTTGAAAGAACTGCCAGTGCGTGCCTAGGGTGCCCACATATTGACGAAGTCTACCGGGTCTACCCAGCGGTTGTTGACGCGCATCTCTACGTGGAGGTGCGGGTCGCTGCTGCGCCCGGTGCTGCCTGCTAAGCCTAATAGCTCACCCTGCCGCACAAACTGCCCTGGCGCGACGTGAATGACTGAGAGATGGGCATAGCCGGAGTACACGCCGCGCCCATGATCGACCAGCACATAGCCGCCGCGAATGTCCATGTTCCCGGCGAACACCACGCGCCCGTCTGCCATGGCGGTCATCAGGTCGCCTAGCCCACCATTGAAGTCCCAGCCCGTGTGCCGGGTTTCGTAGTCCTCGTTGAACGTGCGGATGGCACCAAACGGCGATGTGAGTTCACCCTCAAACGGCAGCACGAAGCCGTTGTCGCTCCAGTAGCGGGCATCCGTCACGGGTTCCATGAGGGCATCTAGCAGGGCAATTTCGCTCAGTTCAATCTGTGGGTCAATCAGGTCGCTCTGGTCGGGTCCGAGTACCACATCCTGCCGGATGAAGCCGCCGCTGGTTACGTCTACGGGCACGAGTAGTGCCTGCCGCCGACCGCTTGCCAGGGTGACGGTGACGGTCATGTCATAGGTGCGTATTGGTTGATCCCAGTTTGGTGTGATGAAACCGTACAGCGCATCGGTGCTGCCCTCCAGTGGAAAGAACGCGACCTGCTGGTTAAACACGTCCGCCTCTGCACCCGTGATGCCCTCAGCAGTGGCACGTACCAGCCCAGCGCGTCCCTGCGGTACGTCACGCTGGAACATCTCCACTGTCACGCCTTCCGCTGCGAATGCCCGCACAGGTTGTGGTATGGCTTGTTGTGCGCTCACATGGGCGAAACCAAACAGGGACACCGACAAGAGTGCCCCCAGGATTCGATAGCCTGTTGTCCTAATGTTCACTGTTCACTTGTCCGTGTCTGCAAACGGCGGACTATTCTACGCGCTTGCGCAGGAAAATATAATGCGCAGTTGATTTGATCTACGCCTTGAGTGCGTCCTCAGTTGCATCGCGCAGCAAACGAATGCGCTCGGCGATCTTCGGTTGCCCCTGTGCCATCATCACCTCGTTGAGTGTGTCGAACACTTCCAGAATGCCTGCGCCGAACTCACCTGCCCGTGCCTGGATCATCCGGCGGGCGTCTGCTTCGGTCTCCTGGGAGAGCAAGTCGTTGATGAAGCGCACTTCCGGGTTCATGCTTGCTTGCAGTGCCTGCATCACCACGTCTCGGATGGACTTCAGGCGGGCACTGGCGGCGATGTCCTGTTGGCGCTCTGCCTCCTGGATGTTCATGTCCAGCACTGCCATAAAGGTGTCGTCGATGAACTGGAGGTTCGCTTGTATGGCGGCTGCTGGGTCTGGACTGGTGAGGATCTGACGCAGCACATTTGCTGCCGCCTGCATTTGCATTTTGCCCTGCTCGTCAACCATCTGCGTCAGTTCAGTTAGTGCACTGCGCAGCGCCTCCAACGTGGGGCGCTCGTTTTCTGGCGCTTTGCCGATTTCGGTGGTCAGTTCCTGGAAGAACGCGTAGTCGAACAGTGGGCGTGCCAGCCCCACAAATGCTTGCAGGCGCTCATTGTCTTCTGCGTAGGGGCGCACCAGTGCGACCACATCCGCAGGCGTTGGACGGTTGCCCAGCGCTTGTAGCTCCTGTGCAACATTCTGGATCATCTGCTCCTGCGCCATGCTCTGCTGGATGAGGTCTTTACCGACTGTGGAAAGTTCCGCGATTTTCTGCTGCACCGTTAGCACATGGTCTGCCATATCGGCGCGTCCCTCGTCCATGTACTGCTGCGCAACCAGCGACATGGTTTGGAAGAAGCCCATATCCAGTTTCGCGTCGTGTTCTTCGATGAGTGCTGCGTAGGTTGTCGGGTCAGTTTGCAGGAAAAGCTGCACCAGCCGGGAGCGCTCTTTTTGCGCGTCCATCATGTCTTTGGTAACGCCATCGCCTTCCAGTACTTGTTCGATTAGCCCCTGCATGGTGAGGGCACGCTTGGGCTGGAAGATGTAGCCCTTGACCATTTTGCTGTCCATCGCGTCGGTTACTTCGCGCATTAGCCCGCCGATGAGCTTATCGGATTCTGCTTCGCTCATATTGACCTGCATGGGGATGAAGGTAATGAGCAGTTCTTTGTTCGCGTCGTGGTACAGCAGCGGGCTTGCGGCGGCGCTGCGTGTGTTGCAGTTGGGGCACTGGACGGCGTTCAACTGCCCACTGAGCAGCAGCCCCTTTGCCTCTGGATTGTGGTCTACATCAACGATAGCGGTAATTGCTGCTCGGCTTTGGGTGCCACATGCCGGGCAGGAGAAATCAATTGTTCGGGTTGTTTGCATCTGTCTCTCCGAGAGTTTGTTTGGCAGTTAGCGGGGGAGCTTAAAATAGAAGGTGGAGCCGCGCCCAGGTTTACTTTCCACGTCAATGGTGCCCCCGTGTGCTTCGACAATCGCACGGGAGAGGTATAGCCCCAGCCCTGTGCCTTCTGTTTTGCGGCTTAGCGCGTTATCGACACGGTAGAAGCGCTCGAAAAGGCGCTCGCGTTCGGTTTCTGTCATGCCAATACCTTCATCGCGCACGTAAATCATGATGTGTTCATTGTCGAACTTGCCGCCGACCTCAATTGTGCCACCATCTGGCGAGTATTTGATCGCGTTGCTGAGGAGGTTGTCAATCACCTGACGGATGCGCACTTCATCTCCCTCAACGACAGGGAAGTCCGGTGGAAAGTGGGTCGTGAGGGTGTGTTTGGTCACCTGGTTCTGAAAGCGTTCTACTGAGCGCATGGCGACATCGTCCATGCGTGCGGGGTCAAGGTTTACGTCTAGCCCCTGGCGTGCTTGCAACTTGCTGGCGGTAATCAGATTGTTCACAAGGCTGTTTAAGCGGTCGGATTCCTCGCTGATGACGGAAAGTCCATCGCGCACGGCGCTCTCGTTCCACTGCACATCGGTGCGGCTAAGCGTTTCTGCATAGCCTTTTATGAGCGTAATCGGGGTGCGCAGTTCGTGCGAGACGGTGCTCACGAACATGCTCTGCATTTCCTGCGCTTTGCGGAAGTTGGTGATGTCGCGCACGTTGGCGATGATGTTTGTGATGTGACCGTTGCGGGTTATGAGCGGCGCGTAGGTGATACCCACACCAAGGCGTACATCGTCCTTGCGGATGATATCTCCCTCTACGTAGAGCGTGTTCTGGGTGGGGTCTACGTGCTTGTTGTTGTCATCCAGTGACCGATAGGGCCAGCCCATGGCGATGCACTGCTCTACATCGCGGGTGTCCTCGTTTTCCCAGCGGATGATGTTGGACGTGTGCAGCCCGACGACATCTTCGGCATCCCAGGCGGTAATGCGCTCTAGTGCGCGGTTGAAGCTGAGAATGCACAGATTAGGATCGAGGATCATCACGCCGTCGGCGCTGTTTTGCAAAATTGCCGCCAGCCGCCGCCGTTCCTGATTGATGCCCGCGTACAGTTGGGCGTTTTGCACGGCGATTGCCGCTTGGTCTGCGAAGCTTTGTAGAATTTGTAGGTCATCTGGCGTGGCATTGCCACGGTAAGCACGGAACACAATTAGCAGACCAAGCGGTTCCCCTGCCATGATGAACGGCAGTGCGATGGACTGCTTGAGCGTGGGGTGCAGCGCGGTTGCCATCTGCCGCATTTTCTCGTTGACCTGTGCAGTGTCCAAGCCGTCTGCTGGCGCAGACACAAGCCCCTCAAGCTGTTCGTTGAGCCTGTCGATCTTGTCGGCGTCAATGCCAATGGTTGCCCGCACACGGTATTCGCCGTTTAGCTCGCGCAGGGCAATCAGCCCGACCTCACCGGAGAGCATCACGACCGATGCGTTAAGCACCAGCCGCAGCACCTCGCTGAGGTCTAGTTGGGCGGTGATTGCCCTGGAAATTTCTAACAGGAAATCGCGTTGGCGAACTCGGAAATCGTGCAACATTAACATGATTGCGTTTCTACAAGTATTGACAAATGTGCTTGGCTAATCCCATGGGAGTATAACATAGGCTAAAATGCGGGTTCCACAAGATTACCGTTAACATCACACTCATGCCCTGCCACGTAGCTAGCTGGTGGTGCCCAGTTTCGCTGCGACGTCCTCGATGCGTTCCATGCCGCCATGGGTGAGCACCAGCGCCGCCGCGCCGATAATGCTCAGGTCTTCTGGTAAGTCTGGCGGGATGATTTGCAGGTCTTCCCAGTAGGCGCTGTCGATTGAATGCTGCTGGATCGCCTTCCGTGCCGGGTTCAACAGCAGATCCCCCAGCCCATTAGCAACGCCGCCACCGATGACCAGCACCTCCGGGTTAAACAGATGCAGCAGGGTAACGATACCCAACCCCAAGATTTGACCGCCGTCCTCCACCACTTCTAACGCCACCCGGTCGCCTTTGGTAGCTGCCTCGCCAACCGTGCTACCCTCGATGTCGTCCATTTTCCCGTTCACCATATCGTGCATCATGCTGTGCTCGCCTGCCTCCATGCGGGCGCGTGCCTTGCGTGCGAGTGCGGGTCCGGCAGCTTCACGCTCTAGCGTGGATACATGGTCGCCGATCACCAGCGGGATATGACCGACCTCCGCGCCTAGCCCGGTGTGCCCTAGCACCATCAGCCCATCGCTGATGATGCCGCTGCCAATGCCCGTGCTCACGGTGACGTAGATCACGTTGCGGCGTCCACGTGCTGCACCGCGTAGGGTTTCCGCCAGGGCGGCGACGTTTGCATCGTTGCCGACGTAAACGGGAACATCAAACGCCTCGTGCAGGATGTCGCCTAATGGCACATAGTTACAGCAGGGGAGATTGGGGGGGGCGACCACGACGCCCGTTTTCGGGTTGAGCGGTCCGGGTGCGGAAAAGCCAATGCCACTGACCGTTTTGTCCGTTGGCATGACTTCCCGAATGAGGTTTTTAATGCGCTCGATGGTCGCGTCTTTTCCTTCTGCCGCGCGGGTAAAAGTTTCTTAGCGTTCTAGTATGTTCAGGTTTGGGTCACAGCAGGCTGCACTTATGCGTGTGCCGCCCAGGTCTACACCGATGATGATCTCATCAGACATGTGTTCTAAACTCCGTTGCTTTGCTGTTGTAGCGCGTACTTGCCGCTGCTAGAATAACACGAACTGCGACATCCTCTGTATGCTCACACCCAAAATATTCTAGGAAGATCATTGTTATGGCGCGTGTGACCCCCGTCCGCCAACAGTACCTTGATGTAAAAGCACAATACCCCGACTGCATCGTCCTGTTCCGCCTGGGGGACTTTTACGAGATGTTCGACGACGATGCGGAAACCGCCGCCCGCGAACTGGACATCGCGCTCACTGGGCGCACCTACGGCAGTAACCCGGAAAAAGTGCCCATGGCAGGTGTGCCGCACCACGCGGTCGACGGCTACATCCAAAAGCTGATCGAGAAGGGTTACCATGTCGCCATTTGTGACCAGGTGGGCGAGGTCACGGGCAAAGGACCCGTCGAGCGAGAGGTGACGCGGGTACTCACGCCGGGCACAGTCATCGAACCGATGCTGCTGGCAGATGACCGCTCCAATTACCTGATGGCGCTGCTGCCTGTGGG
>CAYVGI010000126.1:0-14776 GCA_964451095.1 uncultured Anaerolineaceae bacterium
CGGTAGTGGGGCTGTGGTAGCCCGTAATGATCTTGATGAGCGTGGACTTGCCCGCGCCGTTTTCGCCCACCAGCCCGACGACCTCGCCGGGGTCTACGTAAAAGTCCACGCCGCGCAGTGACTGCACCTCGCCAAATGTTTTGGTCACGCCGCGTAATTCGAGTTTGTGCGCCATAGCATTCCATCCTGAAAACCTGTAAATGATGTGTGGAGTTTGCGCAGTGGGCGCAGCGAACCGCGCCCTTGCCTACAAAATTCGGTTATGGCGTTGGGGCGAGATTCATCTCACCCCTACCATTAAGCACGCAAAACTATGCTAACGAATCTGCTCTGCGACCAGGTCTGCCAGGATGTCCACGTTATCGGCGTGGGCGAAGCCTGCCCCCGTGTCGATGTTCAGACCGGAGAAGTTGTACTGTGCAGACAGGCAGATTTGCAGAATCGGCAGGTAGCCTTGCAGCCACTGCTGCTGGTCGATCACCAGGTCAGTCCAGCCGCCACGAATCGCTTCTACCGTCGCGCCGGAAAGGTCAAAGCCGATCATGGTGATGTCGTCCGGACCCAGACCTGCTGCTTCCAGGTATGCCTGGTGGGTTGCCGTCAGTGCACCGTGGTCGGTGACGACGAGGTCAACATCCGGGTTGGAGGAGACATAGCCGGTGAACGTCGGGATGCCCTGTGCCGCCTCGGTGTCCGTTGCTCGGTCGATCTCGATGTAGTCTACCGTGACGCCTGCCTCTTCCAGCGCGTCAATCACACCTTGGGTGCGCTGCCCGCGCCCTGGCAAGCTCACCAGTCCCCACACCAGCGCCTGGTCGCCCTCGCCGTAGCCAAAGCGGTTGATTGCTTCCTGCCCCAGGGAGTAGCCAGCGGAGTAGTTCTCTGCACCGACGTAACCGAAGCCGTTGCTCTTGTACGCTGCTTCCAGTTCCGGCAGCGGTGTGTTCTGGCTGGTGACGATGATGCCGTTTGCCTGTGCTTCGTCAACCAGAGACTGGAACGCCTCGGTGCCAGGGTGCCCCATCACGGCGATGCCGTCCGGGTTGGTCGCTGCTGCCTCGGCGAAGCCGGTAATCATCTTCTCCGGGTCCCAGTCCGACCAAACGATGTCCACATTTGCGCCCAGGTCTTGCTCTGCACGCAGCGCACCGTTGTTCACCACCTGTGCGAACGGACCGCCTGCCGGACCACCAGGGAAGAACACAATGTCGACGCCGCTGCACCAGCCTTCTTCATCCTGGGCGTTTACCGCTGTGGAAAGCGGTGCCAGTGTAACCACCAGCGCCAAGAGCACAGTCAAGATCAGTAGTTTTTTAACCATTTCGGGTGGAACTCCTCGTAAGTTGTTTTGTGTCAAGTTTAGTTTCTGGTTTTGGGCAAGGGCAGCATTGTTGCGCCCCTGCCCAGTTGTGTGATGGTACGAAAGCGGCGTTAGCTTGCCTCTTCCGTCTCCATCATCTCTTCTTCCATTTCCTCGTCCATCATTTCCTCGTCCATCATCTCGTCATCCATATCCATGTCGTCCGGAACGGTCGGCTCGCCGTTGTCAAACTCTGGGAAGCCCGGAACCGGCTCTGTCCACAGGTCGCCAGCGAGGTACGCGTCCAGGTTGTCCGGTGTGACGACGGTGGACGGAGTGAGGATGATTTGCGGAACTTCTTCGCCGTTGAAGATGGCGTCCATCGTGTCGATCACGGTCACGCCCATGCGGAACGGGTCTACGCCCAAGGTTGCGCTGAACTCACCCTCTGCCAGCAGGTCGAGCGTTGGCTCGTTGCCGTCGATGCCGACTGCAAAGAAATCTTCGTTGATGGTCAGACCGAGGTCAGTCGCAGCGAGTGCCGCGCCGATTGCCATCTCGTCACTGTTGCCGTAGAACACGTCGATGTCCGGGTTCTGCTGGAGGGCGATGCCTGCCACTTCCTGACCGCGTGTGCGCAGCCACTCTGCGGACTGCTGCCCGACGACCTCAACATTGGGGCAGGTGTTTGCCAGCCCAGCTTCGAAGCCCTGCGTGCGGCGTGCGGAGAAGATGCTCTCGATACCCAGCAGGATGTACACGGAACCGGTGGTTTCTTCAACCGGCATGCCCGTCTTGCCAGCAATCAGCTCGCAGGTGTGCGCCGCGAGTGACTCCGCGCCGCCCCACTGGTCGTAGCCGATGTAGGCAGCAACTTCAACGGTTTCGTCCGTAAACGGGGTGATGAAGTTGTGCGCGAGGATCGGAATACCGCGCTCGTTAGCGGATGTAACCGCTGTGATGGCGGAGTCCGTACCGATAGGGTTGATGCTGATCGCCTCAACGCCCGTTTCCAGCAACTGCTCAACCGTGGTCACAAACGCCTGGAAGTCACCTTCGCTGGCGGGTGCCTGCACGATCAGTTCCCAGCCGAGTTCTTCGGCACGGGCGGTAGCGCCATCAACCATAGCAACGTGGAACGGGCTGGTGAGTGCGGGCGGCACGAAGCCAACCGTACGCATCTCGTCGTCTTGGGCGTGCAGCACGCCAACGGAGAGCAGTGCAACGACTGCGACCACTAGAGCCAATTTACGAACCATACAAAAAGCCTCCTGTTATATAAGCGTCTATCTTTTTTTAACAAAGCCCGGCGCATGGCTGCGGCAGGGGCGCACACGCGCCCCCGCCAGCGGGTAACCCCCGCCGCCAGAGCATTGTAAACACAGTTAGTTAGGTAGCAGTGCGCGGGCGCAAGCGCAGCCAGGGGATTTCCCCCTGTCGCCAAACATCCAGGAACACGGCGATGACGATAATCACGCCAAGTACAATTTCCTGCGCGTTCGAGGGCACCCGCAGGTATACCATGCCCTGCGACACAACACGGATGATAAACACCCCCGCCAGCGTGCCCCACACACCGCCTTTGCCACCCGTTAGCGGCGTGCCACCAATGACGACCGCCGCCACAGAAATAAGCGTCATGTTGGTGCCATTTTGGTAGGCACCACTGCGCAAACGCGCCATCACGAGAACACCGGCAATTGCTGCGAACAAGCCGCTGATGCCGTAAATCCACACTTTCATCTGGTTGACGCTGATCCCCGAAAGGCGGGATGCTTCCTCGCCGCCGCCGCCCAACGCATAGGTATAGCGCCCAAAGCGGGTGTGCCGCAGCACCACCCAAGATGCTGCGAACAAGAACAGCGCCACCACAAACGGCATGGGGATACGCCATCCGGTATCGGCGAGGTTGATGTTGCTCGTCAAAAAGTTCAGGATGCCTTCGCGGTCAATGTTAATGCCTGCGCCGTTGGTTGCGACCAGCGCCACACCCAACAAAATACTCCTGAAGCCAAGCGTGACAATGAGCGGGTTCATGTTAAAGTAGGCAATGAACACGCCCTGCAACATGCCGATTAGAAGCCCGACTGCTAGCACGATCAGCACGGCAACCGATGCGGGGATGCCATCGGCAATCTGCCCCCCGGCAACATTGCTGCCAGCAATCAAAATGGCGGCAAACACCCCGGCAAACGACACCATTGCCTCTACGGACAGGTCAATGCCGCCGATCATGATCACATACGTCTGCCCGGCAGAGACAATGCCAATTGCCGCTGCCTCCAGTACAAGCAGGCTGATGCTCGTCGGTGAGCGGAAGGGCGCGGCGAGGATCCACAAAATCGCCACCATCAAGCCCAATATCAGGAACGGACCAGCATTACCCAGTCCGCGCAAAATCGTGCCGAGTGCAGAACCGCCCTGTTGTTTTGGTTTTTGCCCTACAGTTGTATCTGGTGTTGCCATGAATGTTGTGTCCCTTGTTTAAACGACTGTAGCGACTTTCGCGCCCGTCGCATACTCCATGATGCTTTCCTGTGTCGCCTCTGACCGATCTAATATGCCTGCAATGCCACCCTGATGGATGACCATCACGCGGTCACTCATGCTCAGGATTTCCGGCAGTTCGGAACTCACCATGATGATGGCAACCCCCTGCTGCACCAGCGCGTTCATCAGCTTGTAAATTTCCACCTTCGCGCCCACGTCAATGCCGCGTGTGGGTTCGTCAAACATCAAGATGCGGGGCTGTGTTGCCATCCACTTGCTAAGCACCACCTTCTGTTGGTTGCCGCCGCTCAGGTTCTTCACAAGCTGTTCTAAGTCGCTGATCTTGATAGACATGCTCTCGACGTACTCGTTGGCAAGCGCACGCTCGCGTTTTTTGTCTACCAGTATCCCGTTGCGTGTGAGCGACGGCAGCACGGAAATCGAGATATTCTCTCGTGTGGAAAGCCCCAGCACCAGCCCCTGATGTTTGCGGTCTTCCGTCAGCAGCGCCATACCATGGCGAATCGCATCACGCGGGTTGCCGATGTGCACCTGCTGCCCATCAATGCTAATGTCACCGCTGTCGATGGGGTCTGCGCCGAACAGCGCCCGCAGCAGTTCCGTACGCCCGGCACCCACCAGCCCGGCAACCCCCAGTATCTCCCCGGCGTAGGCACTAAAGCTGATGTCCTTCAGCCGGGTGCCCTGGTTTAGCCCCTCTACGCGCAGCAGTGCTTTGCCGCGCTCTGCCTGCTCTTTGGGCATTTGTTCTTCCAGTGCCCGCCCCACCATCAGCCGGATCAGCCCGTCCATGTCCAGCGTCTCAGTAGGTTGGGTGCTGATGTGCTGCCCGTCGCGCAGCACGGTAATGCGATCGCAAATCTCAAACGCCTCGTCCAGGTGGTGGCTGATGTACACTACCGCCACGCCATTCGCCTTTAGCTCACGGATGATGTCGAACAGGTCGGCAATTTCGTTCAGGCTAAGCGCGGCAGTCGGCTCGTCCATGATGATAATGTCCGAGCGGTGGTGCAGCGCCTTGGCGACTTCGACCATTTGCTGCTGCCCCACGCCGAGTGTGTTCACCCACACCCGTGGGTCAACGTTGAGGTGCAGCTTTGCCAGCAGTTCCCGCGCTTGGCGGTGCATCTCCGACCAGTGAATGAGCGGACCGCGTGTGATTTCACTGCCCAGGAAGATGTTTTCCGTTACGGTGAGCATCGGAATCTGGTTCAGTTCCTGGTGAATGGTGGTGATGCCCGCGTTTTGTGCCTGCTTGGGGCTGCCAAATTCTACTGCCGCGCCCTTGAAGATGATCTCGCCGCCGTCCGGTTGGTGCACACCGGATAGAATCTTCATCAGCGTGGACTTGCCCGCGCCGTTTTCGCCCACCAGCGCGTGCACTTCGCCGCGCTCAACCTCAAACGTGACGTTATCCACCGCCAGCACACCGGGGAAGCGCTTGGTGATGTTTTTCATTTGCAGCAGTGGTTGTTCGCTCATCACGCGACCTCTCAGGCGCTTGGTTTGGCGTCGTATACGTGCGGCAGGATGTGCTCGTCTACGTCGCTGTCGTTGGTGGGTGTGCTAACATCCGGGAACAGGTACCAATCCTCAACGTGCTCGATGCTGCCACCGGGTGGGATGCTTTGCAGCGGTCCGAGTGTTTCCAGTTCCAGCATAAAGTCGTTGGTGAACGTCTCTACTGTGCAGCCCAGGTCGGGGTAGGTTGCGCCCTGCTGCTTGGTAAAGCGCTTGACGAAGAGCGTGCCGTTGTTCACATGCGCTGCCCAGCCATCGGGCACGTCTGCGCCAATCTTCTGCGGCGTGGTGGCGCTGCTGTCCTGCTTCAGCAGGATGTACTTTTGCCCCCACGTCCAGCGCGGGTCAGTCATGTCTGTATATGCCCACAGCGTGAGCGAGTTGGCGGGCAGCAGTGCCTCCGGGTGGGTGCCGCGCGGCGGCTGCGGGATGATGCCTACGCCGCCGGGTGCCATCACACTTAGCGCCCACGGCGCACAGGTGATTGCCCACATGTTGGTGTTCGTCAGGCGGTGCGTTACGCGCACATGGGCAGCGTCCGTCGCCATTTCGAAGTCCAGTGTTTTCATCATGCCCGTTTTCGGTTCGGTGGGCTGTTCCACGCGCACCAGCGCCCCGAACTGCTCCACATTGACCGGGTCATTATCCGGCTGGTAGGAGCGTGGGTCGTCTTCTGGTGCGTGCCAAAAGCGATGACCCCCGTACAAGCGCCAGTCGTCGCCGCTGCCTTTGCCCATCGCCGCCGGGTCGTTGTAGAACTGGTTGTCGCCGCCTGCTAGCGCCAGGTGCAGCACCCGCGGACCGACTTCGCCCGCGATGACCAGCTCGATTTTGCCGTTGGTCAGCTTGTGGTTGGTTGCCCAGCCACCGTATTCAACCTGCGTGAGTTCGACCATGTTGTGTTGTCCCTTGGTGCCGATGCTTTATAAGGTAGGGGCGCAAGCACGCTGCACCCCTACCGCCGCATGTGTTGGTTATTGGTGGTGGTATGTCGCCCAGCCCAGGTACTTGTTAAACGCCTCATCTAGGATGGCGGCAACGTGCGCCTGATTGATGGACACATGGTGCTCGTAGCCGTTATTGCAGATGTGCGCGAGTAGTTCCTGGAAGCGCGGCACCTGCACCACACCGTATCCTCCGAACGTCTGCACAGGGTCATTGGTGAACTGCCCCTGCCCGGTGTACGCGCGGATGGTACCAGCAAAGTCGTCTGTGGTGATGCGCAGGTAGGTGAATGGGTTCTCGCTGATGCGCCCGTACATCGTGCCCCAGGTGTTGTCCTTGCCCACATCCCCGGCAATGATCTCCTGGTAGTCCATCACCGGGATTTCATCAATGAACACGTCCTTGGGCAAGTTAGAGCAGTGGAACACCACGCCCTTGTCCGGGTCGTCGCCATAGTTGTTATTCCAGTCCACCAGCGCGGAGGGCTTGCCGCTTGCCAGTTGCAGCGCCAGCATTGCCAGCGCCCCAACGATGTCCGTCTCGCAGGCGGAGGGGTTGAGCTTGTTGCTGCTCATGCTCATGAGCGTGCACGGCACCACGCCAAAGTACTCTTCCATGCTCGTCCAGCACTGGATAGCCGTAGCGTCCAGTTCGTTGTCGTCCATCCAGCCGTCCAGCACCACGCCAAACTTCGCCATGCGCATCAGCGAGATTTCCGGCACGTCTTTGGTTTGGGCGTAGCCCCGAATGGACACCAGTTTCTCCTGTACCACGTCAGCATTGTCTTCCAATCGCTCTATGCGCCCGAACACCTCACTCAGGTCGAGCGTTTCCACACTGATGCCGGCCTTATCGAGCAGTTTCTCGCTAAAGCGCACCGTCTTGAACGCCTCCGGGCGGGCACCCATCATGCCCAGGCGGGCGGTCTTCATGCCGCGCACCACCCGGCAGATGCCCACAAAGCGCTGCAAGTCTTGCAGGAAGGCGTCGCTTTCGGGGGCCATGGTGTGCCCGCTGGTGAGCGTGTACTTGATGCCATACTGGTGCAGGTTGTTGCAGGAACTCATCTTGCCGCAAAAGCTGTCGCGGCGGTCACTGATGCTCATCTTGGTTGCGTCGTCTGGGAAGGCGTGGATGAGCACGGGCACGTTCAGGTCTGCAAAGCGCAGCGTGTTTGCAACTGCCCGCTCGTCACCGAAGTTTGGCAGCGTGACCAGAATGCCGTCGATGTCGTCTCGGTGCTGGCGGAAGTGCTCTGCGCACAGGCGTGCTTCTGCCAGGGATTCAATTGCGCCGACGTTGGTCGCGTCCGCGTCGGGGATGATGGCGTTGATGCCTGCTTTTTCCAGCACATCCAGGATGGTTTTGCGTCCGCTCTCCGCCAGATGATCTGGGAAGAAGCCACGGTTGCCGACGATTACACCCAGCGTGACCGGACGGGCGTTCAAACGAGAAGCGGGGGTGAGTTCGGGTTGTGCGAGTGCCATAAGAAGTCCTTTTGTTTCAATAATTCTCTATACAGATTCATGTTTCTTCAGTCGTCAGTAGGGGCGCTGCACGCTGCAACTGCGCTTACTGCCCGTATACGTTCTGGTAACGGTCGTACAGCTTGTCGATGTCGGTTTGGTCAATCGTCAGCGGCGTGCCAATTTGCATCGCCGTCCACACGATGGCGGCGTTGTCCTCGGTCATGATCGCTGCCTTGATTGCCTTCTCCGCGCTCGGACCGATCGCAAACACACCGTGGCTTTGCATCAGGCACGCCGGGCTGCGGTGATCTTTGAGTGTGTCCACCACCACCTCACCAATTTCCTCGCCACCGATGAGGCAGAACCCACCCAGCGGAATCTCGCCGCCGAACTCGTCGCCCATTGCCGTGGTAATGCACGGGATGCTCTTGCCGACCACAGCAAACGCGGTCGCGTAGCGGGAGTGGGTGTGCACAACGCCGTACACATCTGGCATGTGGCGGTAGATGTAGCAGTGTGAGGCGGTGTCCGACGATGGTTTGTAGTCGCCCTCCACCGGGTTGCCGTCAATATCAACGACGACCATGTTTTGCGGCGTCAAGTCTTCGAACTTGATGCCGCTGGGCTTGATGACCACCAGGTTCGTCTCAGGGTCGCGGGCGCTCAGGTTGCCACTCGTCCACGCTACCAGGTTGTTCTCCGGCAGTTTGGCGTGCAGTCGGCATACTTCTTCGCGCAGTTCGGGCAGCATCATGGTTAGGCGGCTCCTTCGCTTGCTGGGTTCTTCGTGGTAATCACGTCACGCTTGATCGCCTTCAAGCGCTTCATCACGTCGTTCTCGCCGCGCCCAAAGTAGTTATACAGCGTTTTGTATTCGGCGTAGAGCTTGTCGTACACCAACTGGTTCGCCGGGATGGGCGTGACCACATCGTCTTTGAGCTTGCCCATCTTCTCCGCCGCCGCCTGGATGTTCGGGTACACGCCGCCAGCAACCGCCCCGTGCATTGCAGAGCCAAGCGCGGGTGCCTGGGCACTGCCCGCTAGCTTGAGCGTGCGCCCAGTCACGTCGGCGTAAATCTGGCGCAGCAGCGCGTTTTTCTCTGGCAAACCGCCCGCCGCCACCAGTTCTTTCACCTGGATGCCCCGGTCTTCAAACGCTTCGATGATCTCGCGGGTACCGTAGGCGGTGGATTCAATCAGGGCGCGGTAAATCTCCGGGGCGCGGGTGGCAAGCGTCGCGCCGATCAGCAGTCCGGTCAGGTCAGCGTCCACCAGGGTAGAGCGGTTGCCGTTCCACCAGTCCAGCGCCAGCAGCCCGTGCTCACCCACATCCTGTTTCGCTGCCTCGCGCTCCAGGTACTCGTGCAGGTTCAGCCCGGCGTTCTTCGCCGCCTCGTGATACTCCGGTGGCACCGCGTTATCGACAAACCACGCGAAAATATCGCCAACGCCGCTTTGCCCCGCCTCGTAGCCGTACATGCCGGGGATCACACCGCCCAGCACCACGCCGCACATACCGTCCACATCCTGCAACTGTTCCCCAGACATAATGTGGCAGGTGCTGGTGCCCATAATCATGACCATCACGCCGGGTTCGGTTGCCTTTACTGCCGGGGCGGTCACATGCGCGTCCACATTGGCGACGGCAACCGCCGTGCCGGGGTTCAGCCCCAGCTTTTCCGCCATCTCCGCCGTGAGTCCGCCTGCTTTGTCGCCAAGCTGGGCAAAATCGCGGGACATTTTCGCCTCTACTACGTCGGCAAAGTCCGGGTGCAGCGCGGCAAAGTACTCACGCGACGGGTAATCACCGTCCTGCACCATCGCCTTGTAGCCGGCGGTGCAGTTGTTGCGCGTCTCCTCGCCCGTCATCTGCCAGATAACCCAGTCCGCCGCCTCAATAAAGCGATCCATCTCGTGGTAGACCTCGGGTGCCTCTTGCAAGATTTGCAGCAGCTTGCTAAAGAACCACTCCGACGAGATTTTGCCGCCGTAGCGTTGCAGCCACGTTTCGCCCATCTGCCGGGCGGTTTCGTTGATTTGGTCTGCCTGCGGTTGGGCGGCGTGGTGCTTCCACAGCTTGACGTAGGCGTGCGGTTCATCGGTGTAGGCGCTGAGTGCGCTCAGAGGCGTGCCATCTGCCTTAACGGGCAGCGGCGAACTGGCGGTAAAGTCAATGCCGATGCCGATAACATCGTCTGCGCTCACGCCGCTCTCTTTCATCACCGCAGGCACGGTGTGCAGCAGTACATCAATGTAGTCCTGGGGGTGTTGCAGTGCCCAGTCTGGTGGGAGGGTTTTGCCGCTGGGGAGCTTGTCATCTATCACGGCGTGGGGGTAGTCGTAGACCGCCGTCGCAACCTCGCGACCGTCGCGGGTGTCTACTAGCAGTGCCCGCCCGGAAAGCGTACCAAAATCAATGCCGAGGGTGAACATCAATAAATCTCCAAAAAATGACGCTATTTTTAACGCTGTTTTACCGAAAATACGCGGTTTGGGCAAACAGCGCTGTCGATAAGTTTTTTAATGTGAACGCTCACAATAATTAGACCGCGAAACAGTGGGGTTGTCAATAAGTTTGCAGGAAATCTGAGGGGATGCCTCACTGTGTGTGCAAAACGTGAAAATTCCTTCACAGTAGGGCTTCTTAACGCACCTTGAACGTTGTTTGTGTAATATGCGCATTGTAATCTCAATCCACACATTCGTGAGGCTAACCACCGATATACAACACTTTCATACGTCAATTGGCACTCATGGCTTTGATCGTCGGGTTGGGTGAAACCCTGCCGCACCCACAAACCGCCACTGCACACCAGGCATTTCCCGGAAAAATCTATTGGACGGGTTATGACGGGTTATGGAGTAGAGAAAATATCACGCGCCATTGGCGAGGATGCCGCCGCCAACGCCGAGGCGGACGTCAACGCGGACGGCGTAATCGGCGACAACGACGTGAAGGAGGTCATCACCGAACTGGGCAGCCCTGCCGGGGAGTAGCCGAACCTGACAGGTAGGGGTTTTAATAAAACGAGGCACAAACTGTCGTAAAGTTTGTGCCTCGAACGGGAGCGACGGGGGTCGGGGCAACCTGTGCGTAAGGTTACTACTATTCCACCTTCCCGAAAGTTATGGTAAACGTACTGATGAAGCATGGTGCATTATCGCCTGCTCATTGTTTCCTGCTAGACATGGTCTTCGAAATCGACTAATAACATCTGCGCAACTTCTTGCAGATCAAGGTCGTAGCTTTGCGCCTCTGCCTGCGTGAGCTGTTCTGCTGTAAGCTGTGCCTTTATGTCTTCAAGGTTTATTAATCGTAACATGACTGGAACAAATTCTTGCTGTTTCCACTCACGTAGCAAATAGGTTAGATAGGCGTAAGCACGCTGATGTTCCCCACGAACATGGGACAACAACGCCGAAAGCCCGATATTACCCATGAAATTCTGGCTTAGGATGCCACTATTTAGGGCAATATATGTAGCTGCACTGTATCTTACTGCGGCTTCATCAAGCTTGCCCATACCAAAACAGGCAGTTCCCCAATATCCCAGCATGTACATCCTCCATAATGGCACTTGTCTGCTACGTTCGGTTTCTGACATTGCTGGTAGCTGGGTGTAAGGCTGATAGTATTCCCCCTCCACTAACTGCACATAGACTTTTATGCTCTCTATTCGTGCAAGCAGTACAGGCTGATCCTCACGCATTTCCGCTAGTGTGGCTTCTGCCTCGGCAATATACGCAGTCGCGGTGCTGATGTCATTCTGCGAACCGAGAAGCAGGGTCAAACTGAGCAGTGAGTCGACGACATTGGCTGGATTGTCGACCACACGGCGCGCATCCAGCCCACGTCGGTAATAGGTTTCTGCTGCTTTGAAGTCACTTTGTGACTGGTAAAGTCGTGCGAGCAAGGTACAGGTATCGCCAATGCCATTGTTGTCCCCCACGGACTTATACAGGCGCAGGGCGTCTTCCAAGTGAGCCTGTGACTCGGCGTTCCGGTCAAGGTATCGTAGTGCATCTGCTATACGGACATGCGCCCCCGCCATGCCATGGCGATCTCCCACATCTCGGAACATGTCGAGGCTTCGCTGATTGTAGTCAATAGCCTCTTTCATACGTGCCTGTGAGTGAGCGATGTTGCCCAGGTTGGTCAGGGCATAGCCTACCATACGTGGGTTGTTGATTTGAGTTGCGGTGTTCAGGGCACTCTCGAAGTATTCCTGCGCTGCCTCTGTGTTCCCCACCGCGTGCTGAAACTCCCCCATGTTATTGTACGCGTACGTCAGCAGAACAGGCGATGGACCGAGAAGGTTTCTTGCTGTTCGAATAACCTCCTCCTGCATCGCAATCGCACGAGTTATGTTGCCCTTTAAGTATTCGATGTAGGCAATATTTGGCGGGGCATCCAGCTTACCCCACAGATCATCAAGTTTATCCGCTAGTTCAGCGACCTGAACCGCACAAGACAGCGCTTTGTCCAGATCACCCAGCCCCATATACACCCGTGCCAATGTAATCTTTGCATAAATCAGGGCGTCATGCGTCTCGGCGCGTGTGAGGTGCTCGACCGCCTCCAGTGCCAGCGGCTCGATTTCTCCGGGATTGCCGATAATGGACTCCATGCGTAGCCGGAACCCCCGCGCCCGCCAGAATAGGGATGACTGGTGATCTGACGTGGGGTTGTGGAGTGCGCGTTCAAATTTCGTAAATGTTTCCAGCCCCAGAGCAAAATTTCCGGTGACCATGCAGTAACCGTCCAGCCAGCGAAAACCATTTGCTGCACGAGACTCCTGTTGTGTATCCAGCGCGTACTTCAAAGCTGCGATGGTGTTGTCAAACTCGTTGTCTGTACTTCCCTTGAGGGCATGATTTGCTCCCTTACGGGTAACGAGCATAGCCTCAAGATTTCCGAGCGTTTCAATGTAGTAGGCACTATGCGCCTCTGCCACTCTCGGGTAATCTGTCGAAGATTGTAACCTGTCCAAAGCATACTGCCGTGTCATCTCGTGAATATGATACCGTCCGGTGTCCGCCTGTCGATTGATAAGCGACTTTTGCATCAACCGCATCAGATCACGCAGCGATGCCCCTGTGACCACCTGTACCGCCTCGCGGGTAAAACCACCCCGGAAGATGCTGAGTTTCATAAAGGTGTTCTGCTCGGATGTTGTCATGAGATTCCATGAATAGTCAAAGACAGCACGCATACTCCGCTGCCGAGCGGGGACATCGCGCATGGTTGTCCCCAAGAAATCGAGACTACGGGTGATTTCATCAGCGATTTCCTGCGTGGTGAGCATTTCCTCCCAGCTTGCCGCCAGGACAATCCCCAGCGGTGAACCTCCGACAAGTTGGCAAATGTGTGCGACCGTAGGCGCGAGATCATCTGTGAAGTCAAAGTTGTGGCTGAGCCGACGCGCCGTTTGAAGGTAAAGCTGCGCCGCACTGTGCTGGAGAGCCTGTTCTGCGGATGACCACGCATCAACCGCCATCCCCGGTAATATATAAACTTGCTCTGATGTCAGGTCGAGTCTTTCGCGGGAGGTCACGATGATGTCTAGGTGCGGCACAGCGTCAAGCAATGTAGCGACATCGCCAGCCGCGTTGGTGATGTGCTCGAAGTTATCCAGCAGCAGCAGCACGCGTTTATCACGGAAGTAGTCGATAAGCTGCTCTTGCGGTGTCCGTTGATCTGGACCCAGTTGGAATCCTACTGCCTCAGCAACAGCGGAAACAAAGCCTGTTTCATCTACAAGCGGTGCCAAGTTAACAAAGAAGACACCGTCCAGGTAGTCTTGCTTGACGATTGTCGCCACTTCTAGAGCAAGGCGAGTTTTGCCTGTGCCACCTGGGGCAAGGATCGTGATCAAGCGGACATCTGAACGTTGCAGCAAACGCTGCACTTCCCCTAACTCGTGTTCACGACCCACAAACGGCGATACCTGCTCAGGGAGATTGTGTCGGATGAAGTCACCAGCATTGATGGTTGCCGGGGTATCGAAACGAGGTGGTCGCACGGATGGTGTTGGTGTTCCATCGCGCTGATAGAGTACATCCTCCAGCGCAGCACCCACATGTCGTACAGAGCTGATTCGCACCTGCGGGTCGCGTTCCAGCATCCGGTACACAAGATCAATGAGTGCAATTGGCGCTTCCGGGCAGAGTTGTTCGAGGTCTGGCACGGGCTCGGTCATGATCGCCTGAATAACTGCTGCCAGAGTGTCCCCCGTAAATGGGCGTGTGCCCGTCAACATCTCAAAAAGCATCACCCCAAAAGCCCAAATATCCCCACGTTCGTCATACTCGCCCCCACTGAATGCTTCTGGCGGCAGGTAGTCAATGGTGCCAACCAGCGCATTTGAATCTGTTACACGTTCTTTTTCGCTAAAGTATGCCACACCAAAGTCGGTCAGTCGCAGTGTCCCATCATTAGAAAGGAGCACGTTAGCGGGTTTCAAATCTCGGTGGATAATATTCAAGCGATGGGCGCGGGTGAGCGCATCGGCAATGTCAATTGCTATATTCACACACTGATGGTGTGGTATGCCGTTTTGCTCAATAAGTGCCTTCAGGTCACCGCCTCGTACATACTCCATGATGAGATAGTGTTGCCCATGCTGCTCTACCTCATCCAGCATCTTGACGATGTTGGGATGATTCAGGTCACGCAACGCAGCACCCTCACGTTTAAAGCGTTCGATGTTTTCCCGTTGAGCAATCTCCGCCTTCAGGGCCTTTATCGCGACAGTTTGCTCCGATTGCCTGTCAAGCGCCTCGTAGACGGTGCCCATTCCGCCGGACCCCAATTCGCGCTGTAGTTCGTAGCGCTGCACAATAACAATCATCCATTACTCCTTGTGCCAATCGTCGACTTATTCTAACGGCAATTTATACACTCAGCATGGTTACCCGTGCCGCTGGACTCGGCGATCGAACCTTCTAGCAATCCACACTACTTTTGCAATGTGTCCTAGTGCAGGTTCGGAGCTAAATTGTTGAGAATAGGCTCGGTGTCAAAATAAGC
>CAYVGI010000127.1:0-3497 GCA_964451095.1 uncultured Anaerolineaceae bacterium
TCTACCTCCCCATTATCTACTACACCTTCTCAGTTTTCATGCGTCAGCCCTGCCTCAACCCCGACCAACCCTTGCCCGTTCGTTCAGCCGCCTGGTACACCAAATCCGACGCCACCTTCTCCGATGTCATCGCTTGCGTTCGTCGCCGCCTGTGGACTCACACCGAATTTGTCCAGTCCCCAGCCGAAACCAGACATCCGCCTATTTCTGCTGGTGTTTTGCACGGCCTCGTGGACGTTTTATGCTATGCGGCCTGAAATGGATAAAGTCGAGTTATAGTAAACCGTCATTTTTCATTGCCTTTCGCTCCCCGTCAAAAATATAGAACATAATTTCTTAATTGTCAATTTGTTGCTGTATCTTTGCCACGGGTGAGCATGAATAACACCCATCACTACCGGAAATCCGCTAGAATAGATGCACAACCCGCCGGATGATTCACGAAGGAGCACCCGCCATGAGCGACGCAGACGAGCAGGTGATTGAGGCGTACTGTGTGCGCGACAAGAAAACCGTGGAGATGGAGGAGCCGGAGGCAGTGTGGACGAGCCGAGGGCTGCCAGGCACACGCGGCATCTGCCCGGAATGCGGCGGTGCGGTGTTCCGGCTGGGGGCGAGCTACCTGCACGAGGGGCTAGAGCGCCCACAGGCGGTAGTAATCAAGAAGAACCCACGCCGCCAGCCGCCCAAGATCGCGCCGAACACGGTATATATTAACTATGCGGAGCCAGACGAGGAAACCGCGCAGCAAATCACCGCCGACCTGAACAAAATCGGCATGACGACCTGGCTGCACGACCACTCCCCACAGCAAGTAAAGTGGGCGGGTGGCATCCACCCGGCGCTAAAGGAGTGCTCGCGCATGGTGTTCATTATGTCTGCGTCTGCATTGGAAAACGCGGACAATCAGCAGGCGTGGGCGTTCTTCCGCAAAAAACGCAAGCCCGTTGTTATTGCCCAGGTCGCACAGCAGCCCCCGCCAGACGACCTGCGCCGTGCCCCGCGCTTTGACTTCAAAGATGGTGACTACAAAACCGCCCTGCGAGAGATGATCCAGGCGCTGTCACGTTAGCTACACCTGCTCCTCGGTGCGATTTTCCGGTGTGGGCATCACGATAGTCTCGCGTGCATTGCCCCGCCTCTGGAAGATGCGCGAGATGTCGATGCCATAGTAGCCCAGCACACCCACCAGGATGACGACTGCGCCTGCCTCGTCCAGGTTGCCCACAAACGGCAGCGTATCCGGGATGAGTTCAATCCAGCCAGCGGTGGGGTTGGCAATGTACAGCAGTGCGATAGCGCCCAGTGCGAGTACGGTCACGTCTTTCATCATGCGTTGCATAGGATGTCCTCTCGTTTCAATTTGTGTCTTCTACACACACCATACGCAAAAACCATGCCATCGGTTGCAGCGCAACCTGCACACCACCATAACCGTTTTGCTACCGTCGGTCGTTTTTGCCATGCCCGCGCATGTGCTATACTCCGTGCCATGGATGAGCCAATTATGAATGAATCGGTAACGGAAACCGACACCGACTGGATAGCGCACGTCCGCACAAACGGGTGGGGGGCACCAGTGCACCTATTGCTCGACGTACTGGAGCCGCTCGGTCCGCTGGGGGCACAGGTGATGTGGGTGTTGCAGCCCGCGCTGGGCGTGTTCGTCCAGCGAGAAACCTTGCAGCACATTGCGCAAACCCTGGAAGACCCGGCGGCAATGCAAGCGCTGCGCCAACAGCTCGACGACACGCCAGACGACACACTGTAGGGACATTTGTCCTGTGGCGGCGGTGCCGCCCGCTGGCACACACTAGACATTATCTGTAACGCACCCGCACCCACCAAAGGGGGCAGCACTTGGACACCGCAATCCAAACCATCACCTTCCTTACTCTCCTGCTTGCCTTTGCCGTGGTGACGGTCGCCAGTGCCATCACGGGTCGCCGCCGCACTGCCGCCCGCCGCCGGGGGGTTGCAGAGGCGAACATCGCGCCGCTGCGCCAAAACGACGCCTACGACATGGTGCCGACCCTCATCGGGCAGGCAGTCGAGGCAGACCGCCCGGTATTGTTTAGCACAGGCGCGGGCAGCCTGGGCGATGGCAGCACACTCGTGACGCTGGCGGGCACCGCCCTCACCTACGGCATCGCGCAAGAAGCAACCATCGGCGAGACGCCACCCGTGTTCCTCACCAGCGACACCGCCGTCATCCCACTGGGCTACGATGTGCTCAGCCGCGCCTACCAATCGCGCGGGGTGCGCTCACGCACGCAAATCCAGAGTGTGCGCTGGTACCCGGCGGGCGACCGCTCGCTGGTGTTTGCCGCCATGCTCACGGCAACAGTGCACAGCGACCAGCCCGCCGCAACGGTGTTTGTGGGGCGCTTTGGCGAGGAACTGGCGCTGCCGCTGCTGGCAGCACAGCGTGAGGGCGTGCCCATTATCGCCGGCAGCGACACGCTCACCGGGCAGGCGGTTGCCTACGCCATGGCAGACGGTCCGCTCATCGGTGAGGATTTGTTCAGTGCACCCGGCTACATAGGGGACGGACCCAGCGGGCGCGGTGCGCTCACCGCACAGGACACGCTGCGCGGGCTGCTTATCCTGGTAATTATTTTGATCGCATTGAACGTGGCTACCGACGGACAGCTTGGCAGGGTGGTTTCTCCGCTGCTGAACGCGCTAGGGAGTTAGCCCATAATGAGACGCTTTAACGACCTACTGGCAACCGCCCTGGCAATGGGCATCGGCTTTTTGATGACGCTTTCCCTGCTGCTAGACGGGCTGGGCGACCGTGTGTTGGCGCTGTTGCAGGCAACCGGGGTGGAGCCGTTCGCCCGTGCCTTTGCCCCAACCGTACTCCAACTAATTACGTTGACCATTGCGTTTACAATTGTGATAGGCTTATTGAACCTGCTCGGCGTTCACTTTTCCAGGGTGGTGCGCTTCCGGCGGGATGCGCTGTTTAGCCTGCTGCTGGTTGCAGCGGCGGTGGGTGTGCTCGTCGTGGTGATTTTGGAGCGCAACGGCACGCTGGTTGCCCCGGCAGACGAACCGGGTTACACCACGGTGCTGCGCAACACCGTGCTCTACTCGGTAGAGGCATCGTTGGCAGGGCTGCTGGCGTTCTCGCTGGTGTACGGCGCGGTGCGGCTCACGCGTAACCGCACATCGCTGGGCACGGTGGTGTTTTTGGTCACTGTGGTGATTGCGCTGCTGGTGCGTGCCGGGGCGGGGCAGTTGTTCAACGCGCTGCCGCTGGCACAGGCACTGCCAGAGGCAGTCGTGAACGCCGGGACGATTGGCATATTGCTGGGCATTGCGCTGGCGACATTGGTCGCCGGGGTGCGGGTACTGATTGGACAAGATCGCAGCTACCGTGAATAGAGGATAAGTTGCCCCATGAGCGACGAGTTCGACAAAAACGACGATGACATGTCCTGGCTGGACGACAACGATTTTGGTGATGACGACGGCACCCCGGACGACGACCC
>CAYVGI010000127.1:3597-14772 GCA_964451095.1 uncultured Anaerolineaceae bacterium
GAAGACGCAGGCACAGACGACGCGCTGAACTTCTTTGATGAACCCGCCGATGGTGATGGCGGTGTTGAAGACGCCCAGGCGGACTTTGGCTTTCTCGATCAGTTTGACGAACCCGAAGACGACGCTATGCCCGCGCTCGATGTGGGCGCGGATGCCGAACCAGACGACGCCGACCTCAGCTTCCTCGATGACTTCGACACGACCGACGACGAGGCAGGCGCAGCGGATTATGACCTGCTCGGTCAGTTCAACGAGCAGGACGACCCCTTCGGCGAACGTGCATCTACCGGGTTTACCGGGATGCTGGACGACAGCGACGATGCCGACTTCGACTTCCTCGATATGGGCGCGGATACGCCGCAGGCAGCAGCAGATGACGCCGATTTGAGCTTCCTGGATGAGGATTTTGGCACCGACGCTGGGCAAGAAGAAACCGACCTCAGCTTCCTAGACGACTTCGATACATTCGGTGATGATGTTGACACCCCCGACGAAGCAGTCCCCACCGGGCTAACGGGTGCGCTTACGCTAGACGACGCGGGCGACGCCGACCTCAGCTTTTTGGACGAAGCAGGCGGCACGGCAGACGACATCGACACAGGCGAACTGTTTGGTGACGCAGGCGACATCGACACGGGTGAACTCTTTGGCGAACTTGACCAGTACGGCGACGCAGATCAGTTCGATTCGTTCCAGCAGGCAGCAGCAGGGGACGAAGACGAACAGCTGCTAGAAGGCTCCACGCCACACGCCGATATGTTCCTGGCAGCGCTGATGGCAGAAGACGAAGACGACGTTAGCGACGAGGCGTTCTCGTTCGACGAGATGGACGCGGCATCTGCCATGGCGATGGACGAAGACCTGTTCGAGGACATCTCCGAGGACGATCTATTCGCAGAGCAACAGCAAGAACAGGACGCCGCCGCCCTCATCGAAGACGACCTCGCCACATTTGACGCCCCCGCCGAACCGGAGTTCCAGGACTTAGACGCGTTCCTGTCCACGTTCGAGGACGACGAGATTGCCGTACAACCGTCTGCGTCGTATGACGACTTTGACCTGAGCGACGAGGACGACTTCTTCGGCACGCAGGCACCCGCCGCAGCACCCACACAAGATGTACCCGACCGCCCCAGCTTTTTGCAGGGCGTTGCCGTGGGCGATTCGTCCAACTCGGCGTCGGCGTATGTGCGCGGGCTGGAAAACCAGAAGGACGAAGACGAGCTAGACGACCAACTCGCTGACCTGCGCCAGCGCGGGTTTAACCTGCGCAACAAGCAGGACACCGACCCGGAGATGCAGAACATCCTGCCGGGGGTGACCGACACCCTGGCAGAGCCAAGCATTGAGTTTGAGCAGGAGCGCATCGAGCAGGATGTGCGCCTGAACGACGCCCAACAGCGTGACGTGGGGGTGTTGCAGGGGCTGGTCACAGGGGATGACTTCGCCCGTAAACCCGCGCCCGCCGCCAGCGATGACATGGACATCCTCGACCTGAGCGACTTTGACGACCCCAGCGCAGACGCCAAAAAGGACGACAAACCCCGGCGCAAAAAGGCACGCCGTGCCCGCCGCCGCCCGGTTGCCGTTGACCGCGTGCTGATCGCGCTGCTGCTGCTGGCGGCAGTGCTGGCACCGTTCTTCGGGCTGGGGCTGTTCGGTGACCCGCCGCCGCCCACATTTGACCAGGGCGCACAGGCGGCAGCATTCGAGGTGATCGGCACCATTTCCCCGCGTGATTATGTGCTGTTTGCCGTGGACTACGGACCGACCAACGCCGCCGAGCTTGACCCGATTTTGGAGGCGACGATCAAGCACACCATTGCGGGCGGCGGCTTCCCCGTGCTCATCGGGCGCAACCCGGTTGGCATCAGCCGCGCCGAGGACGTGATGGACAACATTCTCGCAGACCCTGCGTTCATTGAGGCGCTGGACGGGCGCGAGTTGGTCTTCAACCGGGATTATTACATCATCGGCTTTCTGCCGGGCGGCGAAGTGGGGCTGCGCAACCTCGCTAGCAACACCCAAATCGTGCTGGCAAGCAACATCCGGGGCGGGCAAACCAACCTGGACGTGATTCGCACGCTGGACGACCTCGCCGCGATTGTGGTGCTCGCTGGCACGCCGGACGACGTGCGCTTCTGGGCGGAGCAGGTCTCGCCGCAGACGAGCACGCCGCTGGTGGCGGGTGTGGGGCGGGTGGCAGAGGATGTATCACGTCAGTACTTCAATGCGCCGGACGGCGTCGATGGGCTGCTCGTCAGCATTGCGGACGCCTCCACGTACAATCAACTGCTGGAAGACCAGGTGCTGGGCAACGCCATTGACCCGTTCACCGTGCCGACGAACACCCCCACAGCAACCAGCACCCCCACCACAACCCCCACGCTCACGCCGATAGGCTTTGTGGCGAGCGCCACACCGCCGGGCTTTGTGCCCACGGATGCCCCGTTGGGCTTTGAGCCATACCGCGTGTTTGGTGTGGGCGCGTTTATCACGTCCACTGCCGGGGCGATTAACGTGCGCGGCGAACCGAACACCAACGCCCCGGTAGTGGGTGCCTTGCAGCCCAACGATGTGGTCATCGTGCAGGGCGAGGTGCAAAACGCCGCGGGCGACGCGTGGACACAAATCCTGCTGCCCAACGGCATACAGGGTTGGGTCACCAACGAACTCATCGCCCCGGCAGACCCCGACCAAGTCATACAGGGGCAAACACAGGTAGCGCAGTTGCAACCGCAGCCCAGCGATACCCCCACGCCGGACGTCACCGAAACGTTCACCGCGACAGCAACGTTCACCGCCACGGCAACATCCACCGCTACCGAGACGCCAGAACTGGCAGACAGCATGGTGCAAGATGGCACGGCGGACACGGTCGAATCTATGGTGCAGGGCGCGACAGAAACGCCCACCGCCACCGCCACCAACACATCTACGCCGACGGACGACGCACCCGACGCCCCAACCGAGCCGCCCGCAACCGCTACGGCGACCACACCACCCACGGAAACACCTGTCCCAAGTGCCACCCCCGTGCCGGACGTGCTGGACGAGGGCACCGTCGTGGTCACATCACCGCGCACTGCCATCAACGTGCGCAGCGGTCCCGGCACAGAGTTCGAGCGGGTGAGTGTGCTCAACCCGAACACACGGCTTCTGGTTATCGAGAGCACCGACGACGGCGAGTGGGTGGAGGTCAACCTACCGGACGGGCGCACGGGCTTTATCTTCCGCGACCTGCTGAGCGTTGACCCGGCGGGCGAACCGCCCACACTCGCGCCATCTGCGACGCCAACAGACCCCACCGAACCGCCCACGGACACCCCCACCGCCACGTTCACGCCCACGCCCATCCCGCTGGACGCTGAGGGGCTGGTTGCTGTCATCACCGCACGCCGCCCCGTGAACGTGCGCACCGGTCCTAGCCGGGGCTTCCAGCCGATTGGTCCGCTGAACCCCGGCGATGTGGTCAACGTCCGGGGCGCGAGCGAAGACGAAAACTGGCTGGAAGTGCAACTCCCTGACGGGCGCACGGGCTTTATCATCGCAGGCGCGGCAGAGGTGCTGCTGGGCGACACCTACTTAGATCAGGTGACGGCAACGGCGGCAGCGGGCGGCGTGGCAGCAGTGCCCGTAGACGCCACACGCGTGCCCACACTGGAAGACAGCACCCCGGGGCGCACCGCCCTGCCAGATGGCACCGTGGCACGGGTGCGCGGCTTTGAGAACATCAACGTGCGAGCGGAGCCACAGCGCCTGTCCGCAGTGGTGGCAATTGTGCCAACTGGCGGTGAAGTGCCCGCGCTGGTGCTCAGCGCGAACGAGCAGTGGGTGCAGGTGCGCCTGCCCAACGAAAGAGAAGGCTGGGTCAGCCGCGCCGTCGTGCTGCTCGTCCCGCCAGAGCGACAGGGTGTGCTGTCCCCGACGCCGGGGGCAGACACCGCCACCCCCACCGAACCCCCAGACACCGCCCCCGTCACAGAGGAGGCAGCACCCGCCGTGACTGAGGAAGCGCTCAGCAGGCGGCAGGCACCCGCGTTTAGCCGCCGCATGGGGATCACACACCGCCAACTGCTGCCGCGCCAGCAGCTACAACCCACCCAGGAGGGCGATGGCAGCGGGCGCATATCCACTGAGGGTGCTGCCATAGATGTGCGCGAAGGTCCTGGCGAGGTGTTCGACGTGGTGGGCACCGCCGCCGACGGCGACGTGCTGCCCGTGCGCGGCTTTGAGGTCACAGAAGCGGGCGAGACGTGGGTGCGTGTGCGCCTGCCAGACGGCACCATCGGCTATGTGAACGCGGATGACTTCATTTTGGACGAGTTCCCAGGGGTGTCGGAGTCGTTCACCGGGGAATTCCCGGATGTGCCAGACGCTGACAGCGCTGAAGACGAACCGGACGAACAAGACCCCACCGAAGCACCCACAGACGCCGACACTCCCGCTACAGCCCCGCCTGCCACACCCACAGATGACGAGCCGACCACTACAGACGCCCCCGCCACGAACACACCGGCTAGTGCCCCTGCTGCGACCGGGGTACCCGGCACAGGCGATTTTGTAGAGGGCGTTGCTACCGTCACCGGGGATGAGGCTGCTGTTGTGCGCGAGGGCGCGGGCGTTGAGTTCGATGAGGTTGGGCAGGGGGAAGTCGGCACGACGGTGGGTGTGCTCGGCTTTGAAGCAACCGAAACGGGCGAAACATGGGTGCGAATCCGCCTGCCAGACGACACCATCGGCTTCGTCAATGCGGAAAGCTTAACAGTGACGGACTTCCCGCAGGGCACCCCACCGGAAACTGACGACGCCCCACCCCCGACTGACACCGACACGCCCACACCTGCCGCCACCACCGAAGACGCGACACCCGAAGTCACCGAAGACGCAACGCCCGAAGTCACCGAGGAGGCGACCCTGGTTGCAGACGCGGGCGGCGCAGCGGGGGTAGCGGCACGCTACGGTGCGTTCGGCGTGGAGCGGGTGGGCGAGTTCGACCCCAGCCTGGAACGGCAGGAATTTGCGGTGCGGCTGGGGCTGATCGTTTCCGCAGTGATTATCGGCATCGGTGGGCTGCTCAATGCACTCGCCGCGCTCTCCAGAAGGAACTAACCCCATGACTCTCTCTGCCATCGGAGACATCACCGCGCTGGTGCTCACGATATTTGTGTTTACGTTCTTATTGGCGGACTTTTTCCCGCCGCGCATTGCCAGCGTCATCACCATGCCCTATCGGCTGGCGGTGTACATCTTTGCCGGGCTAACGGCGGGTTTTGTCGCCATTGTGACGTTTGACAGCGCTATCCGACCGTGGCTGGACGATGTGCAACAGCCCAACGGACCGATTGAGCTGCTGGTGCGCTTTACCCCGCTGCTGCTGGCACTGGCGCTGCTGCTGCCAAACGGCATCCCACTGGTGAGCACGCTGCGGCGGCTGGCACTGGCATTCCTCATCGGGGCGGGGGCGGCGGTAGCGGTCGTCGGCGCAGTGAGCGGCACGCTCATCCCCTTGACTGTGGAAGCGGGGGAAAGCATGGCAGACGGGCTGCTGTTGGGCAGCATCACAGTGGTGGGCGTCGTGTGTACCCTGGCGTACTTCCAGTATGGTGCGCGGCGCACCCCCAGCGGCGATGTCCGCCAAAACCCGTTCATCCGCTTCCTGCGCGGGGTGGGCAGTGTGTTCCTGGCGGTGGCGCTGGGCACATTCTACGCCGCTGCCATCGGCTCCACGCTGACGGTGTTCAGCGAGCGGTTGCGCTTCTTGCTCACGCAGATCTTCGGAGGCTAGAATGGCACAGGCAAAATCCATCCTCGCAGCAGACTTTGGCAGTGTGTACACGCGGGTGCTGCTGTTCGATGTCGTCGGCGGTGTGTACCGCACCGTTGCCCGCGCCGAGGTGCTGAGCACGGGCGGCTTCCCGGCGGGCGATGTTTCGTTGGGGCTGCGGCAGGCGGCGGCACGCATCGCCAAGGTGACCGGGCGCAAGCTGCTAGACGAGAGCGGGCGCATCATCACGCCGGAGGACGCCGAGGGCAACGGTGTGGGCGTGTTCGTGGGCACAGCGAGCGGCGGGCGTCCGCTGCGCTCGGTGCTCATCGGGCTGATGCCCGGCGTGAGCGTGGAAAGCGGGGTGCGTGCCACAGAGGGTACCTATGTCGAAATCAGCGAGGTCATCAGCCTGGGGCAAAACCGCACAGAGGAAGACCAACTGAACGCGGTGCTGCTCACCAACCCAGACCTGGTGCTGGTCACAGGCGGCACGGAGGGCGGCGCGGTCGCCCCATTGGAGCGCATGTTGAAGCTGGTGAAGACGGCGATGAGCGCCATGAGCAACGAAGACCGCCCGCCGCTGCTGTATGCGGGCAACAGCGACCTCGCCGAGCGCGTTGAGTCCGAGTTTGGGGAGCTAACGAGCGTTTACGTGGCAGACAACGTGCGCCCCACACTGGACGATGAGGAACTGGACGGTGTGCAGTTGCAGCTTAGCCGCGTGTTCGACCGCTACAAGGAGCGGCAGGGCGGCGGCTTTGATGTGGTCGGCGGCATGTCTACCACCGGGTTGTTCCCCACCGCACGCAGCTACACCGTCGTGGCGGAGTACCTGGGTAAGTCCAGGGGGCGCAATGTGAAGGGCGTCGCCGTGCTGGATGTGGGCAGCGCAACGGGCACACTCGCTACCTACGCCGACGGTGATGTGAAAACGTCCATCCGCACGGATGTAGGCGTGGGCACCAGCGCCCCAGACCTCGTGAACACGCTGGACATTGATGACATCCGCCGCTGGGTGCCCTACGGCGTTGCCCGCGCAGACGTGATGAACTACGCCATGAACAAGCGCCTGCGCCCGCCCAGCGTGCCGCTCACGCGCAAGCACCTGTACCTGGAACACGCGCTGCTGCGTGCGGGTGCGCTGGATATGCTGCGCAACCAGCGACCGGACTGGGCAACCGAGGGCGGCGACATTGACGTGGCGATTGGCTCTGGCAGTGCGCTGTGCATGACGGGCAACCCCGGCATGACGGCAATGCTGCTGCTGGACTGCCTGCAACCCGGCGGCGTGACCGAGCTGTATACCGACCCGAACGGTATGTTAACTGCGCTGGGCGCACTGGCGTACGTCGCGCCGGAGGCGGTGGTGCAGTTGATGGGCGGTGATAACCTGGAGCGCATCGGCACGGCGTTTTCCATCACGGGCACCACAAACACCCGGCGCACGGCAGCGAAATACCGCATCCAGTACGACGACGGCACCGAAGAACAGGGCGATATTGGCGGCGGGCAGTTGCGCTTTTTCCCGTTGCAGTCGGGTAAAACTGCCAAAGTGCGCGTGAATGCACGGGGCGGGCTGCGCTTTGGCGACCGCCGCAGCATCAACCAGGAGATTGAAGGCGGCACGGCAGGCATCATTATCGACACACGCGGCAGACCCATCTCCGCCGGGCTAGACCTACGCCAGCGCATGGTGTTGCTTACGGTGTGGTATGGGCTGGCAACCGGCGCAGAGCACGAAGAACTGCCGCCGGAAGACCTGGAAATGCCCGCAGAACGCGCGTTGGTCAGCGTGGCGGGCGCTGACCAGCAAGAACCCACCGAAGAACCGCGCCGGGGACGCCGAGGGCGCAAGCAGGCGGCGGCGGAAGTTGACGAGGCAACCATCCAGGAGATTATCTCCGACAGTGACATAGACGAGGCAGAACTCGAAGCGATCTTCGAGGGCGACGAGGAGGATCCGTTCGATGACCGCTTACGATGAATATCCCCAGCAGCGCTACATGCTCAAGAGTGCGACGGTGCGGCGGGCGGTGCTGCTGCCCGGCGATGTGCGCGGCACGCTGCTAGCACGCGATGGGCAGCCTGTGGAAATGACGAACGTCGTCGCCCGTGGGCAGCTTCCGTCACGGCACCACATTGTGGAGGCAGCGGCAGAACTACGCCTGCGCAACCCGGACGACCTGAACGCGCTGCTGCAAGTAGAGCGCGGCGAGCGCGTGCAGGCAGGACAGGTGCTCGCGGGCAAAAACAAACGGCGCGGACCCAAGTCCCCTGTCGATGGCATTGTGGTGGGCATGGGGGAGGGGCGCATCATCGTGCAGGAACTCCCCATCGAAATTGACCTGGAAGCGGGCATTCGCGGCTTTGTGGTCGATGTACGCCCGCGCCGGGGCGTCATGATCCAGACGGCGGGCGCGGTGATGCAGGGGGTGTGGGGCAATGGGCGTCGTGCTATTGGTGCGCTGCGCTTTGAGCCGGACGACGGGTTGGAACTGATGGCAGGGGACGACATCGGGCTGGTGTGGCGCGGCGCGATTGTGATTAGCAAGCGCCCACTGAGCGAACTGGGAATGCGCGTGATGGAAGCACAGGACATTGCCGGGGTCATCGCCCCCAGCATGGATTCCACGCTGATTGACGCAGCACGCAACTTCGACCGGGCAATCCTGCTGACGGAGGGGTTCGGCACCATGCGCCTCAGCATCGCCGTGCAAACGTTCTTGCAAGAGATGATCGAGAGCACACCGAACATCCGGGGCACGCTGGACGCGGTCACGCCGGACGCGCTAAACCCGCGCCGCCCGGAACTGCTCGTCAGCCTGGCGTACCGCGAGGGGGCAGAGCCACGCCCGCCGCGCACTGTTGATCGCCTGCGGGTAGGTATGCCCATTCGCATCACCACCCACCCCTACACCGGGCAGTCTGCCACCATTACCGATATCCCCAGTGCGCCCGTGCAGCTAGACGGCGGACTGCGCGTGCCCGCCGCCTATGTGCAGCTCACCGGGGGAGAAGTGGTTGCCGTACCAATTGCTAACCTGGAAGTGTTTGCGGGCTAGCGCACTTTGGGATAGATTAGGCATTAAAGGGCAATGAGTGAACCGGGGTGGTGTGCTGTGCAGCGCCCACCACACGTCACCAATACATTGTGGGCATTCGCCGCAGGGGGCACAGCATCGCTTGCACCCCGCCAAACGGGGGGACTTTCCCTCATCTGGACGCTACATACTTTGCATTCCCGGCACCAGGAACTTGCCAACGCCGACGCAAAAGTTAGGACAAGCCGATGAGCAACCGAGACGACGATTTCAACTTTGACGACGATTTTGGTGACGACGATCTTTTTGGCGATGACGACTTCCTCGCCGATGATAACTCTGGCGCGGGGTTTGACGACTTCAGCGACTTTGACAACGACGAAGACCCATTTGCGGACTTTGACGCACCTGCTGATAGCGGGGCGGGCGATTTCGGCGACTTCGACTTCGACGACGACCAACTTGGCAACGTTGATGACCTTGACGACGGCGGCTTTGGGCTAGACCCAGGGCAAGACCCGGACATCCAACCGGAGGAACCCACAGGCGCTAGCTCTGGCTTCCGGCGCGGCTTGTTCATCCTGGGCGGGTTGCTGGTCGCGCAGTTGCTGGTGATCGTGCTGCTGTTCTTCCTGCTACCGAACGGCGACGACACCTTCGAGATGACGAGAGCGGCAATTGAAACGCAGAACGCCCTCATCATCGCAGATGCAACTGGCGCTGCGGGCACACAATTTGCCGATCAGACGGGCACAGCAATCGTGGAGGCGTTTACGGACACACCCTCCCCCAGCCCCACGAACACGCGCCCGCCCACGTTCACGCCCAGCCCAACCACCGCAGCGACGGACACCCCCGACCCCACCGAGTTGGCAATCCTGGGCTTCACACAAACTGCCGCCGCCGAAGAACGCCTCACCGCGCAGGCACTCACGGAGCAAGCAGGCGCGACTGAGGAACCAACCGACACGCCAGAGGACACGGGCATCAGCGATGTGAACGCGACCGCCACCGCATTGGCGCTGCTCTTTGGGGAGCTAACCGCCACCGCAGACGCACGCGGCGACGAAGAGCCGCCGGACATCATGACGCCTGTGCCCACCGTGGGCGAGGGGCTGCAAAACCAGGGTCAACTGCCAGACGCAGGTCTGTTCGATGACTTCGCAGCGGGCAACAGCCTCGGCATGATCGCGCTGGCGGCGTTCGGGCTGCTGGGCGTGATTGCGTTTAGCCGCCGAATGCGTGCCCACAACGAGCGCCAAGAGGATTAAGATAGTATCAATTTATGAACGAAAGTAACACATAGCGCGTGTGTTACGTTCTCTCGCATTGGGCAAATTTGGGTGTAAGATAGGATTGGTGGGTGGCTACAACGCCCCCACCAACTATGCAGCCAGCCGGGAGAGCCTGGAAATGCCAGCGACCATCGTTTGGGACAACGCCTCGCAGACTACACTGCTACAAACCCTTTCCTCACCTGTAACCTACCAACAGATGTACGATGTAACCGTTACCGGGGCAGACCTTGCCAACCGTATGAACCATACGGTCAACCTGATCTCCCTGGCGATGTGCCCGCCACAAGAACTGATTGACATCGGCTACTTCAGCCTGCTGCAGGACTGTAACACGCTCATCCCGCCGAACATGGGGCTTATTGTCTCCGTGGGCAGCGCTGCCACGTTCGATTCGTTCTTGCCCGTTACCCGCGCCATTGCACCGAACTTCGCTGTGCGGCTGCGCACCGCGCCGACATTGGCGGCAGCACGCGCCCTGCTCAACGAACAAGCGTCGTACAGGTAGTATGTTTGGGCGAGATCCAATAAGATGAGCCTCAATACAGACCCATCATTGCTGAGCGAAGTCGCAGATTTTATTGCGTCGCGCCCCACCCTGGCAGAACTCGCTGCGTATCGTATGCCTGCGGCACTTGACGCACGTATACACGATTTACTCGAAAAAAATAGAGAGCATGAACTCACCCCGCAAGAACGTGATGAGATGCAGGGCATTCTTGCAGTGTCCCACGTCATGCGCCTTGCAAAGGCAAAGGCGCGGGCACATGTTGACAATGAGTGATGACCTACGTTTCTGCCGATCTGCGGCGTCTCACTATTGAGCGGGCAGGTGATTGCTGTGAATATTGCCGCTTAAGTCAACAAGACGATGATGTGACATTTCATATTGAGCATATCATCGCCGTTTTCCATGGAGGGCGAACGGAAGCACGCAACCTCGCACTAAGCTGCGTTCGCTGCAACCTTTACAAGGGCAGTAACATTGCTGCGGCTGATCCAGAAACTGGTGATCCAACTTTTTTGTTTCATCCTCGTCGTCACCTGTGGCATGAGCATTTTTCTCTAG
>CAYVGI010000128.1:0-14732 GCA_964451095.1 uncultured Anaerolineaceae bacterium
GACGACTTCATCAACACTGAGGGCTACCCGGTTTGGGAGCCAGAGAACGTAGCAACGCCGCTGCGCCAGCTCCTGCAATGGGACGGGCAGTTCTACGGCGCACTGTACGATGGTGACGCCCAGTTGCTCTACTACCGCAAGGACATCCTGAACGACCCGGACTGGCAGGCACAGTTTGAGGAAGAAATGGGTATGCCCATGCCCGTACCGCCGCGCACCTGGCAGGAACTGCTGGCAGTGACCACCTTCTTCAATGGCAAGGACTGGAACGAGGACGGCGACCCGGACGACGGCATTAGCCTGCACCTTGCAGGTGGTGGACAGGGCTTCTTCCACTTTATGTCGCTCTCTGCGAGCTTCGCCATTACCCCGGCAGAGGGCGATGACCCACGCGCCGTAACCCAGTTCGACAATGTGTACTGGTTCGACCCGACCGACATGACGCCGCTCATCAACCAGCCTGGGCATGTGGCAGCACTGGAATACCTCATTGAACTGGCAGCAACTGGCTCCGACGCACAGCTTGGCTGGGAGCTTGCAGAGGCATGGGATAACTTCCTGAACGGCAACGCGGTTGCAACCTTCTCCTGGGGCGACGTAGGCTCGCTGGCACAGGACCCCAGCCGCTCCACCATCACGGGCAACCTGGGTGCAGCACCCATCCCCTGCTCCGAGCGCTGGTACGACCGTGAAATCGGCGAGTTCGTGGAAGACAGCGAAAGCCCGAACTGCGTCGGTAATGTGACGGGCGGTAGCTGGCACCCGGTGATGAGCGCCTTCACCGACACACCCGAACTGGCGTACTACTTCATGGCCATGCACGCCAACCCGGAGATCAACTTCTGGAACGTGACCTACGGCTGGACGGGTGTTGACCCGAACTCCACCACGCAGTTGTTCCCGCCGGATGGCGACGCTGCGGTAGAGGACTACGTGAGCGCAGGCTTCAATGCAGAGGACGCTGAGGAGTACATCACTGCCTACGGCGCAAACCTGTTCGAGCCGCCCACAACGCTGACCTACATCCGCATCCTGGGCACGGGCGAGTTCTGGGAAATCCTGGACGTGCGCCTGGCACAGGCGATGACCGGGCAGCTAGAGCCGCAAGAGGCGCTGGACACGGTTGCCGAGGAGTGGGCAGAGGTGAACGAGGAACTGGGTCTGGAAGATCAGCTTTCCATTTACCAGGATGCCATCGACTTTGCACCCTAGCGCCACCACGAAACACACCAACCTGTAAATAACCCATACGGGGAAGGCGAGATGAGTGTCTCCCTTCCCCTTTTGTTTATTGAGAAGTTATAGGAGTTAGCTCCATGCGAAGCAATCGCGCTGGACTTTTTTTTCTGTTGCCGGGCGTTATTTGGGTGCTGGCATTCACAATCTTCCCGCTGCTGTACTCGCTGGTGATTAGCTTCCAGCGGCGGCGGCTGGGGCGGGAACCAAGCTGGATTGGCTTTGAGAACTTTGCGGAGATCTTCACCGACGATCGGGTGATGGAAACCGTGGTCACGTCGGTGTTCCTGACGGTGGGCAGCGTAGTGCTCACATTGTTGTTTGGCACGTTCATCGCGTGGCTGTTTAACCAGGAAGTGCCCGGTCTCAATGTGTTCCGGGGTGTGATGACCATGCCTATTTTCGTGGCACCCATTGCACTGGGCTTTTTGGGCAAGGTGCTGTTCAACGAGCAAAGTGGCCCTATCAATCAGTTCCTGATGACGGTGGTACCCGTTGCAGAATACACGGGGGTGAAGTGGTTTACCACGCCGTGGGGGGCAAGGTGGGCGATACTCTTTGCGGATGTGTGGCAGTGGACGCCGTTTGTGTTCATTGTGATCCTCGCGGCGATGCAGTCCATCAGCGATGACCTGTACGAAGCGGCACGCCTGGACACGAACTCCGCCTGGACGCTGTTCAGCCGCATCACGCTGCCGCTCATCATGCCCGCGCTGGGCACAGTGGCGATGCTGCGCATGGTGGAAACGTTCAAAATCCTCGACATTCCGCTCTCCATGACGGGCGGCGGACCGGGCAGTGCCTCGCAGACGTACTCGTACTACGTGTACATCACCGGGCTAAAGAACTTCAACCAGGGCTACGGCTCTGCGCTGGCATGGTTCCTGGTGATTATCGCCATCATCCTCACCACCATCTACTTCAACCAAGTCCGCGAACGCTTCGAGGTCAAATAGGAGGCACCCATGGCAACTACAACCCAAACCTCCAGCACACGCCAGTCCGTCGGGTCTTCTGCTGCCCAACGTGACACCGCGCGCATTCTGTACAACGTGTTCATCTGGACGGCAATCGTCATCGTTACGCTGAGCGTGCTGCTGCCGTTCGTCTGGGCGATCATCACCTCGTTCAAAACCCAGCGTGACGCGCTGCAACCCGTGTTCATCCCGTGGCTGCAATTCCAGCCCACGCTAGAAAACTGGATTGCGGAGTTCGGCTTGGGCGGGCGTGAGGCACGCCTTGCCCTCACCAACAGCGCCGTCATCGCCATCGGCGCGACCGTCATCGCCACCGTGCTCGGCACCATCACGGGGTACGGGCTGGCGAGCTTCCGCTATGGTAAGGCGGGCAACCGCAACCTGACGGCGTGGTTTCTGTCGCAGCGCTTTTTGCCGCCCGTGGCAACGCTCATCCCGTTCTTTTTGGTGCTGCAATCGTTTAACCTGTTCGACACACGCCTGGGGCTAATTTTGGTGAACACCACGTTCACGCTGCCGTTTGCCGTGCTCATCATGCGAGACTTTTTCGCGGACTTGCCGCGTGACCTGCGCGAGGCGGCGCTCGTAGACGGTGCCAACCAGTGGCAGGTGTTTTGGCGGGTGGCGCTGCCTGTGGCGACGCCTGCGCTGTCCGCAGCGGCAATTATCTGTTTCGCCTTCTCGTGGAACGAATACCTGTTCGCCAGTGTGCTCGCGCCGAACAGCGCCAAGCCGTATACATTCCTGGTTGCCAGCACCAGCACTGTGCGCGGTGTGCACTTCGGCTTTGTTGCCACGCGGATGCTGATTGCAGTGATGCTACCTGTTCTTCTTAGCTTGTTTGTACAGCGCTACATTGTGCGTGGTTTAACACTCGGCGCGGTGAAAGGCTAGCCACAACACGACATCCTTAACCCTACTCCTACGCTTTCGTGCTACACTATATGTACTGTTCCCCTCAGTGCAGGTGCGTTTTGCCCACTGGCAGGGCGTGCCTGCTGCTAGCAAGTACCAGGGGAAGCAAAAACAGTCAGCGTTGTGGGTCCGCTAGGGGGGTCTTGCGTGTTCCACAGGGAGATTATACCTACGCTGCGCACAAGAACTCTATTAACAGGCATATGTAGCGGTATATTCCCGCACCAATGCCCGTTATGATAAGTAGTACATAAATGAGGGAAGGGACTTGCCACATGGCACAGCGATTACACAGCGTGGGGGGGTTTAACAACCACGAACCGCCTGAGCTTCTATTGAACTCCGCAATGGACTCACTGCCATCCAACATTGCGATGCTGAACGAGGGGGGCAGCATCATCGGCGTGAACGAGGCGTGGAAGCGCTTCGGCACGGAAAACGATTACCAAGATCACAGTCATGGGCTGGGACGCAACTACATCAACCTGTGCGAGGCCACCCGTGGGCGCGACGCCGACTTTGCCGGCGAGGTTGCGCTAACCATCCGAGACATCATCAGCGAACGTGAACAGGTCTTCCGGGCAGAATACCCCTGCCACAGCCCCAACGAACGCCGTTGGTTTATGCTGCAAATCGCCCGCTTCGAGTGGAAGGGCGAGATGCGTGTGGTTACGGCACACCAAAACGTCACCGACCTCAAGCTGGCACAGCAGGCATTTGCCCAAAGCCAGAAGCGGCTCCAGGCAGTTGTTGATACGGTCGTAGACGGCATTTTCACCGCGAACGAAGACGGCATCATCGAGACGGTGAACCCCGCCGTGTGCGAGACATTTGGCTACTACCCAGAAGAACTGGTGGGGAACAGCTTTCGGATGCTGCTGGCGGAGCCGTACGCAACCCAGTACTTTAACTACCTCAAGCGCCACCGCCGCGTGAGCAGCCGCCGCTATGCGGAGGTGAACCACGAGGTGCAGGGCGTGCGCCGCAGCGGGATGCGCTTCCCCATGTACATGGCGATGAGCCGCGCCCAGGTGGACAACCGCTGGCTGTTTACGGGCATCCTGCAAGACCTGACGCCGCGCAAGCGCATCGAACAGGAAGTGATTGAGAACGAGCGGCTGCAAGTGGAACTGGAAAAAGAGCGCGAACTGCGCGAACTGAAGAACCGCTTCATGTCCATGATCTCCCATGAGCTGCGTACACCGCTCAGCGTGATTATGCTCTCCAGCGACTTCCTCAAGCGCTACGGCGACCGGATGCCGGAGGCAGAAAAGCTGGAAACCATCGCTACCATCCAAACGCAGGTGCGCCACCTGGAAAACATGGTCGATGATGTGTCCGCCCTCAGCCGGGCAGAGACACTCGACGTCGATGTGCATACCGAGAAGATCGACATTGTGGACTTTTGCAGCGACATCACCGCCAACACGCAGATGATCGCGGCGGATACACATCGCATCCGCTTTGTAAACGAGAGCAATTGCCCGCAAATCCTGGGCGATACCAAGCTGCTGCGGCAGGCGTTCACCAACCTGCTAAACAACGCCGTCAAGTATTCTGAGAACGGCACCACCGTCTGGTTCGACCTCGCCTGTGACCACGATACCCTGTACGTCAGCATCACCGACGAAGGCATCGGCATTCCAGAAAAAGATCGGGTCAACCTGTTCGAGCCGTTCCACCGCGCCCAAAACGTGGGCAAACGCCAGGGTACCGGGCTGGGGCTTGCCGTGACCAAACGCGCTATCGAAATGCACGGCGGCGGCATCACCTTTGAGAGCGTGGAAAACCAGGGCACCACGTTTACGATTACGCTACCGATTGTGCGCCCGGAACTCGACTAGCGCCCGACGTTTAACCTCACCAGCGCTGTGCTATAATCCGGCGCTATGGTGACGTCAAAACACATCCACCCAAACCCACTGCAAGACCGTATCATCCAGTACGGTGCTGTAGTGCTTTGCGTTCTTATGCTTGCCTCCGCCCCGCTGCAAGTGTCGCTCACGCTGCTGGGCGCACCCGGTGGGCTGTTTATCATCTCCGCCATTGTGACTGTGCTGCTCATCCCGCCCGTGCTCATGCTCACGGCGGCAACCCCCCCCATCACCATACAAACGGACGGCTTCTGGCTGGAACCCGTCATCTGGGGGCGGCGCTTTGTGCCGTGGGAGCAAGTCGCCGCAGTGAAACCGTACCCACTGCTGCCCACCGCCGATGGCGAAGTACAGCGCCGGGCGTTTGTGGGCAAGCAGAACTACCAACCCGCCGAAGGGATTATGCTGGTGATCCCCGGCTTGCCGCTGCCCTACCGCATCGCGGCGTTCTTCGCCGGGGAGGGCGGCAACACGATCATTGCGCTGACGAACCGCACCCACACGGAATACCCCAAGCTGAAGAAGAAGATCACGTATTATGTTGGCAAGGGCGCGTAAGCTGTGGTGTGCATGACATTTTGCCGCGCTTACCCGGCGATACGCCCAGGGTTCAGCACGCTGAACCCCTACCGAAATGAGTTCACCAACAGCGACCTCAAGGCGCTCGTACCCGCTGCCAACGCCGGGCGCACTGGCGGGCAGCGCCACGCGGTGCTTTCAACCCGATGCGGCACCTGAGGTATGCAGCGAATGACCCCGACTGTTTCTGTCATTGCCACCGTATACAACGAAGGTGCCAGCATTTGCACCCTGCTAGACTCGCTGCGCACACAAACCCGCCCCCCAGACGAAATCGTGGTTGTGGACGGCGGCAGCACGGACGACACAGTTCACCATCTGCGGCAGTACCAAGCGCGGCTGCCCTTGCGCGTCATCGTGGAATCGGGCGCGAACATCAGCAGGGGGCGTAACCGGGCGTTTGCGGAATCCACAGGCGAGATTATTGCGATCACCGACGCGGGCGTCACCCTGCCAGACGACTGGCTGGCACAGCTTACCGCCCCGTTCCAGCATGACACCCCGCCGGATGTGGTGGGCGGCTTCTTCCGTGCAGCCCCACACAGCGTGTTCGAGGTGGCGATGGGCGCGACCGTGCTGCCGCTGGCAGATGAGATTGACGCGGAGACGTTTTTGCCCAGCAGCCGCAGCATTGCCGTGCGCCGAGCGGCATTTGCGGCGGTGGGCGGCTACCCGGAGTGGCTGGACTACTGCGAAGACCTGATTTTCGACATCCGGCTGAAGCAGCACGCCGCGTTTGCGTTTGCGCCGGGGGCGTGTGTGGCGTTCCGCCCGCGCAGTGACCTGCGTGCGTTCTTTGTGCAGTATTACCGCTACGCCCGTGGCGACGGCAAGGCAGACCTGTGGCGCAAGCGCCATGCCATTCGCTACCTCACCTATCTGGTGGGGGCACCGCTGCTGCTCGCGCTCGGTGCCGTGCACTGGAGCGGGTGGGCGCTGCTGCTGGCGGGGGCGGTCGTCTACACGCGCACCCCATACCGCCGCCTGCCCGTGGTCATGCGCGGGTATGCGCGGGCGCACCCCGTCTCTCCGCTGGATTGGGGGTATGCGGTTGTGCTGGTGCCCGTTATCCGGGTGGTGGGGGATGGCGCCAAGATGCTCGGCTATCCGGTGGGGTGGCGCTGGCGGCTCCAGCACCGCCCCCCGGCGTGGCACTGATGACGCAAACAAAAACCCCCTCCCACCGCAGTGAGAAAGGGGCGTGCTGTTAACTTACGAAGTTGTACCGTTACGATGCGGCGACCGGCTGCAAACCGAACCGCTCTGCGACTTCCGGTGTAATCAGACCGAGCAGCGCATAACCCAGCCCACCAACAACCAAGCCCAGCAGGGCAAATGCCACACCCAGAGCAATAATGCCGTAGGAGACACCAATCGCCATTGCGGACAAGCTCAGCGATGTGACCAGCCCCGCAGCGGTAAGCTGTGTTTGGCGTGCCTGGTTCGGCACCGGGTTACCTGCGTCGTCTAGCAACGCTTCTTCCGGGTTGCTCGTGCCCGCCGGGTCGTCGCCTTCCACAGCGAACCGCCCCATCTCGGCGTAGGTCAGCCCGTTGCTGCTCGCTGCCGCGTGCTGCTGGATGATATCTGCCATGCTGAGCGCGGTGGCGATGCTGGTTACGGGCGCGTTGGGGATAGACGCATCGCCGGGTGTGGTGATGTTCTGGGCGGCAAGCTGCTGCCCGACAAATGTGCGAATGTAGATTCCGGCACCTGTGGCGATGAGTCCGGCAACGACGAATACAACACCTATAGCGATGACTGTCCTTGGGAAGAGTTGTAGTCTGTTCATTGTGTGCTGTGCTCCTGGTTCTCTAGAATGACCCCATTATTATCCCGCAGCGACGGTTTTCTGCGTAGTGCGCTTTGTCACCTGCGCACAGGGTGTAGTGCCACCTCGAAGTGACGTTCGTCACAGCAAGGGCAGAACGCAAGCTGCTGTGGGGCAAATGAAAAGAATCATACCTACCTAAAATGCTCCCAGACAGGGCGGAATGCGGGCAACTGGGGCAGGTCAGTGGACTAAAATAGGAGCGACTGCCCTACCCGTGAAACCGATCATAGGAGAGACAAAATGGATAACATTTGCGGACGAGTAACCCGGGCGAGGCGACAGCAACCCCCATGCTGATTGTGACCTACGCGCTGGCGCTGTGGCTTGGCTTGTACCTCATGCGTTTGGGCACGGTTGACGCCGGGCTGGGGCTGGTCATTTATGCGGTGGGGCTGGTACTGCTAGACGTACCGGGGTGGTGGCTTTTCACGGCGGTGCTGCCCACGGTATGCTGGGCAATTGCTGTGCGGCGCATTTGGGGGCATGTGCGCCGCACCAAACGCCGCGAGCGCTGGCTGCTGCTAACCGCGTCGATTTTCCTGGCGCTGAGTTTAGGCGCTGTGCTGTTACCTATGCTGCCGCGCGATGTGGCGCTAGTAGCGCTGGGCGTAGACCTGCTGCTGGTCGGGTATGCGGTGGCGGTGCTGGACGCGGATAACAGCGGGGAGATGTTCTTGCCAGCGGCGGTACGCTCGTTAGTGGCGGCGGGGGTTGTCGCGCTCATCTTCGGGGCACAGGTGGGGGTCGTGATGATTATCGAGGGTCCGTTGCCGGGGCTGCGCCTGCTGTTGATCGAGGTGGTGGGGCTGAGTGTGGCGCTGACGGTGTTTGCCGCGCCGCTGAACAACGTGATAGACCGCTTGCTGCTGCCCGCAAACGTGGGCAAGGCACGCCAAACGCTGCGCAACGTTGGCGAAGCGCTGCCCCAGGCAGACGAGGCAGCCGCGCTAATGCGCATGGACGAGGCGACGTTCACCAAGCACACCCGCCGCGCCCTCAGCAACCTGAACCGATACGACAAGCTCGTCACCAGCCCACTGATGCGGTTGCCCATGCTGCGCTGCGAGGCACCGCTGGAGCGGGCAGCAGAACTGCGTGCGCTGCTGGTGAGCCGCATTGAACAGTTGCGCCCGCGCCCGGACGGTTACGGGGTCACGGACGAGTGGCGTTACTACAATGCACTCTACTATCCGTATGTGGTCGGGATGCGCCCGTACAGCCGCCGCTTTGTGCTGGATGATGCCAACGAGGAGACACGGGCGGTGCTGGCGTGGTTCCAGGGGCAAGTGCCAGAGCGCACGCTGTACAACTGGCAGAACGCAGCAGCGGCGGTCATTGCGCAGGATTTGCGCGGGTAAAACGGGCAGTTTGGCAGTGTTTGGCAGTGTTTTTCGTGGTGATGGCAGTGCGCTGGCGGGTACGTTGGGGTCATCAAACAGCGCGATTACGTCCCCTCCCGTGGGACGTATCGCATAACAGAATAGGAGATGACCCAATGACGACTCAAGCAACATCACTTAACCGCCCGGCATTTATGCGCAATGTGCTGATCGCCAATGTGGTGTTCAGTACCACGTTTGGCGTGCTGTTCACACTCGCTGCGGGTGCCATCGTAGACTTCACTGGCGTGCCGTGGGGACTGTATTACCGTGCGCTCGGGATTGGGCTGCTCGCGTTTGCGGGGTTTGTGTTCTACACCATGCGCACACTGGAACCGCGCTTGATTTGGACGGTGTTTGTGCTGGATGTGGCGTGGGTGGTCGGCAGTTATGTGCTGCTTGTGCTCAATGTGCTGCCCATTACAACGGCGGCGAAGTGGGCGTTTGCAGGCATCGCCGATGCCGTGCTGGTGTTCGCCCTGCTGGAATGGTGGGGAATGCGCCGCTAGCGCCCGCGCACACGAGGCACAAACTATGTATTCACTGACGACCGAACGTGTGATTGATGCACCGGCAGACGTTGGGAAGTCGAGATCAAGCAGCGTGTTTCCGCCTAGCCCGTAGACATCTGACTTACCAAAGGGCGCGGCTATCTGCTTCAAACGTTGATGGTGCGCATCTTGTCTCGTAGGGTGCGCACTGCCCAATCAGCAGACCCTCCAGCTTCATTCAATTACTAAACGTTACAATACTCAAACTTTACTGCCAAGTGCTTGCCAGCCCCCGCGTTTTTGTTACAATAATTACGAATTGTTACGAAGAATGCGCTTCATTGCGCACTTAGACTCATTCGGGGGAAAACGACTATGGGTTGTTATGTGAACTGGTTCGACCTGAACCGCCGGATTGTGTACATGCGCCTGGACGCAGGTTGGACGGCAGAAGACTTGATCCACGGCGCGTGGAAGTGGAAACGGCTGGACACCGCCGTGCCGCACGACATCGCCGCCATTATTGACCTATCTCGTGCACGGCGGATGCCGCCGGGGTTGTTCGTCAAGCTGCGACGAGTTGCGACAATTTTGCCGCCGGGGCGCTACCCCATCGTGATTATCGGAGTGAACGCGATTGAGCGTTCGCTGGTGGAAAACGTCATGCAGATGTTGTTCCCGTTGGCGCTGCGCTCGGTAACATTCGCGCCAGACGCCCGAACCGCCGCCGCACAGCTCACCAGCAGGCTCCGGCAGTCCAATCTGTCGGCGTAATTGCCCAGGATGTTTAGTAGTTTTTGCAGCTAAATTGACCAAAACAACGATAAGATAGGCAAACGAAAGATAAGGATACAATTACATGACTGCCTGTACCGTGCTTTACATTGAAGATAACCTGGATAATGCCGACCTCATCACCCGTCGCCTGCACCGCGTTGGCATTACGCCGCTAGTTGCAGAAAACGGGCAAGAGGGCATCGTCATGGCGATGCAGCACCACCCGAACTTGATCTTGATGGACTTCAACCTGCCCGATATTGACGGCGTTGAGGTGATGCGTCGGCTAAGGCGCAATGCAGACTTTGCAGACATCCCCATTGTTATGGTTACGGCAGATACCTCCCCTGCCACACGCCGCAAAGCATACGAGGTGGGCTGCCAGGGCTACCTGCACAAGCCTGTGAACAAGGAAGACCTGTTCGCCGTGCTGCGCAAACACCTGCACCTGGAACTGACTTAACCCGTTGTGGCGTTTTACACTTTTGCGATTTAGGGGCATGTGAAAATTTACACTTTTTTCGTTGACCTCTCCCAATTGTTACACTATATTTAGACAAGGTTAGGGCAGAGTTACAGTAACAAGACGGAGAAAAGCAATGCCAGCCATAGTCAACTGGAACAGTGAGCACCGCGCCTACATCTCCATACAATTGCACGGCGGAACACTGGAACATACCTTCCAGGCAGCACAGCAGCTTGCCACACAGGTGCCCTACGACCCCGATGTGCTGTTGAACCTGAGCGGGCTAAAAAACCTCTCTCAGACGATTGTCACCCAGTTGCGCCGCCTGCCGCTGGACTTCATCCCCATGGGCTGCGAACTGGTTATCACAGGCATCCGAGAGCATGAGCAGGCGTTCATTAAAAACATCATCTTTGTGCTGCACCCGGCACTGCTGCCCCAGGTCACGTTTGTGAACGATGTTGAAACTGCCCACACCTACCTGAACGCTAAGCATCACCTGCCCACCGCCTGACAGTTCAATTCGCAAGTTGTTATAAAACTGTTACACTTGTAACGATGTTGTTGATTTCTGCGCGGTTCCCTCTAAAATTACGCCTGTAACAGTTGGGGAAACAGTTGTGGGGGTAGTGTTTATGGTTAGGGCAACGGTACTGTATATCGAAGATAACGTAGTCAACGCAAATTTGGTTATCAAGCAGCTTATGCCGGAGAACATCCTGGTGCTGCTGGCAGAAGACGGGCGCAGCGGCATTCAATCTGCCCATGCCCACCAACCCGACTTAATCCTGATGGACTTTGCCCTGCCGGACATGAACGGCGTCGAAGTCATGCGGCAGCTCAAGCGCAACCCCAACACCGCCCACACCCCCGTCATCATGCTCACCGTCGATACTTCCGACGAAACCCGCGCCTACGCCTACGAAGTGGGCTGCGATGATTACCTGAACAAGCCCATCGGCAAACGTGACTTGCTGCACGTCCTGGAGCGTTACATTGGCTCAGGCGTCGCCTAGGCAGTTTTACCGAAAACATACGCACTACGCACATCCGCTGTACAACCCCCATGCTATAGTGACGGGTAATCCTGACCCTGTATTTGGAGGATAACCCGACCCCATGCACCGATTATCCCTGCTGGCTTTGCTGTTGTTGCTGCTATCGCTGGGCGGCGTTGCCGTTGCCAGCGCCCAGGCACAAACGTGTTCCGCGCTCGTGCAGGAAGCAATCGAGATTGCCAACGCCAACTGCGACGGGCTTGCCCGCAACGAGGTGTGCTACGGCTACCGCAGCATCAGTGCTAGCTTTTACCAGGATGTAGACGCCGATACCTTCTCAGAACCCACAGACATCGTCGGGCTAACCGATATACGCCGCCTGGAAACCCTGCCCATAGACCCGGACACACAGCAAATGGGCGTGGCGCTCATGCGGTTGCAAGCGATGCTGCCCAACACCCTGCCGGGGCAAAGCGTGCTGTTCATCATGATTGGCGATGTGCAGGTAGAGAGCGCCGTCCCCCCCACAGACGCCGCCGCGCCGGCAGACCCAGTTGATGTGACCGTGGGCGCGGAGGCAGACCTGCGCACAGGCGCGGCAACAACCTATAACAGCGTCGCCACCGTAGACGTGGGCACCGTGCTGCCCGCCGACGGCACCAGCGCCGATAGCGAGTGGGTGCGCGTCATTGTTGATGAGTTCCCGCTGTGGGTACGCCAGGATGCCCTGGAAGCAGCCCCCGAACTGGACGACCTCCCTACCGTAGACGGCACCAGCTACGGCGCGATGCAGGCGTTCACGCTCACCAGCGGCATTGGTGCGCCAGCGTGCCAGGACGCGCCCGCCGCGCTGGTGGTGCAGGGTCCGCAAACCGCTGAGGTGACACTCAACATCAACGGCGTGGATGTGGCGGTTGGCTCTACCGTCGTGTTCCAGGCGCAAAGCGAAGACGAACTCCGGCTGGCGGTAATTGACGGCAGCGCCCGACTGAACGACGACCAGATAGTGCTGGGTGGGTTCAAAGCACGCATTGAGCGCCCGCTTGCATCAGCAGAGGGCACCGACGGTGAAGCGGTGCAGGACGCACCGCCACTTTCTCAACAAGACTGGCAACCCACCGAGCCGCTTGAGGCAGTTGACATCGAGCGGATTGCACCGCTGGAGCGGCTGAACCCTGGCATTTTGAACTACGAAGTGCAGGCACCACGCCTGGCGGCAATCCAGGAGCAGGTGGAAGCAGGCGCACTGGACGTGCAGAACAACTTCCGGGGGCGCAGCGCGGATACGCTGCTGAACTACGAGGCGAATGTGCGGCAGGGGCTGCAAGACCGTGAGCGTCCCGGCATCATCGTGCCACGCGGAGACCGTAACGGCATACGCCCCGGCATCATCGTGCCGCGAGACAACAACGGTGAACGCCCGCTTGACCCCGAAGGCAGCGCACCCACCAGCGGACTGAACTTTGGAGAGATCATCGCCCCGGCGCTGCAACCTGAACCGGATGGCAGCAGTCCACTAGAGGAAGCGGCGGGCGTGCGTCCCCCTGCCGATAACAACAACCCTGCCGAACCCCAAAACCCCGACGACGACCGCGCAGGCGGCACAGCATCTGGTAATGGCAGTACTACGGGTGCCCCGCCCCCCGACACCCAACCGGATCAACCAGATGCCCCTGCCAGTGCGCCGCCGCCCGATAATGGCGACAGAACCACAGGTGCCCCGCCACCGCCCGATGGTAATGGACACCCCGCAAACGACACTACCTCCCCACCGAACGAAGCACCAACTTCATCGGATGGGGAGGATGGAGGAAATGATGGAGATAGGGGAAATGATGGAGATGGGGGAAATCAAGGCAATGCAGGTGATAACACCGCCGCAGCGCCCAGCGACAGCAGCGGCGACAACAGTTCACCGCCGGATGGCGGCGGCAGTTCTGGCGGGGGAAGCCCGCCACGTTAGAGCGTGCTGAACATTACACACCATCTTGCAGAAAAGGCAAACGGGGCGTAACCAAACGCCCCACGCCGCGTTATAAGGTGTGAAGAACCTTAAAACGTAAACGTGAGGTGAGTGACCATGAACCAAGCACCGATCACCAACCCAGACATCTTCCCCCGTTTCCACACCGGGGTTCGCATTTCGGAAAGCCTCGCCCGCAACCTGACCGACTGGTTCGCAGTTGCGTGGATTTTCTTTACTGTATTGGCAATCGGGCTGCTTATGCTGAATGTAAACCTGTTAACGGTGCTGCTGGGTGTGTTCAGCGTGATGCTCGGTGGCATCTGGTGGGCGCTCAGCCACATCCGCCACCGCTAGCGGCTACAGCATTCCGTAGCGGTCGAGCAGGTCTTCGGCATAGTAGCGCGTCCAGTTTGCAGACGGCGCCTCCATCTGTTGCTCGTAGTTCAGCAGCATCAGCAGGTAAACAATCTCGCTGCGGTGCGGCTGCACACCGATGTGGTCGGGCAGTTTGTCGTGCAGGTAGTCTGCATACCAAATTGCCCAATCGTCGTCGGCACCGTCCGTCTCGATGTACGCCTCGTGGTGGGCGTGCCCGGTCTGCTGGAACAGCTCGGCAAGCTTTGCGATCTTTTCGTCCATGTGTGATGTGCTCCTGTGTGTGGGAGATAGCAAAAGCGATCCCCCACAGTATACAGCCACCGCAACACGCCGGGTTTCGCAATTTGCACCGCTTGATGTTGGGTTTCGCCGTAGTTGCTAGACTGACTTTTCTGCCTGACCTCACCCCCTCGGTTCGCCTCCCCGTGCGCGGATGATGTGGGGACTCCAGGGAAAAGTCGCCTCCTGCCGTCAAGCCCCCCCACGCGAAATGCGCTTGTTTTTCCACCGCGCCCGCGCATAATATCGCGCAGATGCAGTGCGGGGTGCCCAACCACAGGCGGGGTTGCCCCGCATTTTGGTTACATGCACCAAACGCCGCGCCCACGGCACCAGCACGAAAGCGCTGGCACACACCACACGCATTCGTTAAGCTTATTTAACAATTGAAAACGGGTAACGGGAAAACAGGAAATGGCACAATCTGATGTAGTCATGAACAACGTGACCAAAGCGTTTGGCAGCGTCGTAGCGGTAGACAACATCTCGCTGGACATCCCCGCCGGGGAGTTCTTCGCGCTGTTGGGTCCGTCTGGCTGTGGCAAAACCACCACCCTGCGCATGATCGCCGGGTTCGAGCAGC
>CAYVGI010000129.1:0-14643 GCA_964451095.1 uncultured Anaerolineaceae bacterium
GCCCCAGACTGCGATCCAGGATGCTCTCGAACTCCTGACGGGCGATGCGGTGCAGGTTATCGCTGCGCTTCAGTCCCCCACGATCCGTACAAACCTGCTCCCGGTTAACGCGGTGCGACTGCCGTTCGCCCACACCGTTGTCGATAGTTCCGGCAATGAAGATATGCGTGTGGAGCTGCTGCAAGCCGAACGCATCATCGGTGTCGCGGTCGTGAAGACAGTACGAATACTCTGGCACGGCTAACCCACGCTCAATATGCCAGGTCTCAATGGTGCGTTCAGTGACTTCTTTTACGACTTCCTGCCGGATGTCTTCGGGTAACAGCTCCATCAGGTCAGGTGCAGGTGAGATGACCATATGATGCGCCAGCACATATGGTCCGGCGAAGCGTCCGGCGTTGGTGTAGACCTCACGCCAGTTCTCGCCTAATCCGCAGTCCGTCCAGCGCACTTCGTTATCCAGCGGCCTATGATCCGGGTTTTCACGGTAGGACACGTACTTGAGCAGCTTCTTCAGCCCGCGAAATCCGCCCTGGGTCGGCTTCTGGTACTTCCAGTTAGGGATGATTGTTGGCTTACTCATCAGTGTTTTCACCCGTAATCTCATCGAAAAACGACACGAAATGCTCGTTATTGATCTTTTCGCGTCTGCGCTTGGCCTTCTGCTTGCAGGCGTTGGAGCAGTACACACGCCTGCGTCCCGCGTAGTAGTTGGATTGGGGCAAATTATCTCCGCACACTATGCACTGCCCTTTATCTGCACAGACGCGCCGTTGGTCGTGGCGCTCAGGGCTAAAGGGCGATCTTCAGCAGATTCGACCTCCTCAGTCGGTGAATCTTCGATGACCGGCTCCCCGTACCAGTTGTCCGCTTGCAGTTCCCGGTAGACCAACGCTCGCCAATGTCCGGTGTTGAGCGCGGCAAGCGTCTCCTTACGGCGGCTGTTGGATTTGCGGAGGGCATCGCGCAGAGCATTCGCGTAGAACTGCATCCAACCCGGATGGCTCTCTGGGTTAGCGGTCACGGTCTGCCACAGATTGACCGCTTCCTGGTAGGCGCGTTCGTTGGCATGACGCGTTTCAATGGACTCGAGCAGTTGCTCTTTAAGCACGTAAGCGGTACTCAATACCAGCAGGGGCGGGGCAATGGCTTCCAGCCAGGCGAAGGGGCTGTGCATGTGACCCGGCAGGGCGACCTGTACATTGCCGACCAGCGCAATCGCGGTCGCGATCCCCATGCTCGCATATAGCAAGCGACGCGCGCTGGGTGTCGTGCCCAGTGTCGCCAGTGCCAGCGAGAATACCACCTGACCAATCTCGGCAGTCAGTACGGTTGCAATGCCCACCGCGAGCATAGCAATGTTGGATGACACGGTTGCGCCAAACGTATCCGAGCCGATGACAAACAGGCGGATAGCCGACGGCGTAAACGCTGCCAGTAGCAGCACAATGCACAGCACGTTGATGAGTCGAGACACCGACTGCGGGTAGCGCGATGCCGTATGGCGGTCGAAGTGTTCGCGCAGCGGGCGTTCACCAACCGCACGCATGACGGCCTGCTGTGCGGCATCATAGGCATTTTGTCGCTGTTCCTGTGTGAGGGGTTTGATTTGGGAGAGGTGGATCATGATTCACCTCCCTGTTCATCTGCCCACCGCTGTATGATCTGGTGGACGCGCTGATGGGAGATGCCGAATACCGCTGCGATTTCTTCTAACGTGTCGCCGCGGCGGTGCAGCGCAATGATCCGCTGATTACGCTCGGTTTTGGATATGTGGCTATGGTTGATAGGGGAATCAGGGAGATCCTGAAACGCATAAAGCCGCTGCAAAATGGCTGCAACGGCTTTTTCCAGATGGTGTAAACCTGTGCCCCCAACGGGACTCGAACCCGTGTTTTCGCCTTGAAAGGGCGACGTCCTAGACCGCTAGACGATGGGGACTTTTCTTAACTACGCACACAAGTTTAGTGCCATACACATCGTACGTCAAGGACGGATATGATGCATAGGGCAATCGCATACGGGACCTTTAACCACAAAGCAGCTTAAGCAGGTAATCATTGCCCCAGCTTGCCATCTTGCGTTTGGCGGCGATACCGACTTTGACCGAGGTATCCTGCTTAAGCAGATTCAGCGCCAGATAACGGAGTAAGACTATATTTTGCGGCGCATGGTTTTTGCGAATGTATGCACGATTCGTCTTCTCGGAAGGCAATATTCAGCACCCAGTGCAAGCCATTGTTGATGGTCGTGGCACAGGCTTTTTTATCGCTATAACAAAATACCCCAACAGGTCTTATCAATTATTGGGGCACTATCATCATGATTTTTGTGATTATACGCTGACAGCGGATGATGACCTGCTGCCTTACCACGACATGAGCAGCACCGTCACACCATTTGCAATTTCTATCCGTGCGATTTATTGTATAACGCCAGTATCGGTACACAAATGTAGGAAAAAAATGGTTCAAGCAAAAAAACAACAGGACACAATTCCAAACCTGACAAATGACGATCTGTACTTGTTTGGCGAGGGAAGTTTCTTTCGTTCTTACGAAAAGTTAGGGAGCCACCTGGGCACAAAAGACGGCGTAGATGGCGCAACATTCGCCGTTTGGGCACCCAACGCCGAATACGTGAGTGTGAAAGGCAGTTTCAATGACTGGAACCGTGATGCGAACCCATTGCAGCGCGTGGGCGGCAGCGGCATTTGGATGAACTTCATTCCCGGCGTCAAACAGGGCGACGTTTACAAATACCAGATCGACTCACAGTACCTGGGCTATAAGGTCGAAAAGGCTGACCCCTACGCCTTCTATGCAGAGGTGCCGCCCCGCACCGCCAGTGTGGTGTGGGACTTGGACTACGAGTGGGGCGACGAACAGTGGATGAACGTGCGTGGGCAACGCGCCGGGATTGACAAGCCCATGTCCGTCTACGAGATGCACGTTCAAAGCTGGCGCCACAAAGATGGGCGCTCACTCACCTACCGTGAGCTTGCGGACGAACTACCTGCCTATCTCATGGATATGGGCTTTACGCATGTGGAGTTCTTGCCCGTTACCGAGCACCCATTCGACGGCAGTTGGGGCTACCAGGCAACGGGCTACTTCGCGCCGACAAGCCGCTTCGGTACTCCCCAGGACTTTATGTACTTGGTAGATAAGCTGCATCAGGCGGGCATCGGTGTGATTATCGACTGGGTGCCGTCCCACTTCCCCACAGACACCCACGGGCTGGACTTCTTCGATGGCACGCACCTGTACGAGCACAGCGACCCGCGCAAGGGCTTCCACCCGGACTGGAAGAGCGATATTTTCAACTATGGGCGGCACGAAGTACGCGGCTTCCTGATTAGCTCGGCGCTGTTCTGGCTGGACAAATATCACATTGACGGCATCCGTGTGGATGCTGTGGCATCCATGCTCTACCTGGACTACTCCCGGCAGGACGGCGAGTGGATTCCCAATCAGTTTGGCGGCAACGAAAACCTGGAAGCTATCGATTTCCTCAAGCGGCTGAACACGGAAATTTACGGGAACTACCCCGATGCACAAACCATCGCGGAAGAATCCACCGCGTGGCCCATGGTCAGCCGCCCAACGTACATCGGTGGGCTAGGCTTTGGCTTCAAGTGGGACATGGGCTGGATGCACGACACACTGCACTACATGAGCCGCGATCCCATCTACCGCCACTACCACCATAACGAACTCTCCTTCCGCATGTTGTACGCCTTTACCGAAAACTACATGCTGCCGCTCTCCCACGATGAAGTCGTACACGGCAAAGGCTCGCTGCTGCACAAGATGCCCGGCGACGACTGGCAGCGCTTCGCCAATCTGCGCCTGCTGTTCGCATATATGTGGGCACAGCCCGCCAAGAAGCTGCTGTTCATGGGCGGTGAAATCGGGCAGCGCCCGGAGTGGAACTACAAGTCCGCGCTGGAGTGGTTTGTGCTGGAGAATAATTTGCACGCTGGTGTACAGCGCTTGGTAAAAGATCTCAATCGCATCTACCAAGCAGAACCAGCAATGCACGAAATGGACGCCGAGGGCGAAGGCTTCCGCTGGGTAGACGCCAACGACGCCATGAGCAGCACGCTTAGCTTTATCCGTACGGCACACAGCAACAATGACATGATCTTGTGTGTGTTTAACTACACGCCAGTGCCCCGCCATGACTACCGTATCGGGGTGCCTCGCTTGGGCGAGTGGCGCGAGATTTTCAACAGCGATGCGGGTGAATACGCGGGCAGCGGCGTCGGTAATGCCGGCGTCCGTTATGCAGAGCGCATTGAATACCACGGCATGGAACACTCCATGAGCATCACTGTGCCACCCCTGGGTGCCGTCTTCTTCAAGAGTTCATAACGCGCGCCACCGCTAACTGCCACGCAGCTACCCCCCCCACCCGGTCGATACCAACTCCGTCTTCTGGGTGGTTTTGCTTTGCCAAACTCCGGTACAATATCGGATTGGTGATGCGCAAAGCATCTATTACGCGATAAACAGAAAACTGAAGCACAACTCCCTATGGATCTTCTTGTCATCGTAGCCATCCCCTTTGCGATTGCGACCCTGCTGGCATTGCCTGCGGTCAAAGTGCCCAAACCGCTACAAACTTGGGGCATCCCCGCCGTGATGATTGCGATGTTCGGGCAACTGCTGCGCCGCTTCCCGGCAATTGAGGAGAGCGGGGCATACGCACCGCCCCCCCTGCCCTGGATTCCCGAACTGGGTTTGCACTTTAGCTTTTACCTGGACGGACTTAGTTTGCTGTTTGCGCTGGTCGTGACGGGCATCGGCGCAGTAATTTTCTTTTACACGGGCTTCTACTTTGATGATGCTAAAAAGCAAACGCGCTTTAACATGTGGCTGTCTGCATTTGCTGGGGCGATGCTGGGCGTGGTGCTCAGCGGTAACTTTGTTATAACATTCATCATGTGGGAACTCACCAGCATCACCTCGTTCATGCTCATTGGCTTCTATGGCAACAAAGATGAGACAGCGCGGTATTCGGCGCGAAGGGCGCTCGTCATCACGGGTGGGGGCGGGCTGGCGCTGGTCGCTGGCGTGATTTTGCTGGCGGGTGCCGTTGGGCAAACCCTGCAAGAAGATCCGGCAGATGTGGGCGCAGATGGCACAGCGGCAGTCACCCAGGGTGTGCCGTTCACATTTGAGTACACCGACATGCTCGCCGTGGAAACGCTGACGGATCATCCGTGGTTTGCGGCAATTGCTGTGCTGATGATGCTGGCAGCGTTTACCAAGAGCGCACAGTTCCCGTTTCACTTCTGGTTGCCGGGCGCGATGACCGCACCCACACCTGCCTCTGCCTATTTGCACAGTGCCACCATGGTGAAAGCGGGCATATACCTGCTGGCACGGCTGCACCCGGTGATGTACGACGACCCACTGTGGATTAACGGGTTGGTGGCAGTTGGCGGCATCACCATGCTAATTAGCGCACTATTCGCGCTCAAACAACGCGATTTGAAAGGGCTGCTTGCCTACTCCACCACATCCTGGCTGGGTGTGCTGGTCATGCTCATTGGGCTGCCGAGCTTCGCGGGCTTCAAAGCGTTGGCAATCGGCATTCTGGCGCACGCGCTGTACAAGAGTGCGCTGTTCCTCAGCGTTGGCTCAATTGACCACTCTGTCGAAACGCGCCTGATCGACAAGCTGGGCGGCATGTGGAAATACATGCCCGCCACAGGCGTCGTGGTGATCTTGTCCGCGCTTTCGATGGCGGGTGTGCCGTTCTTTTTCGGATTCCTCGCAAAAGAGGTACTGCTCGACGCAACCGTGGCGTATATGGCGGCAAAAACGTTCCTGGGTGGCGCGGCGATATGGGTTGTTGCCATCAGCGCCGCACTGACGGGCACCGCTGGCTACATCCTGATCTATGATGTGTTCTTCGCCAAACAGCGTGAAGAGGTTCACTACCACGCCATGCCCCGGTACGCGGTTGTCGGTCCGATGCTGCTTGCTGTGGGCGGCACGACGCTGCTGCCGTTCGCACTGGAACCGCTGTTGGTGCCGCTTGTCGAAGTGTTTACGCCCAACGAGGTTGACCTGCATTTGTTCCCCGTGGGTGGTATGAGCAACCAACTGTTTCAAATTAGCCTGGCGATAATCGCTTTCGGGTTAGTGGTGTTTGCCATCAGGCGTTTTATCGTCACGCAAGCGTGGCAGTTCTTGCCGTTTACAGGCGCACAGGCATACCAGCGCTTGTTCCTCAACACCATTCAGCGTGCCGGGGACTTTTTGGTGCTTTCCCAAAACGGTCGGGTGCGTTACTACCTGTTTCTCATTCTCGGTATCGTCGCCGTGGTCATCACCTCCTCGAACATCAATCAGGGGTTGCCGGCAGAGGCATTTGCTGCCCTCACCCTGGAACAGTTCGACACCCGCGCTCTGCTCAATGTCATGCTGATTGTGTTAGGCATTGGCGCGACGTTGTTTTCCGTTATCTCCAAGCGGCATTTGCTGGCGGCGCTTGCGGTCAGTGTATTTGGTTTTTCGGTTGCGGGCATCTTCCTTGTGGAAGGTGCGCCAGACGTTGCCCTCGTCCAGTTCCTGGTAGAAACGCTCTCTACCGTGCTCATTGTCATCATGATCGGGCGCATCAGCCACCGCCAACGGAAGAAAATGGCAGACACGCTGTGGGGGTCGTCGCGGGGCGGCGTGATTCGAGATGCACTCATTGCCACGGGAATCGGCTTTAGTGTGTTTATCTTTGCGCTCACTGCCATTGTGAACCGACCCGGACGTGTTTCTATCGCGCAGTGGTACCTGGAAAACACCGAGCCGCTAATTGACATCCCGGACGTGGTTGCCGCCATCGTGTCGGATTTCCGTGGGATGGACACAATGATCGAGATCGTGGTGTTTGGTGTTGCATCGTTGGGTGTGCTTGCGCTGCTGGCAGTCAACCGCCAGCAAGAAGGCGTTGATGCAGAGCTTCCTGCTAGCGGCGGGCAGCAATTTGCCACCTCGACCCCATTTACCCAGACTGCTGCGTTGCTGGTGTTCCCGGCTGCCCTACTGGTGGGGCTGGTGCACCTGCTGTATGGCGGTGAGGGACCCGGCGATGGGTTCACAGCGGGTGTGATTGCCGGGCTGGGGATTGCGCTCGGGTATATTGTCTTCGGCTATGATGCCATCCGCCAGCGCGTGAAGTGGCTGAATGCACTGGGCTTCCTCACCTTTGGGCTTTTGCTGTCCGTGGGCAATGCGGTCGCCCCTCTACTGTTCGGGCAGCCGTTCTTGTACCACTGGAGCTTAAAGGGCTTCGAGTTTGCCGGGCTACACATCGCATCAAGCACCGTTTTCGAACTCGCCATTGCAACCACGGTGTTCGGTGCCGTCGGTGTGATTTTGGGCGCGATTGCCCACCCACGCGATGTGGAAGTGCTTGCTGGGGATGAACTTTACGACCCGAACTACGGTGCCCCGCCCAGAGAAGCGCCGCTAAACACCGAACAACAACCCGCTGGTGCAGACTAGCACCTTGCCTACTCAATCAACCGGACGTAACCAGAGAGAAATGCAACCATGGATTTGATTTTCGCACTCGCTGTCGGGGTTTTCTTTGGCATCGGTGTGTTCCAACTGCTCCGCCGCGATCTGATTAAAGCGGCGATGGGCTTTAGCATCCTGTTCACAGGGGTAAACTTGTTCATGCTTTCAGTTGGTGCATACGACTCGCAGACACCCCCATACGTGCCGCTGGCAGAACGGGGACCTGTGAGCGATCCGCTGGTGCAGGCGCTTATCCTCACGGCGGTGGTGATTGGCTTCGGCTCCTATGCGCTGCTGCTGGCAATTGTGAATGTCATTTCACGTCGGTTCGGGTCAATCGACTCTGACGACATCACAAACCTGACAAATTGAGGCGTCCGTACCCGTAATGGAAAACAATCTGTTTCTGCTAGGGACGGTTTTTGTTCCGCTCATTGGTGGGGTGTTCACCCTGCTCATCCCTGGGCATGTCGTACGACGTTGGGCGGGTTTTATCACTGCGGTGATCGCCTGGGTGTGTAGCCTGCTTGTGCTCAATGCGAACCTTGCCACGGACACGCCACAAATTTACCAGATGGGCGGCTTTAGCCCGCCGTTCGGCATTGTGTTCGTCGGTGATATGCTCTCGGCAACGTTCGGGTTCATGACGACATCCGTTATGGTGGCGACGATGCTGTACACCATTACCTGCCGGGATAACTCCGTGCGCCAACGCACATTCATTTTCTTGTTCCTGTGCATGGAAACCGGGCTGCTGGGCGGGTTTTACACCGGAGACATCTTCACCATGTTTGTCTTCATGGAGTTGATGGTGCTCAGTTCGGTGTCCCTCACCGCAACATCGGACAACGCCTACGGCTTAGAAGCTGCCATGAAGTACGTGTTCATCAGCTCCATGGGTACGTTGTTCCTGCTGTTGGGCATCGGTTCCATTTACGCCACATTCGGCACGCTGAACATGGCAGACATCGCGCAGCAGCTTGGCAGCAACGAGCGTCCGCTGCTAGCAAGCACGTCGGCGATTATGCTGTTGTGCGCGTTTTTGCTAAAAGGCGCGGTGTTCCCGTTCCACTTCTGGCAGCCGGATTTCCACACCACGGCACCCACCCCGGTTAGCGCGGCACTGTCGTCAGTTGTGGTCAAAATTGGGATTTACGGTATCATCCGTCTGGTGACGTTGCTGTTCATCGCAGAAGCAGACGCGATTCGCTTCTGGCTGCTGCTGCTGGGCATCATCAGTGTGTTCTTTGGCGGTTTGGCAGCGCTCAGCACGTACAACGGTAAGCGGATGCTCGCCTACTCGACGTTTGGGCAAATTGGTTTCATTCTGCTGGGCATTGGCTGGGGCACAAACCTGGCACTTGCCGCAGCAATCGTGTATGCGTTCAACCATGCATTCATTAAATCCGCCTTGCTGATGTTGTTTGGCGTGGTTGCCAGCAAAACGAAGGATAAAACCGCCGCACTAGCGGAAACGGTTGGTGTGGGGCAGAGCTTGCCCGGCTATGTGGGGCTGGTGTACTTGCTGGGCGGCATGGCGCTAGCAGGATTGCCCCCGATGAACGGTTTCATCAGCAAGTTTGCCCTGGTGCGCAGCGGCGTAGACGCAAGCGCGTGGTGGCTGGTGGGGCTGGCGGTAGGCGGCGGTTTGCTCACCACCATGTACATGATACGGACTTGGCAAAGTGTGTTCCAGCAGAAGCAGAACGAAAGCACTGCCAAACTAAAGGAAGCAGGCGTATACGACAGAGCATATGCGCCAGCACTGCTAATTACCGTGTCGCTTGTGTTGGGGGTGTATGCCACACCGCTGTTTAACATCGCCAACCGGACAGTCGCGCAAATCAGCGACCCCCAAAACTACATTAACGCCGTTGCTCCACTCAGCTTGGAGGACGCGGTGGAAACCGCAGCAGGAGGAATTTCCGACGAATGATAACCGTGCTGACATTGGCGCTGCCGTTCGCAGTCGCCTTCATGACGATAAGCGGTCAGCTAACTTGGCAGGGCTTTGTGGTTGGCTACATCGTGAGCTTTTTGGTGCTACGCGTGGGGCAGGCAAATAACCTGAACGTGAACCCCGTACGAGCACCGTTCCAACTCGTGTACCTGTTTGTGTACGCCATTCGGCTGGCATGGGATATTTTTGTGTCGTCCATTGGTGTGGCACGCATGGTACTAAGCCCGGATATGGACAGCCAAATCGCGCCCGCTATCCTGGTCATACCAACACAAGATCCCGAAAACAACGAAATCATCACCGCGCTAAGCTCACACGGCATTACCATCACTCCTGGGCAGCTTGTCGTGGACATCACCCTGGACGATGACGAAACCATGCTGCACGTTCACAACCTCAACGTGGAAACATCGCGTCCCACCATCGAGCAAGACCAGACCAAGCGACTGCAACTCATCAGGAGGATTTTAGGTTATGGACAATAGTCCAATTGTAGGAATATCTCTTAACATTTCACTTATCGTGCTGGTTGCGCTGCTCATCCCCGCAGCATACCGCATCGTGCGCGGTCCGCGCATCGCAGACCGGATGCTGGGCGTTGACATGATTACAACCATGCTGCTGGGCAGTATTGTGCTGTTGGCAGTGATTACTGACGCGGCACTACTCATTGATGTGGGGCTTGCGGTCGCGCTGCTCAGCTTCATCGGCACGCTGGCAATTGCTCGCTTTGTGGCAGAAGGCAGGGTGTTTTAGGCATGACCATTCTGGAAATCATCGCGGTATTCTGGCTGGCATTCGGGCTATTTTTCTTCATCGTGGGCGTCGTGGGCATCATCCGCCTGCCAGACGCTTACGCCCGCCTGCACGCATCTGGCAAGGTGGGCACCATGGGCATACTCGGGCTGCTGTTGGGAATCGGGTTTTTGCAGCCGGGGTCGATCCTCAAGCTGATCGTGCTGGGGCTTTTTGTCTCCATTACTGCACCAGTTGCCTCCCATGTGATTGCCAAGTCCGATAAAACCTACAGTGAACGCCAGCAGAATGCCCGCGACAGCAGCATTAGCCCGGAGGGCGGGCAAGACCCCGAACCCGAAGCAACGCACGACGAGGCACCCGCCACGACTGAAACAGACAGCTAGCCGCACCGAGATTCAGGGAGCAGCATGCTACGGTCGCTGCCCCTCCAGCACGAGCGTGAGAAAGAAGAAAATAATGCCCTGTACCCTTTTGGAAAACGAAACCCAACACTTCTTGCAGTGGGTCGATGTGGTACGTACCCGCACCGCAGACCCATATGAACGCGCAGAGCAGCTTGTCTCCCGGCTGGGCGCAAACTACCGCAACGGCAACGCAGAGTTCGGCTTTTACGCCCCGGAACTGGTCGACAAACAAATCCCTGACGACAACTGGTTCCTGGAGGTTCTCACACCGCTGGATCCGCTCGACCTGCAAGCACAAACCTCGCAGGTGCGCTTCCAGCGGGAGAAAGTGCCGCTGGTGCAGGATGGCGAGTTCGTGTGGGGTGTGGTTAGCGGCGTGAAACCGGGCACCCGTGCCGAAGTCGGCTCATTCTACTGGCTGCGTTACCAGGACAGACAAGGGCGCTGGCACATCATCCACGACCACCTCGCGTACTCAGTGCCGTTTGGCACACTCGCCCCGGCGGAACTGTACAATATGGAACGGCTCCATGCCGAGCGTGCCGACGCGCATCACTTTGCCAACATGGACTGGGACACCGACCTGACGCACCAGCACACCGACGGCATTCCGCGTGTTGCGCCTCCAATGAACATCCTACAAATACACCCCGGCACCGCATCTGAGGAAGGATCGCTAGAGGGGTTGCGTAAGGTGTACGCCCGCATTGCAGAAAAGCGCCGCAACGACGAGCCGCTAGACCCGTTCGAGCAAAACTACGTCGGCTACGATGCGGTACAGCTCATGCCGATAGAGCCGCCAATTGAGCACGAGGCGGGACCGCTGTTCTGGCAGAACGACAACCCCGACGATGAAGACAGCGATACGATAAGCGTCACACTGCACCAGCATGATATTTTCGACTGGGGCTACGACGTGATGGTATCCGCCTCCCCCGCCGTGAACCCGGCAATCCTCAGCAGTAAACGCCCGGACGAACTGGTAGACCTGATTGCCGAACTGCACAACTTCCCCGACGGACCCATCAAAGTGATTGTCGATATTGTGTATGGGCACACCGATAACCAGGCGCTTAAGCTATTCCACGGCAACTACCTTGCTGGGGCGAACATGTACGGGCAAAACCTGAACTATCGCCATCCGGTGGCGCGGGCAACATGGCTGGAGATGCAAAAACGCAAAAACGACTTTGGCGTTGATGGTGTGCGGGTGGACGGTGCGCAGGACTTTAAGGGCTACGACGCCCAGACCGACATGCTCTACCACGACGACGAGTTTTTGCGCCAGATGAACGATGTGGTGCAGAGCGTCGCCGGGCATCCGTACCGCCCCTATATGATCTTCGAGGACGGACGCCCCTGGCCCCGTGACGACTGGGAACTCGCCAGCACCTACCGCGAAGTGACCAAACAACTGCCCAATGTGTGGCAGTGGGGTCCGCTGACGTTCGCGCACAATACCCCGTTCCTGTTCACATTCTGGGTGAACAAAAGCTGGCGCGTGCGCGAAATGACCGAGTACGGCAAATACTGGATTACAGGCTGCGCCAACCACGATACATTGCGGCGCGGCACCCAGGTAGACCCCAAACAGCGCATCAACACGCGGTTGGGCAACTCCCTGCCAGAGGTGTTCCGCAATGCGTACGATAACGCCTCCGCCCGGCTGTTCGACTACTGCATGATGCCGGGTGTGCCCATGGACTTCATCAATGCCCTAATGCGTGCGCCGTGGAGCTTTATCCGCAACACCGATGAGCGCTACGGTGTCAAAGTGGTCTCCGAGGAAAGCCGCTTTTTGCACTGGCTCATGTGGGAGGAGCGCTGGGCGGAGCCGTTTGTGTTCCCGCGCCTCAAAGAGATGGGCTTTACGGATTTACAGGCAACACGTCGCTTTTTTGATGTGCTCGACCTGGTGATGCAGGCGACCGATTACAACATTGCCGCAACTGCCCACCTGATGAACAACTACAAACCGACACTCCCTGGACCGGAACTGGATGAGGCAACACTCAAGGCAATTGCCAGCGCCTGGATGCAGGATGTATTTGAGTACTGCAATGTGTCTCACTATACGGATGGTGTTGACGCCCAACGCGCCGCCTACAACCTCAGCCTGCGAGAGTTCCGGCGGGCACGGCGCTGGATGGTGGAAAACCTGCGCGAGGATGAGTATTTTAATCGTCAGCAGCCTGCCAACGGCACTGCGTTCTACTTTGGGCTGCGCCGCGCACCAGACGGTACCGAGGACATTCTGTTCGCGGCAAACATGGAAGGCGAACCCGTCACATTTATTCCGACTGCCCTACCCATCCCGAACCTGCCCCAAGAAGGCTGGGAACTCACCATCGCCGCGCCGGGCATCTTTTACGAGGGCGCTGGGCACACCATGACACTGCACGACAGCCAGGGCATCGTGCTCACACGGCGCAGCTAGCGCGTAACCGTCACCTTGTTTAGCCCGCGTGGCTGGTCTACCGGGTGGTTTTTCGCCAGTGCCAGCCGCATCGCAAACACCTGACCAGGGATCACTGCCACAACGGGTGAGAGCGGTTCCGGCAGTGTGGGCAGGGCAACGCTCACCGTTCCTTTTGCCAGCAGCCCGCCATCGTCGGAGATAACAATGCTTTCTGCCTCGCGTTCGCACAGTTGGTCGAGTATTTCGCGTACACCCGGCAGTGTTTTGCCCGTCGGTGCGATGACAAGCACCGGGAAGCCTCGGTCAACGATGGCTATAGGTCCGTGCCGGAAGTCCGCTTCGCTGTAGCCGCTGCCCGTGGTGTAACACAGTTCTTTCACCTTCAGGCTGATCTCAAACGCGGTGGCATAGTTGTAGCCACGCCCGACGGAAACAAAATGCTCCGCGTAACGGTAGCGCTGCACCCACCCCTTAACCGACTCCGCATGCTGTAACGTCTGCTCCACCCATGTGGGGAGCTGCTGCAAATCCGCATGGAGCTTGGCATCCTCAGAAAGCGCACTCGCCAGCATAGCAATGGCAGTGAGCTGCGCGGTATAGGTCTTGGTCGCCGCAATGCTGATCTCGTCGCCCGCGTTCAGGTAAATGTGATGCGCTGCTGTTTGCGCGAGCGGTGAATCTGGATTGTTGGTGATGCTAAGGGTAAGTGCGCCCTGCTCGTTTGCATCGCTCAGCACCTGGCGCACATCCTCTGCTTTGCCAGACTGTGAAATACCGATAACGAGTGCCCTATCGAGTTTGGGCGGTGCCTGGTACAGCGTATGCAGCGATGGCGTCGCTAGCATGACGGGCAGGCGCGTGTATACGCCCCACAGGTACTGCGCATAGCGGGCGGCATTGTCCGATGTGCCCCGCGCGGCAATTTGCACAAAGGTAGGGTCAAAGTCACGGATCGCGGCGGCAATCTGCTGGATATGCTCGTGCTCGTTTGCGAGCAAGCTGCGAATGACGCCGGACTGTTCGTTGATTTCGCGTTCCAGGTGCGTTGCTTGCTCGTCAGTCATGGGATGTGTCCCTGTGGTATCTATAGGAGTTCGTAGTTTTTGTCGTTGAGGTACAACAGCACGACGGGTGTTTCGGGCGTGGGCAACGCCTTGCCTTTGAGGTCGTTGCGTGTTTCCGCATCCTGGTTGTGGATGGGCTTTGGGCGGCGGCGGCGCCTGCTGGGTGGCGTAAACTGGTACTCAACTGTCACAGACAAGTCACCGGAGCGTTCGCGCTTGCCCACGGCAGCAATCACTTCTCCCCACACCAACTGCCCGCGCTTTTGTAAGCCACTCTGCTTGCGCATCATCGTCAACCCAGATGAGTACCATCCGACGGCAATGGCAGTGAATAGGAAGGCCGCCACTGTCCACAATGTCCCATTCCAAATGGTATCTGGCGGTGCGTTCATGCCAACCAAAAAAGCAGGAATAATGGTTATCCACCGAGACACAGCATAGCCACACAGCGTAACTGCGCCAATCAACAGTGGGTTGCCGAGCATAAACACCCAGCGGACCGCTAGGG
>CAYVGI010000130.1:0-1800 GCA_964451095.1 uncultured Anaerolineaceae bacterium
CTCACCTCGTAAGAGACATGATCCTAAGTCATGCGCGTCTGCCAATTCCGCCACTCCCCCGAGTACGTTCCCGAAATTATAGGCTAGGCGCGAAAGTGCCTCAAGGGCAGATTCAGCGGATGTCAATCTCTGATATGCTGCCAACATCGGCGGTTTTGTTCACCTGCGCGAGGATGGTTTTGAGCATCAACTGTGCAAAGCGGAACAGCGCCTCGATTTGCTCAATGCGTTCCAGGTACAGTTCCGCTAGCTCGCGGTCTTCGGTGGGCATTTGTGCCAGGTTCTGTTGCAGCAGCGTGGTATTTTCGTCCAGCGATGCAATTGCACGCTCTACGTCGCGCATTTCTCGTCCGCTGAGCACATTGGTGATGATCTGCCAGAAGTCGGTCTCTGCTTCGTAGAACTTGCGGCGGTCGCTGCGGTCGGCAGACCACGCCCGGCGTACCATGCCCAGGTGCTCTAGCGTGCGCAGGTTTGTGCTCACGGTTGCCTTGGATACATCCAACCGCTCCACGAAGTCATCCAGGCACAGCGGCTCCGGGCTGAGGAGAACGGTTGTGTATAGCTGCCCCATCACCTTGCTAAACCCGAAATAGTCGGAAAGCTGCCCAAGCCCATCGAGTAGGTCATCGTGCACAGCTTTTAGGGTCGGGTCAATGCGGTCTTGGTCGGACATGGTTTCCACCTTACAAATCGGCTGAGTGCAGGCTGCTCGGCAGTGTGGCATCGTGTGATGAGGATGTGTTGTGTTTGCGTGGGCGCACCGTACGTCTGCATGTGAATTGTAGCACGTTCAAACACGTTGGCAACAGACCCGCATTACTCATAGCGCAGCGCATCAATTGGGTTGAGGTTCGCTGCCCGCAGCGCCGGGAACAGACCAAATGCCACCCCAATGAACATCGAAATGCCCACCGCCAGCGTAACGCCGAACGGGTCTAGCGCGACATCAAACGCGGGCAGTGCCGCACTAACCAACAAACTGCCCAAACCGGCGATGGCAATGCCAATTGCACCGCCGATGAGTGAGAGCAGCATCGCTTCTGTAACGAACTGAAGCATGATATCGGTGTTTTGTGCGCCAACTGCCTTACGCAAGCCAATTTCCTTGGTGCGCTCCGTCACGGTGACCAGCATAATGTTCATGATGCCGATGCCGCCCACCAGCAGGGAGATGCCCGCAATTGCCGCGAGAAAGTACGTTAGGGCACTCAGGATTGTACCGATGCTGTCCAGCAAGTCGGTTGCAGTGGAGACGGTAAACTCGTCCTCATCGCCAAAGTCGAGGTTGCGTTCTTCGCGCAGTGTCTCTTTGATCTGCAATTCTAAGTCTTCTACCGTGTCCTGTGTGCGTGCCCTAAGCAGGATTTGTGTGACGATGGGGTCGCCGTTGACGGCACGCTGTGTGGTGAGCCGCGTCTGCCCGGTTCGCATGGGCACGAACACGGCGTTGTCAATATCGACAAAGGCACCCGCGCCGCGCTCACTCATCACGCCAATCACCCGGAACGGCACCCCGTCGATGCGTACCGTCTGCCCGATGGGGGGTACGCCGGGCGGGAACAGGTTCTCTACGGTGGACGACCCCAATACCGCCACCCGTGCTGCCCCCTCCTGATCGTTTTCGTCAATGTAGCGACCCGCAACGACCTCTCGCTGCTCCACTTCGATGTAATCTGGAGTGATGCCAAATATGGTCGGGTCGGTTGTGCGATCTTCGTAGGTCACATCGCGTCCGCTCACGTCAATGATAGCAGTTGCCAGCACTGCATCGGGCACACGGAGTGGGTCGCGCAGGGC
>CAYVGI010000130.1:1900-14384 GCA_964451095.1 uncultured Anaerolineaceae bacterium
TGTCCCGTTAAACATGTTGTTTGTGCCCCCTATTCGAACCGCAGTGCGTCTATTGGATTTTTGCGTGCTGCTTGCCATGCGGGGTAAAAGCCAAAGAAAACCCCCACCGCCGCGCTAACCGTGGTTGCCAGGATGATTGAATCGACCTGTACGGACAGCGTGAGTTGGCTCACCAGACGTGTACCGAGGAAGGCAATCCCTGCGCCCAGCAAAATCCCCAAAAAACCGCCGAGAAGTGCGAGCAGGATGCTTTCGATGAGGAATTGTGAGAGGATGTCGGTCTGCTTGGCACCAATCGCCTTGCGGATGCCGATCTCACGCGTGCGCTCTGTGACGGAGACGAGCATGATGTTCATGATGCCGATGCCGCCCACCAGCAGCGATGTGCCAGCAATGAGCGACAGGAAGATGGTCAGGTTGCCTGTGATACCGTCCAGTGTGCTGATGAGATCGGACTGATTGACGATAGTAAAGTCTTGCTCGCCATCAAACTGGACGTTGTGCGCTGCTGTGAGGTAAGTCTCGATTTCCAGCACTGCCTGCTCGGTTGCCTCCTCGCTGGTTGCCTGCAAGTAGATGGCGTCCAGCAGGTAGCCGCCATCGCGCGTGCGGGAGCGATCTGGGGCGGCAAGGCGCTGCTGCGAGGTGCTAATGGGCATAAAAACAATGCCGTTTTCGTTTGTCAGCGATGATGTTTCTTCCATCACGCCAATCACAGTAAAGGACGTGTCCATGAAGCGCACCAGCTCGCCAGTCGGGTCGAAGGCACCGTCGTCCAACTCCCCAAACAGTTCCTCCGCAACCGTCCAGCCCAGCACCATAAAGCGTTCGCGGGCGTCAATGTCTTGCTGGGTGAACCAGCGCCCGTAGGCGGGGCGGAAGGAACTCCGAATTTCGAGATAATTTGGTGTCACGCCCCAGCTTTCCTGCTGTGCAACGCTTTCCCGCTCGTAGATGATGTTGCCACGCAAGCCGTGAATGGGAGACATATTGCTGACGGTAGGGAGGGCTACTAAGTCCAGAGCTTCCAGCGTCGTGAGCGGTTCGATACGCTCCCGTGTGGGGCTTTGTGGCGGGGAGGAGAACACAATAATCAGGTTGGAGCCAAGGTCGGAAAACTCGCTGGCGATGAAATCTTGCACGCCGCGTCCCAGGCTAATTAGCCCGATAACGGAGCCAACGCCAATGATGATGCCTAGTGTCGTCAGCAGGGCGCGTAGTCGGTTAACAATGAGGCTGTCCATAGCAATGCGTAGGGCTTCCACGAGACGTCTCCTCAGGAGAATTTGCACTGGGTTGTGTAGGTTAAAAGTCCATGAACGAAAAAGGGATACGCTGTTTGCGTTTGCAAGCGTACCCCCATATCGCTTCACTTATGATAACCGGACGGCTTGCCTGTTGCGCGTCTACATGGCGCAACTCTCACCAAGTCATTAGCCCCTACTTCCCTGCCCCTCTATTGCCGAGAAGGTGCGGTGTTTAGTTGAATTCTTCTGCCTCGCCGTCGTAGTAGGTGCTCTTGAAGATAGATTCGAGTTCTGCCGCTTCGCTGGGGCGTTCTGCCTCGCCGGCGACCAGCGGTTTGGGCACGGGTTGGTCTGCCACCACCTTGCCGTCACGCAGCATCACAAGGCGCTTGGTGTGGCGTGCCGTCCATGGGTCGTGCGTTACGAACACGACGGTGATGCCCTCTTCCTCGTTAAGGCGCTGGAAGATTTGCAGCACTTCCGTGCCGCTTTTGCTGTCCAGGTTTCCTGTTGCCTCATCTGCCAGGATCATAGCGGGTTCGTTGACGAGAGCACGGGCAATCGCCACACGCTGCTGCTGCCCGCCAGATAGCTCCGTCGGCAAGTGATCCAACCGCCGCTCTAGCCCCACGGCGAGCAGCGCGTCCTTGGCTCGCTGCGTGCGGTTAGACGCACCCGCGTAAATGAGGGGGAGCTCCACCTGGCGCACAGCAGTTGTGCGCTTTAGCAGATTGTAGCTCTGGAATACGAAGCCGATTTTCTTGTTGCGTGCTTTTGCCAGCGCGTTTTCCTTTAGCTTAGACACATCCAGCCCATCCAGGTAGTATTCCCCGGTCGTCGGCTGATCCAACGCCCCGAGGATGTTCATCAGCGTGCTCTTACCAGAGCCGGACGGACCCATGATGGACACGAACTCGCCCTGGTAAATCTTCAGGCTAATGTCTCGCAGGGCGTGTACCTCAATGTCGCCCATGCGGTACACCTTGCTAATGTTGCGAATGTCGATGATGACCTTGCGCGGGTCGTCCACGGGTGCTGGCTCTGGTGCACTGCTTGTGCTTGCCTCTGCCTTGGGTTCCGTGTTCCCGTTGCGGTTAAACAGCCTGACCACGATGTTGTTCTCCTTAAATGTTAGTTGCCGCCGGGTCCGCCGAGCACTTCGTCCAACCCAAGTGTCTCTCGGGGCACCTGAACGATACGCTGCCCTGGCTCCACACCGGAGGTCACCTGGCTGACAGTGGAATTGCGCTCGCCTAGTGTGACGGGGATTTCTTCAAATTGGTTGTCGCCCGTTTGAATGGTGACAAATGCTTGCTGGGTGTCTCGGTCAATGCGGATGAAGCGATTGGGGATCACCAGCACGTCTTCAAGTTCTTGCGTGGTGACGGTCGCGGTTGTGCTCATGCCCACGCGGATGTTCGCCTCGGTTGGGTCTAGCTCCACACGGGCGCGATACACCACGGTTGTGCTCTCTGCATCTGGTGTGATGGAAATGCGGGTGATAGTGCCCGTGACTTCCGTTTCTGGCAGGGCATCTAGCCGCAGGGACACAGACTGCCCAACGGCGATGTCTACCACGTCACTTTCATCTATGGAAAGCTCCACAAAGAAGCCGCTGTTATCCACCACCTGAACAGCAGGTTGTTCTACTGGCGGAACCTCACCCACCGTCAGGTTATCCTGTGCCAGAATGCCATCAAAGGGCGCTTCCAGGCGTCCCTGCTCTACCGCAACTCGTGCTCGCTCCACTGCGAGACGGGCACGGTCTAGTTCGATCTCGAATTCAAGCAATTCAACCTGATCGGGACCTTCAATCAGATTATCGAGGGCAATTTGTGCTTGCACAAGCTGTGCCTCCGCACTGGCAATGGCACCAATGCCGCCACCACTTGAAATGGTTGCGTCGATGTTCGCGTCTGCAATCCCCACTTCGAACTCTGCCGCGCTGACCTGCCCCTCCTGCTGGATAATGTCGGGCAGTCCACCACGAAACTCCGGACCGAGTTGGTTGCGAATGTCACGGTTCAGTTGGGTTTGCCACAGTTGGTTGCGGGCGAGGTCTGCCTGTACCCGCGCAATCTCGATTTGTTCCTGGGTAGGTCCGAAACCTGCTGCCGGTACCGCTGCTTCTGCCGCTGCGACTGCCGCCTCTGCCGCTACAATTTCAACATCGCGGGGCGGGGCAACCAGCGTCTCGAACGCCAGTTCTTGTAGTTCCAGCGCCACTTCTGCCTCGCGCAGTTGTGCTTCCAGGTCTGCTACATCAAGCTGTGCGATGACATCACCCTGCTGGACGGTATCGCCCTCCTGTACAAAGACCTCTGCCACGGGGGCAGATAGCTCGAAGTCCAGGTCAACGGAGCGTTCGGGTTCGATAACACCGGTGGCGGATACGGTCACAACCAGTGAATCTGGCTCTACGGTGTACTCATCCAGGATTTCGACCTGCTGCCCGCGCTGTGCGTTTGCAACTGCTGGAACCAGCAGCGCAACGGTACCCAACACAGCCACGCTACGACGTAAATAGTGCATCATTAGCCCCCAAACAGCCCGACTTGATTGCCAGACAGATCCACGCGGAGAATATCACCCTCTTGTATGCCGCCAGTCACCTCACTGAATGAATCGCCACGTAAACCTAACACCACGGGGACTTCCTCGAATTCTTGCGTTTCGTTATTCAACACGCTGACAAATGCCTCGTTGGTGCGCCTATCCAGCCGGAGGTAAGCGTTGGGCACGCGCAACACACTGATTTCCTGGTCGATGATAATATTTGCCTCCGCCGTCATGCCAACGCGAACCAGTGGGTCAACCTCCTCTAGTTCGATTTCGGCGTCGTAGTTCACGATGCCGCCCTCAGTTTGTGTGCCCACCAGCGCGACCTTTGCAAGGCGAGCATCCAAGAGCAAGTTCGGCAGCGCGTCCACTTCAATTGTTGCGGATAGTCCTGGTTCAATCTGCCCGATGTCGATCTCGTCCACCTGTACTGTAACGCTCAGTGGGTCAACATCGACCATCTGCACGACCGCTTGCCCCGGTGTAACCAGCGTGCCCGGCTCCACGTTTACGAGCGATACGAAGCCATCAAAGGGTGCGCGGATTTGCGTCTTTGATAGTGCCTGCTCTGCTGTTGCGAGCCGTGCTTCTGCTTGTTCTACGCGAACTTGTGCCTGTTCAAGCTCTAGCGGCTCAGGACCTGCCAGTACTTCTTCGAGTTCTGCTTGTGCCTGCACGAAGGAAAGGAACGCTGCATTTGCTCCGGCGAAGTCGCCTGTGCGCAGGTCTTCCAGTTGCAGCCGGGCAACTTCCAGGTTAAAAGACGCTTCGCCAATCTGCGCATCTGCCAGGGCAACATCTTCGTCAGTGTCGAAATCGCCACCGCGCTTACGACGGTCAACGGCAGTCCCCAGGCGCGATTCTGCCTGTTGTACGGCGAGTTCTGCCGCCCGTATTTCGCCCTCACTCGCTGTGTCGAACGAACCCTGGTAGTTGCCAAAGGCAGCGTCCACGTTTGCCTCCGCAATGCGGATCTCATCGGCGTCGACAGGACCCTCAAGCTCTGCCAGGCGGATTTCCTCGATTTCCAGGTCAAGCACGGCCTCATCGTAGGCGATGCGCTCGTCTTCTGCCTCAAGCTGCATAAGCAGGTCGCCCTCGAGCACGTAGTCGGTCTCCTTAACGAAGACTTCTGCCACACGCCCGCCAGTGGTAAAGCTGATGTCTACTGTTTCGTCTGCCTCAATTTCCCCTACGGCAGACACAACCGCGAACACATCGCCGGATGCGACCTCGTAGAACTCAAAGCTTTGTTCATCGCCGCCCGGTCTGCCGCCGGGTGCCCCACCAGCGGGGCGGTTCGCTTGCAGCCCAAAGTAAAGCAGCGGCACGCCGATTGCAATGATGGCAAGTGCAATAATTGAACGCCGAATTGGCATGTTGCCTCCCAACTTCGTTGCGATTTTGGAACTATACTACAGGTGCTTAGTCAAGCGTCCTGCTCAAAATATCATATCGTGCTACAGCGCCGGGTTATAGTCACACTACTGGCATATACGCTTCTGTAACATCTTTAGTTGCGAGGCAAAAACCTGAACGCACGAGTAAACCCGGGTCATTGTAGAAACCGCTTAAGGTAATGTCAACGGATGGCTAGATTAAGGCGCAACTAGCGCCATATGAGCCAGAATGGTATGATGATAACCTGTAAATTTCTTCACTAATGGTAACCAATCATGGCATCCAACAGCATCGATCGGAACATCCCCGATATTGTTATCGGGCGCTTACCCATTTATCTGCGTGCCCTCAACCGCCTAACACAGGAGGGGCATGAGGTCACGTCATCGCACGAGTTGGGTAAACGCCTGGGGATTAGCTCTGCACAGATTCGCAAGGACTTATCGCACTTTGGGGGCTTCGGCAAGCAGGGGACGGGCTATCATATTGCGTTTTTGGAGGAAAAGCTGCGTGAAGTGTTGAAGGTCGACCGCGAGTGGGAGATTGCCCTGGTGGGTGTGGGTGACCTTGGGCGTGCGGTCGCGAACTATCGCGGCTTCCCGGAGCGCGGTTTTACCATCACGCAGGTCTTTGACAGCGATCCGAGCAAAATCGGCACAAAAATCGGAGACTTAATTATCCACTCTATGCAGGAAATGCCGGAAGTCGTGCAGAAAGAAAACATCAAGATCGCAATGCTGGCAGTTCCCGCGCACAGCGCTCAGGTGGTCGCCAACGAACTCGTTGACGCGGGCATCATGGCAATCCTCAACTACGCGCCAATCAACCTCAACGTGCCAGATCACGTTCGGGTGCAGCACATTGACCCAGTGGTGCACATGCAGCGGATGACGTTTTACTTGCCATAGGTGTTTTGAGACACACGCCGCAGCAGTGCCGGGTCATTCAATGCCCGCCCCGCCCCGGTCGCCACGGTAATCATCGGGTTCTCTGCACTGTAGACGGGCACTCCGGTTTCTCGGGTCAGGTATTGGTCTATCCCGCGCAAGAGCGCACCCCCACCCGTCAGCACGATACCACGATCAATTATGTCCGACGCCAGCTCTGGCGGTGTGTTGCTCAACACAGACTTCACCACGCCTGCAATTGCGCTCAGGGTTTCGGTCATCGCCTCGACGACCTCTCCGGTAGAGACGGTGACGGTGCGGGGCAGTCCGCTTACGTTGTCCCGCCCCTGTACCTCCATGGTCAGTTCGTCTGGTTGGTCTACCGCTGCCCCCACCTGGATCTTAATCGCCTCTGCGGTGGGCTGCCCCACTGTGAGGCTGTATTTACGGCGCACATAGGCGATAATCGCGTCGTCCAGGCGCAGCCCACCCACACGTCCGCTCTCTGCACGGACGATGTTGTTCATGGTGATAACGGCAGCTTCGGTTACACCGCCGCCGATGTTAACGACCATATCGCCAGCGGGTGTGCTCACGGGCAGTCCGGCACCAATCGCCGCTGCCAAGGGTTCCCAGATCAAAAACGCCTCGCGTGCCCCGGCGGCAATCGCTGCTTCCTGCACGGCACGCTTTTCGACACTCGTTACACCATACGGCACAGACACCATCACGGAGGGCTTGAACAGGCGCAGGCGCCCGGCGATGTTGTTAAAAAAGTGGCGCAGCATCGCCTCGGTCACTTCATAGTCGGCAATCACGCCGTCACGCAGGGGGCGCAGCACCTGGATGTCCTCTTCGTCGGTGCGCCCCAGCATACTCAGTGCCGGCTGCCCGATTTCAACGATGCGCTCTTCCTCAACAGTGAGCGCGACCAGGGACGGCTCCTGTAGCACGATTTGCCCGTTTTCATAGATGAGAACACTGGTCGTCCCCAGGTCTACGCCCAAGTTTTTGCTGAAGAGTCCCATAGCTTGCCCTTCGGGATGCGTGCCAACATCCCCTCAGTTTTGTGCACTAAAATGCGGAAAGATCATTGCGGCGGGAAGTATAGTGCATTGTGCAAACAAAAAACAGCGCCCAGCAAGAGGGGTATATTCCCTGCTGAGCGCCTGCTTCTGTCTTTTGTGTGTGTGGGTTATTTGCTGTCGTCCACGATGCGAATCGTGTTGCGGTTGCGGATTTTGTTCTTCACCTTGAGTGCTAGCTCTGCACGGCGCAGCGCCAGTGCTGCCTCACGGTTCGGCTGCCCCGGCACGCCCTCTTCGATGAGCTTGCGGGCACGTTCGCGTGCTGCTTCTAGCGCTGCCATGTCCAGGTCGGCGGCGGTGTCCGCCATGTCTGCCAGTACGACAACCTTATCCGGGCGCACGTCTACAATGCCGCCGTAAACAGCAAAGTGCTCTTCGGCATCGCCCTTACGCACGATCAGGTCGCCAAAGGCAAGCGTGGTGAGTACCGGTGCGTGGTTAGGCAGCACGCCCATCTCGCCCTCCGCCGCCGGGATGACAACCATATCTGCCTCTGGCTCGTCGAAGATCTTCTTTTCCTGTGTGATAACTTCAACGTGAATGGGCATTGACTAGTCTCCTGCTGCCCGTGAGCGCTCGTAGTCCTCGACAACTTCGTCGATGGTGCCCTTCATGCGGAAGTAATCCTCTGGCACATGGTCGAGGTCGCCGTCCAGGATCATGCGGAAGCCGCGCACTGTGTCCGGGATCTTCACATAGCGCCCCTCAAGACCTGTAAACTGTGACGCCACGAACATCGGCTGTGTGAGGAACCACTCGATCTTGCGGGCACGCGATACTAGCATCTTGTCGTCGTCGCTTAGTTCTTCCACACCCAGGATTGCAATAATATCCTGTAGGTCTTTGTAGCGCTGCAACACCTGCTGTACTTCACGAGCAGTGCTGTAGTGCTCGTCACCAAGCACGTTCGGGTCTAGGATGTTGCTGGTGGAGGAGAGTGGGTCTACCGCCGGGAAGCGCCCCGCAGACGCAATCGAGCGCTCCAGCGCGATTGTGCCGTCCAGGTGCGAGAACACGGCAACTGGTGCCGGGTCGGAGTAGTCGTCTGCGGGCACGTACACTGCCTGCATGGATGTAATGGAACCGCGCTTGGTGGAGGTGATGCGCTCCTGTAGCTGACCCATCTCGTCAGCAAGCGTCGGCTGGTAGCCCACAGCAGACGGCATACGCCCCAGCAGAGCGGACACTTCTGCGCCAGCGAGGGAGTAACGGAAGATGTTGTCGATAAACATCAGGATGTCGCGTCCCTCGTCGCGGAAGTGCTCTGCCATCGTCAGACCACTCAGCGCCACGCGCAGGCGCACACCCGGCGGCTCGTTCATCTGCCCGAACACCATTGCGAGGTAGGGCAGCACGCCCGCTTCTTCCATTTCGTAGTAGAGGTCGGTGCCTTCGCGGGTACGCTCACCCACACCTGCAAACACGGACAGACCGGAGTGCTGCTTGGCGATGTTGTTAATCATCTCCTGGATGGTCACGGTTTTGCCCACGCCCGCGCCACCGAAGATGCCGATTTTACCGCCCTTAGTCATCGGGGCAACGAGGTCAATCACCTTCAGACCGCTCTCGAAGACCTCAATCTTGGTTGCCTGTTCGTCGAACTTGGGTGCCTGTGCGTGGATGGGCTTGCGCGGCACGGTTTCCTGGATGGCGTCGCCGTTGTCAATCGGGCGACCTAGCACGTTGAACACGCGCCCCAGTGCTGCCTCGCCAACGGGTACCGCGATGGGACGCCCAGTTGCGTAGGCGGGCACGCCACGGCGCAAACCGTCGGTGGTGTCCATTGCCACAGTGCGGACGGCGTCGTCACCCAGGTGCATCTGTACTTCCAGCACCAGGTCTTCTTCCTCTTCTTCACGCGGTACACGCACCGCGTCGAAGATGTCCGGGAGTTCGCCGTGTGGGAACTGCACGTCCACCACAGCGCCCAAAATTTGCGTAATCTTTCCTTGAATCTCTGCCATTGGTATCCTCAGTTTGTTAGATGACCGATTGTTATTTAGGCGTCGTCAGGGCGTCTGCCCGCAACGAGTGTATCCTGGAATGCTTGCAGCCCGTCCCAATCTCCCTTGGCGGCGTATTCTGCCTGCTCTGCCCAGGTGGGGATGCTGGGTGCTAGGCGCATCCCGGCGTTTTCCACAGCGGAGCGCAGTTCGTCTTCCGACGTTTGCGCTAGTCTCTCAAACGTGTTGATGCCTGCACCAACGAGCGCATCTCGCATCTTCGGACCGATGCCCTCGATTTGCGTCAGGTCATCAGCACCTGTGCCAGCACCCGACGGTTGTTCCTCGCTGGATTCGCTCGCCCTGGATTGCTTCTCGCTGCTGCCGTTGCCGCTGTTACCATTGCCACCGCTGTCTTTGTTGCTTTCCATCATCTTGTCGGCGGCACTGTCGATAGAACCTTGCAGCGCCTCTGCACCGCCGACGATATCCAGGATTTCGTTGGTGATCGCCGTCTGGCGTGCCTTGTTGTAGACCAGCGTCAGGTCGCCAACCAACTCCGAGGCGTTATCGCTCGCGTTCTTCATAGCGACCATGCGTGCAGCGTGCTCGCTCGCGGTGCTTTCTAGCAATGCCTGGTAAAGCTGCAACTCGGTAAAGCGCGGCACAACTTCGTCTAGCACGGCAGTCGGGCTTGGCTCGAACTCGTACTCACTGGCGTTGGCACTCACATCGGGCACGTCTTTCACATACTCTGACAGTGCCTGGTTTTCCGTCTCGTATGGCACCAGCGGGAGAAGCCGCAGCACAACCGGGCGCTGGGTTAGGGTGTTGATGAAGTCGGTATAGGCGACGAACACCTCATCGACCTTGCCCGACAAGAAATCGTCGATTGCAGCACGCGCGATGGGCGAAATGTCGGCAATGGTTGGCTCTGCTGGCAGGTTGCTGAACTCTGCGACAACGTCTTCTCCAGCGCGGATCATCGTGTCGCGACCCTTTTGCCCTACCGTGATGTACTCAACGGGCACATCGCTGTCTTCCTCGAACTGCTCCGCCACGCGCATGACATTTGTGTTGTACGCGCCTGCCAGCCCACGGTCGGATGTAATGAGCACAACACGCCGCTTGTTCACCTCTTCGCGCTGCGTTAGCAGCGGGTGCAGCGGCACACCATTATTCGATGTTTGCTGCACATTCAACAGCACCTCCCAAGCCTTCTCCGCGTACATGCGCGTCGCCATTGCTCGCGCCTGTGCACGCCGCACACGGGAGGCAGAGACCGCCTCCAGTGCGCGTGTGACCTGGGAGATGTTCTTTACGCTGCGAATGCGCTTGCGAATTTCAAGAACACTACCCATGTTTTCGTTTGCCCCTTACGCTTCTGCCGTCGCTGGTGTCCAGTTTTCGTTAAAGTCTGCGACGATCTGGTCAAGTTCTTTGTTGCGCTTGCGCCCGTCGATCTTCTCGGTTGCGAGCTTCTTCTCCTCGGCGAGGTTGTTGTAGAAGTCCTGGTGCTGCGTCTTGAAGAAGCGCAGGAAGTCCGATTGCCACTGCTTGACGTTATCGACCGGGATGGTGTCGATTAGCCCGTTTACTGCCACATAGATCAGCAGAACTTGGTCTGCCAGGGCAAGCGGCTGGTACTGGGGCTGCTTGAGCAACTCTTGCAGGCGCAGACCACGGTCTAGCTGCTGCTGCGTGGACTTGTCCAGGTTGGAGCCAAACTGCGCGAACGCTGCCAATGAGCGGAACTGGGACATCTGGATCTTCATACCGCCAGCAACGTCCTTCATTGCCTTCGTTTGGGCAGAGCTACCCACGCGGCTCACGCTGATGCCCGCGTTGATGGCAGGGCGCTGACCGGAGTAGAACAGGTCACTTTCGAGGTAAATCTGCCCGTCGGTGATCGAAATCACGTTCGTGGGCACAAACGCGGACACGTCGCCGAGCTGCGTTTCGATGACCGGCAGTGCCGTCAGGCTGCCGCCGCCACGCTCTTCGCTGAGCTGTGCCGCACGCTCTAGCAGGCGGCTGTGCAGGTAGAACACGTCGCCGGGGTATGCCTCACGTCCGGGCGGGCGGCGCATGAGCAGGGAAACCTGACGGTACGCCCAGGCGTGGCGGGACAGGTCATCGTAGACCACGAGTGCGTCCATGCCGTTTTCCATGAACCACTCACCAATTGCGCAGCCAGCATAGGGCGCAATGTACTGTAGTGCAGCAGATTCCGATGCAGTTGCGGTAACGATAACCGTGTACTCCATAGCGCCGCTCTCTTCCAGCGTTGCCACAAGGCGGGCAATCTCACCACGGCGCTTGCCGATGGCGACGTACACGCAGTACATGCCCTGTCCCTTTTGGTTGATGATCGTGTCAATCGCCACAGCGGTTTTACCCGTCTGGCGGTCGCCGATGATCAACTCACGCTGCCCGCGCCCAATCGGGATCATCGCGTCAATTGCCACAATACCTGTCTGCACCGGACGATCCACCCCCTGGCGCTCCATCACACCGGGAGCAATGCGCTCCACGTTGTAGCGCTCGGTTGTGGTGATCGGTCCCTTGCCGTCCACAGGCTCGCCCAGTGCATTAACGACGCGCCCGAGCAGCTCACGCCCTACACCTACAGATGCAATACGTCCCTGCGGGCGCACTTCGTCACCCTCCTGGATGTCGTCGTAGTCACCCATGATGATGATACCGACGTTGCTTGCTTCCAGGTTAAAGGCGATGCCCTGTACGCCGTTGCTGAAGCTAACCAGCTCGTTAAAGCGGATGTTTTCGAGACCAGATGCACGGGCGATGCCGTCGCCGACTTCTTCTACGTAGCCGACTTCAACGGATTCAACTTTGGGTTCATATTCCTCAATCTGCTTGAGAAATGAATCGTAAATGTTGTCTGTCATTGTAAGGCTAAACCTTTCGTGTCCTTTTGTTTGAATATAGCTACGAACACTCGTGCTGGGATGCACGGTGTTGGATGTGTATTACTGCAAGAGGAACTTTCTGGTGTGTATCTGTTATATGGCACGGTACAGGATTTGTCTGTGCATTCCGGCACAAAAGCATCAGAATTTTAACCTATCTTACAACCATCGTCCACTTTGCATCATGGCAATCATGCAGATCAAATAAAAATTAGTCCCAAAGCTGTTTGAGAGGCGACTTGCTTAGCGCTGATAAACACGGCTTGATACACTCTTTGGGCGGGGTGCTGTGTTTTGATTGGGCAGCGATAGGCAGGTTCAGCCGAAAGGTTACCACCACCAATGGTTGTCAAGTACCCAATTCTTGAAGACAAAATTCTGGAACGGATTGGGCTGGTGTTCCCCCGATAAAATGGAGAGTAAGTGATC
>CAYVGI010000131.1:0-14339 GCA_964451095.1 uncultured Anaerolineaceae bacterium
ATGAGAATCACTTTACACCATTTATTCAACCCTTAAGACCCGAACCTGCACTAGATGCGAGCGCAACCCGCCCCGCAATGAGCACCACCGTCCGCGTCGTTATCGTAGACCCTGATGCAACACTGGCTGGCGATTACGTCGCGCTGGATGCACTAGCGGGGTTTGCAGCGCAGGATGCGCGCCTGTGGATAACGCGCTGCCTCGCTGATTAAGGGAGTGCCCATCACGGCAACAGGTGATGATTCCCTCTCTCCCGCAAGGGAACTGCACCAGTTAGTGGATGTGCTGCTTGCCGACGGAGGTTAGGCTCCCGCGCCATACTGCTCGATTGTCTGCTCGAAGATGTCGCCCAGCCAGCGGGATGCGCTGCGATAGACCGGGTCGTTGTTTGCCTCGGCGTCCAGGCACAGGTGTGCGAACATACGGCGGTCTTCTGCGTACAGCGCCAGCGCCAGCCAGTCGCTCTCGTGCAGCATTTGCACCGCGTTTGCGTTGGTGATAGCGACAGAACGCTCTTGCAGCATCTTGCGTACCCGCAGGTAGTGGGCAACATCGGGGATGGTTTCGCCGCGCTTAACCCGTGTCATCATCTGGTAGACGAGTGATTCAAACTCGTTCTGAAACTGCATCCGTTGGTAGATCGTGCTCTTGTCCATGAGTTCGTATAAGCTCCCAAATTAAGTGACCTAATGACAGTATACGCCCCCGTAGCAGGCAAATAAACAATAAACTTGTAAAAAGTTGCCAATGAGTTGATTTTACATTGTGCAGCCGTCATTCACTTTGCGCCTGAATTGGGTAAATTCCGCATGGATAGAGGGATAATTGTTTGTCAATAGGTTATAAATTGTGATAAAGTTAATGAAATAAGCGTAGTGCAGGTAGCGAACATCATGGGTGTTAATGTTAGTTGGGATAACCCTGAGCGGACGGTCATCCGTCACACATTCGAAGACCCGTGGACGCTAGAGGAACACAAGACGTCGCTGTACGAAATCCAGGCGATGGTTGCCTCGCAAAACCACACCGTCCACTCGATTGCCGATCTCTCCAAAACAAAAACTGCCCCCGGGCGGCTGATGCTGAACACGCGAGTGGCAGAAAGCATCCTCCAGTCCAACAGCGGGTTGTTGTTTATGGTGCAGGCACCGGGGCTGGTAAAGTCGATTGTGCGTGCTTCTGAGCGGTTTATGCCGAAAGTTGCGGCAAACCTGACCATGGTAGACACCTGTGAAGAAGCATACGCCATCATCCGGGCGCACGAGGAAGCGCAGGGCGGGGCACGCCCCCCAAAGCCAGATGACGTGCCCCACAGCGCCTAGCGCCTCAGGCTATTTGGCAGCGGGGCGGTTGTCGTCGTCTCGCTGACGCGCCGCCTCGTCTACCAGTGTGACCAGTACCTCTCGGATGAGCACGTACAAGTCCTCTTTGCTGTCCGCGTTGACGGTTGCCCGCTCGCGTGCTGCCTGGGCAGCGTCCTCCACGCTGTAACCGCCGATGAGACCCAGCGCCAGCGTCACGAGCAGCGTGAGCAGTTCGACGTGCACGCCCTCGAACGCGGGCACCAACGTGACGATGACACCCGCAACCAGCGCGGAGAGCGCGATGAGCATACGCCGCGAGCGCAGCACGATAAGCAGCGGGTCAAGGATCGGGATCCGTTCGGACTTGGGTTTGTTCATGGTGTGTTGCTCCTTGTGTTGTGTGTAGATGAGGGTGGGGGCGGTGTGGTACATCCGCCCGTGCCGGTGTGCGTGATGGTTTGTTCCGCACCGCCGTGTGGCTAGATGTCGAACTCCAGCAGCCACAACCGCGTGGGCAGCCCTCCGCTCGCTGTCCCGTCGATGTAGCCCGTTACTGCCGTCGATTCAATCTGCCGCCACATCAGCTTAAGGGTGTGTGTGCCAGCGGACAGGTTCGTCAGCCAGTGCTGCCCCTGCACCGCCGTGGCAACGATGGCGTCGCGGGCGTTGCTCATCTGGTGATAGACCAGCCCGCGATTGGTTGTGCCCAGCCGAGAGCCATCCACGCTCACGTCCAGGCAAATGCCCTGTGTTGCACTCGACTGGCGCAGCGCCGCCTCAAACCCGACGAGCGCCAGTTTGCCGCGTGTGCTCACCGTGAGCACAAGATTGTTGTTGTCCACCTCCACAAAGCTCGCTATCGCGTTCGAGGTGTAGTCGTTGTCTGCCGTCACAATGTCAAACGTGATCGCCGTCTTGAGGTAGGCGAGGTTGTCACGCAGTTGTTCGTTCAGGTCGGCGGCGGTTACCAGGTCGCCAGTGCCCCAGGTGCGGGGCGTTGTCCATGTGGTCATGGGTTGTTCTCCTTAGTTGGGTATTTGCTGTTGTTCTGTGTGCGGACGCCAAGAATGGCGGCGCTACGGATTGGTTTCGTAGGGACATGCTTCTGCGTCAATACGCCAGACGGGTGGTTTCCCCGAGTGTGCCGAAGCTCACCTGCCAGAAGCCCGCCGGGTTCACAGGCTCCAGCGTCCACCGCACCTCGTGTGATGCGCCGCCGTTGTACACATGGTGCGCCTGCCCGATCACAAAGTAGTCCCCGCTGTGTGCCGCCTGCGACTCCACGACCGTCACCCGGTTGAACAGATTGGTTGCGAGGATGCGCTCACGGTGTTGGTTGCCGCGCAGTTCCAGCCGATTGGCAACGGTGCGCGGGTTCGCCCGCCGGAACCGCTCAAAGCGGGCAATGTCCTCCGCCTCCTCAAGCGAGGTGAGTGCGGGCAGGTTCAGCACCAACAAGCGCGGACCGTACAGCGTTTCGCTCAGCGGGTCGCGTGCCTCCACGGTGATAGGCGGCGTGGCGTACAGCGCCCGCCCGCGCACCACCGCGCCCGGCATCAGGTAGGCGTCGGACGTACCGGGGTTGGTAAGCTGCATCTCCGCCGTGGAGCCATCCCAGCCCACCAAGCCGAACTCCACCACGCCCGTCAGGTCATTGCCCACGCCTGCCGGGTCGCTGTTGGCGGTGTAGTCGGCATATGGGCGCGGTGGCAGCACGTTTAGCGCCCCGATGCGCTCCCCCGAAGTGCTGCGAAAGCGTGCCTTAAAGCGGCGTGCCTGCCCCGCCGGGACGCGCTGCGCTTGCCCCAACGTCCACAGCACATCGTCGCTGGCACCTGTGCGGCGCGGGCGCAGCGTAACCTCCACGCGGTTGACAATGCCCGCCCCGTAGACCACGCGCACCCCGTTCATATCGTCGCTGAGGGTGGTGACGGTGGGCAGCGGCGTGAACAGCGTGCGCCGCGCCAGGAAAATGAAGCTGCTCCCCCGGCTGACGTAAAAGCGACCGCGCTCTGCCTCTGTCACCTCCTCGATGGCGTCCAGTGCTTGCACGCCGTCGTCCCAGCGGTCGCCCACATAGGCAAAGCGGCTCCGCCCGCCCTCAATTGCCCGTGGGATGAGCGCCGCGCTGCTGGGCAGGCGTGTGTTTTGCCCCAGCTCCGCCCGCCCGGCTACGCCCACAATGAACGCCACCCCCAAAAAGCGCACCCGCGTCGGCACCTGATCCAGCACTGCGCTGACGATTTCCCCGGCACGCACATCGGTGCGGGCGTTCAGGCGCACACGGGTCTCGACCAGCGCACGCATGGGGCACTCCGCTGTGATGAGCGCTCGTCGCTCGCCCACTGTGCCGGGGTGCGGCTCGATGCTGGCAATAGACCCCTCAAATAGCTGGTAGGTGGCACCGTCCGTCACACAGGTGATGCTCACGGTTAGCCCCGGTTGTAGTGTGCTGGTCGCCTCCTCCGGGGAGTAGCGCCCGTCCGGGTTGCGGACAATCATCTGCGCGGTGCTCACCTGTCCCACTGTGTCGTAGGGGTTGCGCATCCCGTTTTCGATCTTGAGGTCGAGCAGGTCAGTGCTCAGGTCGCCCCGGAAGTTGCCATCGTCGTCCCGGTCGTAGCGCACCAGGTAGGTATAGGTCGGTTGCGTCATGGGTTATGCTCTTTCTCCGTTTGGCTGTTTGGCTCAGCTAGCCACCAAACGGCACGTTGATCTCGAGCATCCATGTGTGACGGAACGCACAGCCGTGGTAATCCATGCCGCCGTAGCCAAACGTGCCGATTTCCACCGTCACGCGGGTGGGTTCTGCCAGCGTGCCGCCGAGCGTCACATCATCGCCCAGCGCAGCAATGTAACCGTCAATCGCGTCGATCAGTTCCGGCATGTGCCCACGGATGCCGACATCGGTGCCCACAGGTGCCAGCAGCAGCAGGTGCGTCACTGTGAGCGATAGCGTGCGTGCGGCATTGACGAACGCAATTGCCTCGAAGCCGCGCCCGTACTGCTTGAACAGGCGGTCGTCTTGTGCGTCGCCGGGCAGCACGAGCAGTGCGGGCAGCAGCGCACGCGGCAGCACATCTGGCACTGCCGCTATGCCGTAGTGGGTCACGCCTGTCACGTCCAGCGCGGCAAGCTGGGTGAGTGCATCGCGGAATGCAGTCATGGTTGGTGCTCCTCACTCATGCTCGCACGGCGATGCGCCGCAGCCCGGTTAGCGTGCGGAACACATCCAGCGGCAGCGGGTCGGGCTTTTGCGCGTCTGCCTGGCGGTAGAAGTACGCGCCTAACCGCAGCGCGGTCATCAGCACATGGTACGGCGGGCGGTAGACGGCGATGGGCGTGCCCTGTGCGTGCGCCGCCGGGATGGTATTGCCCGCGCCGCGTGTGACCGTGAGCGTGTTTGTGGTGGGGTCTACTGCCAGCACCCGCAAGAACTCATCCTCGATTTGCAGCAGCGCCCCCACCGCAAAGCGCGGCGTCTGCCCATCGGCGTAGGGCGCGTCAGCGTCACTGACGGTGAGCGTTGTCGCCGTTGCGGAGAGCACCATGTCGTTCACGGCGTCGCCCGTGCTCTGCCACATTTCCAGCGGGGCGTTGTGCCACCCCCAAATGCCTGTCACTGTTACCGCATCACGCGGGCTGCCATCCCAGGCGTAAACCCCGTTCAGGCGCAGCAGGCTCGCGGGCTGCTCTGGTGGCAGCATGGTGATGTCGTCCGGGTTGATGGTACCGTCGCCGTCCTCCACACGGATGAGTTGCAGCAGGTCATCGGTCAGCAGCAAGTCCGCCGGGAACAGCGGGTCAATGTCGTGCGCGATGCTGGCGCGGTACGGTTGCAGGTGGCGCAGCGTTTGCTGCTCCATGTGGCGTGTAGCCGCGCGCATCACGGTTAGCAGGCTGTCGTCGTCGTTGGTGTTCGCAGGCGGGATGCCCAGGTGTCGCTTAAATTGGTAGAGCGTCGCAATGGTGTACATCGGTCAAGTGTGTCTCCTCACTCACCTGTATTGACGCCCTGAGTGTAGATCATTTGTTTGGTTAAATGGTGGACATTTGTGCGAACATTTTCGAGAACATTTCGCCACGGTGAGCATTTGATGATTACACGTGGGCAGGCGCACCGCTTGGCGTTAAATTGGCTACGCAACAGACCATCTATTCGTGTGAATCCTCATGTTGCGCACCTTTCTTCGTTCCATCATTGCCATCAGCGTGACCTTCACCGGGGGAATGCTCGCGCTGCGCGTTGGCTATGGCATCACACACCCCACACCGTCAGACCTGGACATGTTCCAGCAGAGCACCCCATGCGCTGACCTGTGCTGGTTTGGCATCACCCTGGATGCTACGCTTGCCGAGGTGGAAAATGCCCTCACTGCAAACGACATCGCCTACTACATCGGCTCGTATTCCCACATCGGGGCAAGCATGCAGGTGCGCGACGACGAGCACCAAAGCGACCTGTACTTTGTTAACGACCAGTTGAAAAATATGGATGTCAGTGTGGCGCTGTGCATGGAGGACGTATTGCTCACGCACGGCAGACCTATGTTGTTCAGCATTAACCCGTATGGCACGTTTGTGGCGTACTACCCGGAGCATCAGATACGCCTGAGTGGGCGCAACAGCACCGTCACGTATGTTCGCATGACGGAAGTTGACCCCCAGCAGCTTGAGCACATCGCCACGCAAGTCTACCGCCCGAACTCCTGGCAAATGTTCGACCGCCACTTCCGCCGTGCGTGTGCCGCGACTGTGCCGGGGGCAGCAGTGCCAGCCCAAAACAATAAAAGCTAGGTGAACCCAACCCGATGACCCGAACTGCCCTGCGCCTAACCCTCATCCTCACCGTTGTATTTGCTGCGGCGATGCTGCTGCTGCGTGCTGCCTACGGCGCGACGACCACCGTCTCCCCACCGACCGAGCGCTTCTCAAGTCCGTCGTGCGACGGACCGTGCTGGCTAGGCATTGAACCCGGCATCACCCAGGAGGCAGACGCGGTAACCATCATGGAAGCGCTGGCAATGGACTATCAGTACCGTCGCAACCAGAGCCTCGCCTTTGCCTACCGCACAGAAGACTTCACCTACAACGGGGACTTTTGGAGCTTGAACCCCGGCGGTGACGGCACCGTGCAGGCGATTAACCTGCGCCAGCAGCCGTGCCCGGTCTCCGTGATGATGGCGTACGGCATTCCAGACCGCACCTTTTTACACGGTGGCGGGCTGCTGCTGTACTTCGACGAGGGGGTTGCGGTGGGCATCAGCGAGGTTGAAGAAGCGCCCGGCACGTTCGATATCAACATGACGCTGCTCACACGAGAGGACATGATGAGCTACATTGACAACGCCACCGCGCAGTCGTTGATGCGGCTTAGTTGGCGGGAGTCCCAGGAGATTTTGCGCCGGGCGTGTTAGAACCCGCTGCTTCCTGCCGTAATGCGGAGCATCGCGTCTTTGCGACCGTCCCGCTAAACACCCTCAAGCGCGTTGTGCCTGTGCCCCACCCACATAAATCAGTTCATACGCCAGCAGCCCCGGTAGTACCAGCGGTGGCAGCGCCCGCCCGGTGCGCCGCGCCACGCCATTGAGCGCATTTTGCAAACCACTCCCCGCAATGTGCACAGACTGCACGGTGTAGCCGCTTGTTTCCAGCAGGTCGCGCCCGGTCTTCAGCGTGTACAGGCGCAGGTGCGTGCGATCCATAATGCCGTAGTCCTCATAGTCGAAGCGCCCGCGCAGCAGGTTTAACCGGATGCGCCAGTTCGCCACGTTCGGCAGCGAGACGATCACGGGGGCACCGGGCGTGGTGAGTGCTTGCAGGTCGTGCAGTATCCGCTCCGGGTATTTGAGGTGTTCTAGCACGGCGGCGGCAAGCACCACATCGTAGGGGGCGCTTGCCTGTGCAGGTGCCAGCGCGTCCGGCGCGTCCAAATCCACCAGATGCACCTCGCTGCACCGCTGCGCTGCAATGGCAACGGCGTCGGCATCCGCCTCTAGCCCCGTTACGCGGCAGCCCAACGCCTGCTCCATGTACCCGGAGAGATACCCAGACGCGCAGCCCAGTTCCAGCACACGCGCCCCACGCGGGATCAAGCGCATGAGCACGCTGTGGGCGTCGTCTGGGTGGGCGGTTGCCGGGTCGAAAATGTCGCTGAGGTGGTATTTGGGCGTGGTAGTCATGGGCATGTGAGCTTGTTTGGCATAGATTCAGTGCGAATTGTAGCGCACTCACGGGCGAATCCTAATGCTTCTTCTGCTACGCCCTACCATGAGCATCCATCTGTGAAATATGCTATGCTCTGTCAGAAAAATACAACAATTACGAAAGGCTTTTCGATGGCGACTTATCGTGACCCTGGCAAGTTTGTGGAAGTGGAACCCGGCGTTGACCTGTACGTGGAGGAAAAAGGCAGCGGTATGCCGTTGATCTTCATCCCCGGCTGGACGTTCACCACGGAGTTATTCGACCATCAGGTATCACATTTCGCAGAGAACTACCGTGTGATCGCCTATGATCCGCGCAGTCATGGGCGCTCCTCCACGACGCTGGAGGGCAATAACTTCACCACACATGGCACAGACCTCGTCAAATTGATGGAAGCACTGGATGTGAGTGGCGCGGTGCTGGTGGGTTGGTCGTTCGGGTCGCTCATCGCATGGGAGGCGGTGAAGCAAGCCGGTACAGACAACCTGAAGGGCATCGTAACGGTTGATCTCTCCCCCAAGACACTATCTGTCAATGAGAGCGACTGGGTTGAGGGTCCGCTGGATGAAATTGCAGAGGCATACAACACCTTGCTAAACAACCCGCAGGGGCAGCGCGAATTTATCGAATACTACGCGACCAACATCATGGTGCAGCGTGACCTGGAACCCGTCGAACTCGCCTGGATCATTGAACAGTCCCTCAAAACACCGACCCCCATCGCAGCGATGAATTTCGCGTCTGGGATGTTCAGCAACTACATTGAGCAAGCGCAATTGGTCGACGAAAAGCTGCCCTCCCTGTGCATCGTTGCAGAGCACTGGGCGGAAACTGCCGTGCCGTTTATGAACAAAATTTGCCCCAACACCGCAACAGCAGTTTTGGGCGGGCACATGATGTTCTGGGAACACGCGGACAAGTTTAACGCTATCCTGGATGACTACCTGGCAAAATTGTAACCGCACACATCCTTAGCCAATTGACCTGAGAATGTTAATTGGCTCTTCATCGCCATCTGCCGCCAGATGACCTATGCTAAACCGACGGGCTTAAAGAGGAGATAAGAGATGGCAAGTGCGGTAGAACAACCCAAGGCTGTAGACATCACCGGGCGCTGGGTGCTGTTGAGCACGATCATGGCGTCTAGCATGGGCTTTATCAGTGGCAGCGCACTCAACGTAGCACAGGACGCGCTGGCAGACACGCTGGGCGCAAGCGCCCGCGACTTGCTGCTCATTTTCTCCGGGTATGATGTGCTGCTGGCGGCACTCATCCTGGTGGGTGGCTCCCTGGGAGATCACTACGGGCGCAAGCGTATCTTCGGGTACGGCATCTGGTTGTTCATCCTGGGGTCGGTGGCATGTGGATTTGCCCCCAATGTGAACGTCCTCATCGCGGCGCGGGTGGTGCAGGGGGTGGGCGGTGCCATGATGGTGCCGGGCAGCCTGGCGATTATCTCCGCGTACTTTAGTGATGATGAGCGCGGCGGCGCGATTGGCTTGTGGTCGGCGTTTACGGCAGTCACCACAGTGAGTGCGCCCATCCTGGGTGGCTTTTTGGCAGACCCGGAGCTGTGGAGCACGTTCCTGCCGCAGGAAGTTGCTAACCAGATGTGGCGCGGTGTGTTCTTCATCAACGTGCCGCTGGCGGCGGTGGCGCTGTATGCGCTGTACACCCACGTACCGGAAAGCCGCGACGACGAGGCGCCGGACAAACTGGACATTATTGGTAGTGTGCTGGCGACGCTGGGCTTGGGCGCGATGACCTACGGCTTCATTGACGCGGGCGGCAGCGGCTTTAACACGCTGAACACGAGCATTCTGGTGGCGGGGCTGGTGCTGCTGGTGGTGTTTGTCATCTGGGAGGGTTACAACGACCACCCGATGATGCCGCTGGCGTTGTTTCGTTCGCCCATCTTCACCGGGGCAAACCTGCTGACGGTGTTCCTGTACGCCGGGCTGATTGGTGCGCTGTACTTCTTCTCGCTGTTCCTGCTGCAAGCACAAAACTACCCGGAGCGCTGGGCGGGCTTTGCCACGCTGCCGTTTTCCGTCCTGCTCATTCTCATGTCGCGTCAGTCCGGCAAGATTGCAGACCGCATCGGTCCGCGCATCCCGCTCACCGTCGGACCGGCAATCGTGGGGGTGGGCTTTGCGCTGCTAGCAGTGCCAGGGCTAAGCGAAGGTCCCAGCGAATACTGGACGACCTACTTCCCCGGCATGATCGGTGTGGGGCTGGGCATGGGCATCGCTGTCGCGCCGCTCACAACTGCCGTGATGGGCAGCGTGCCGCAGCATCAATCTGGCACGGCGAGCGGCATCAACAACGCGGCGTCGCGCACGGCGGGCGTGCTGGCACGCGCTATCATCGGTGCCATTGTGCTCATTCAGTTCTCCGCTGTGATGAACGGACGCATTAGCGACCTCGACTTGAGCGCAGCGGACACCGAGGCGATATTGGCGCAGACCAGCGAACTCGGCAATGTCGTCGTGCCGGAGTCGCTGGCGGAAGAACAGGCATCCCAGGTGCGCGAGGCAGTGCGGCTGTCGTTCCTGGCGGTGTTCCGCACGTCGATGTACATCGGCGCGGGGCTGGCATGGCTGAGCGCGATCTTTGCGTGGTTTACGCTGCGTACCCGCCCAGAGGAGGCGCGTGCGCTGGTGCGGGAGCAGCTTGCCACCGAGGGCAGTTAGCGGGCGCACTGCGGGGCGAGATTGCTCGCCCCTGTATCGTTGCTTGGATCATTATCTCCTATCGGACTGCTTCTTTTGCTGGCTGATGGGTGGTTCATCGTCGTCATTGTCGCGCTTGTCGTCTGGCTTGCTGGGCTCTTGCGTCGTTGTAACTTCTTTTTGCATATCTTGCTCGGGGAGTGTTGGCGGTAGTGGTGGTAACACATTTCCTGTTCGAAGGGGTGCCAGTTTAGGCGGAGATTCGATGCGGACGACTCGGATAGCTTTCCTGTCTATCGCATTTACTTCAGCCATTAATTCAGCCACTACTTGATCTTTTTCTTCAGGAGTGAGCTGGATACCTAACTTATCAAGTATGTCTATCTTCTCTGAAAAAATTTCAGTGCGCAGTTTTTCGTTTTGCAGTTGTTTGTTGTCTTTCTCAAGTTTCCTCATTTCACGCTCATCCGGAAGGTAGCGAGTAAAAAACTGTAGGGCGAGTGTCCCTCCCTTGAGGAAAATCTCCAATGGGGAGTTCAAGGAAATACTCGTGTACACGGGTTCGACAAAAGGTATACCTTTTGCGTTAGCAAGAATACGCTCAATATTGGTTATCGCTTCTAAATATGGAACGACCTCATCTCGAAGTGTGGTGCTTGTAAGCGTATCAATCCCCTCAAACATCAGATATGACTCATCTCCACCATAAAGGCTAATAACCCCCGCGTTAGGCCTCGCACCCGCAGCGATGGCGAGCTGCTCAAGTGTTTGGTACACAACCTTATTCGCCACGTAGATCTGTGCCATCTGTGCACGGAGTTCCCCGTACAGCTTCTTGCGGTTCGCGGTTGCGCGGTCGTCGGCAAGAACATCCTCGGCGTAGTCCAGCACAATCCTCAATGTACGGTCACACGCTCGTGATATGTCCCGCGCCAGAATTGCATCCAGCGAACTATGGAGAATAATGCCGAGATCAAGCGCGAGCGTGAGGGCAATATCAAGTTTCTCGTCGATGTAAGGTTCATAGATGATGCCGCCTGCCGGATCAAACTTTAGCGCTTCGGCAAAGTCAAATGTTTGGACAAGCTCTCACATCGCCTTGTAGTGACCATCAAGGTCTAGGTTCAGATTGATGACTTTGTATGCGTCTGCCGCACCCTGATTAGCGATGCTTTCCAGTTTGTTGCGCCAATCGTCTACGCCGTGGTTGAGTAAATTGTACTTCTCGGATGTATCATGAATCGCCTGACGGACTTTCTTCATCACGCTCTCAAAATCAAGTGAGCCGCTGCTGCCATTGCTACCCGGTGCACTCATTTCCCCTGCCTCCCGTGTGTAATGCACTGCGAACAGATAGCACTAATATAACCAGCCTGCAAAGCAAATACCACTGTTTGTCAGGGTGCATTCGGGGATGGGGCAAGTTTTGCTAATCACACCAAAAGAGGTGTCAGATAGATATGGAACCGCTCAAAACCGCCCCTAAACCCAAAATACACGCGGTTGGCAACAGGCTGGGCGAGGTTGCTCGCCCTTTATCCCACATCCACGCCGATGCCCATGCCCGCCAGCGCGTCGCGCAGCGCCTCCCACTGGTCGTCACGGACGGCACACGCCATCGGACCCAGCCGCGCCCCCAGGTAACGCCGCAGTTCAGGTGTGTTCACAATGTCGTCCAGCACCTGCTCGGATGTCGTGCGCAGCACAATCATCTGGGTGATGCTGGCGTTGCCGCTCTCGCCCATCTGGTGGGTGCGCAGCACACGCTCAATCGCGTCCGGGATAGGCGCGTCGTCCAGCATGCGCTTGAGGAACGTGGTGATGTGCCCGGCGTTGATGCCCTGGGCGTCTGCCTGGCGCACACCTGCCGCATCTAGCGTATACGTGAAGGGGTCTCCGGTGCCGGGGGCGGGTGCCTGCCCCCAGCTTGTGAACCGCGCCACCTGGAAGCGATCAATGCGCGGCACCTTGCGGCTAACCAGCAGCGTGCCGTCTGCCTGCACGGTAACGGGTTCGGTTTCGTCCGTCACCTTGGGGAACGCCCCCAGCCCCACCACGCCACGCCCGTAGGCGGTCAGGCGGGCAGCTTCCGGCGCGACATCCAACAGACCGAGCCAGTGCATCGGACCGGTAATCAGGTATTCGATGAGTGCGCCCTCGACGGTGTCCCAGCTTTCAAAGCCGCGCACGTACTCCTCCCCCATGTCTGTGATGTACCACGCATCGTAGTCTCCGTTCGGGCGCTGGAAGTCCGGGTTGGACTGCTTAATCGCGTAGATGAACTCGTCCACATCCCACCAGTCGGTCGGCGGCACGCCGTTCTTGAGCGCTGCTTGCAGCAGACGCCGCGCCAGCGTGGGGTCGTAGCCCTCGGCACGCTCCACGGTTAGCCCCGGCACATGCCACAACTCGCGGTAGAGCGTGCTGCCCAGCCACGCCCGCACCAGCCCCTCGATTTGCTCGCTGCGGGATGCACCCAGCCAACCGCGTGCGTCCGCACGGCGCGGATACGCCCGCCCGTCCTGCACGTCAATCAGTTCCGCACTTACGCCCACCGTCATGAGGAACGCCACCCGCGCCTCTATCGGCGTGAGCAGGTACGGTGCGAGTGCTTGCAAGCTCTCCCGCGCCAGCGAATCGCCTGCCACAGGTGGGGCGTGTAGCTGCAAAAACGCCAGCAGCGTGGTCATGTCATCCACGATGGACGTATCGGCGCGGCGTGGCTCCGTGAGCTGTGTCACGTCCACTGCGGCGAGCGCGTCGGGTTCGTCCTTTTCGATGCCGTCGTAGGCGGTCTGGTGGGTGGGCAGCAGCAGCGCCAGGTCTTCCGGCACGTAGATCACCCCCTGTGACCCGACCGCCCCCATCTGAATCGCCTCCGCCACCAGCCCCCGGTAGAACAGCGCTTCTGCCGGGGAGGTCGGATTTTTGTGCGGTTGGTCGCGTTCGGCAGCGCCGCGCCCCATCCGCCGGATGTCCCCGAACAGGCGTTTGAACATGGCGGTGGGCATGGTGCCGCCCGCGCCCAGCACGGTTTGCAGCGCCTGCCGTTGGTCTTCCTGCAACATCTGCCAGATGCGCTCCGCATTCTCCGCGTTGAGCATCACCTCGCCCAACGCTTTGATGATGTCTGGCGGGTGGGTTGGCACAGGTTGCACGCCCCATGCCATGGCAGCGGCGGTGAGGGTTGCCTCATCAGCGTCTTGTAGGGTTTGATAGAGGGTACGCATGTAGGTTTGCCTTTCGTAGTGCTTAGAACAGACGATTGTGTTTACATTGGACAAGCCGCGAACAGTTGTGTTATATTAACCGCTAGAACGCGTGTTCCCGGCACTAGAACACCCTGACCGCCGCGAACGAGCGTTCCAGATAACATGATGGTAACAAAAAGGCTGTGTGATGAAACCGTTTGATGAGCTGTCGTCGCGGCAGCGGAAAATTCTACGCTTTATTGATGAGTATAGCGCCGAAAACGGCTACCCTCCCACCATTCGGGAGATTGGCGAGGCAACGGAGACAAATTCGACCTCGGTCGTCAACTACAACCTGAACAAGCTGGTGGAAGAAGGCTACCTGGATCGTGAGCAGCGCGTCTCCCGTGGTGTGCGGCTCACGCAGCGCATCCCCGGCAGCAAAAGCTACAAACCACGCAGACCCGACGTGCGCCACGCCAGTGACCTGAGCACGGTGCCGCTGGTGGGCAACATCGCGGCGGGGGAGCCGCTGCCTGTGCCGGACGATGTGGGGCAGTACGTGGACGAGGACGATGTGATTGAGGTCACGCCGATGATGCTGGGTGGGCTAGACCCCAGCGAAGTGTATGCGCTGCGCGTAAAGGGCGACAGCATGATTGACGCCATGATCAGCGACGGTGATATTGTGGTCATTCGGCGGCAGCCCGTGGTGTATAACGGGGAGATGGCGGCAGTGTGGCTGGCAGACCGCGCCGAGACGACGCTGAAATATTTTTACCTGGAAGACAAGCGCGTGCGCTTGCAGCCTGCCCACCCCTATATGGATCCCATTTATGTGGACGCGAAAGACTGCCAGGTACAGGGCAAGGTGCTTTCCGTGCTGCGCCGCATGAAGTAACCCCTGTTGGGGTGTATTTCAATATTTTGGCAGTTTAGCCCTCATCCCCTTAATCCGCTTCTGC
>CAYVGI010000132.1:0-14123 GCA_964451095.1 uncultured Anaerolineaceae bacterium
CGTAGTCCCAGGCAATGCTGGTAATGGTCTCGCCGGACTGCACGGTGTGGGTGCGCTCGCCCTCATACACGCGCACCGTCGCAGCTGCGTTCAGGTTTGCGACGGCAGCGCTGACCGCCGCCGCCGCTTCATCTGCGTCCACGCGCTCGTGTGCCGCCAGTGACGGGTTTAGTTCCGCCGCCACGAACGCCGCTACAGGTTCCGCGCTCACAGCAAGCCGGGTGCCGCCCGCCCCTGCCGTCAGCCAGGGTGCCCACTGCTCCGGCGGGATCTGGCGCGTCGTCGTGTCATCTGTGAACGGGTTCCAGGCGTTAATCGTCAGCGGACTCGCCAGCAGGGTTTGCGCCTGCGCGACCAGTGGCGCGGCGTCCATCACAGCGGGTTGAACCTCGGACATGACCAGATCAAACGCGTCATCTTGCAACACCGCAGATGGGTTCGCGCCTGCCGCTGCCACCGTTGCCTCTACGTCCAGCACACGCCCGATGACGGGTGGCACAGGTTCCACGGTGCCGTTTGCCAGCCGGAAGCCCGCGTTGGCAGCAGCTAGCTCCACCTGTGGCGCGATGTCGGTTAGCGCCTCGCGCAGCACGTCGGTGTTCACGCTTGCCACCGGCGGGATTGTCACAGGTGCCAGCGCTGCAAACACGCTGACGTCCGCTGCCTGGGCAGCAGTAGCGTCCGCATCCAAAGCGATGCCTATTTCGTCGGCACGCATCGTCCACACACGCTCCCCATCCCGCAGCGTGAGCGTTTCGCCCGCGCTGCGCAGCGCATCCGCTGCCTGATCTTCCGTCTTCCAGCCCAGGTCAACACCCAGTGCGCTCACGTTGGGCGCCACCCGCCCCGCAGAGAGCACCACACCCGCGCCCAGCATCACGGCGGCACACGTCGCCAGCGTGAGCAGCACCGCTCCGGTCATCAGCAGCGGCATCATGCGGCGGGATTTTGTGCGCTTGCGACGTTTTTTGCTCGGCGGCGCCGGGCGTGCTGGCGGGTTCGCAGCGCGGGTGGGCGGTGCCGGGATGCGCTGGCGGGTTTGCGGTTGGGTGGGTGCCGGGCGTGGGATTGGGTTGGGCATGTTGGTCAGTTGTCAGTCGCTAGTTGTCAGTTGATGGTTGGTAGGGGCGCGTCTTGCTGCACCCAGGTTTGCGCGAACACATCCCCCTGCGAAAGACCCCTCCAAACGGGCATTCGCGTGGAGGGATCAACAGCGGCGGTTAGGGGATGCACGCTGTCGTCCATATAGTCTCAGTATAAGCGGAAACGGTTCCGTTTTGTGGGCGTAGTGGGTTAGGAGTGGGTTGCGCGTGGGGCAGGCGGGGGGGGGCACATCAGGAGAAGATGCTGCGAAGGAAACCGCGCTACACTCTGCGCTCCGCAAATCAATTGTCACCCAAGGCATTTAGAATTCTTTGCCTGTTTTTCATAATGACAACATTAGCAGGTTCAATTCTCAGTGCTCGATCAAAGTCCTTAAGCGCCTTACGCAACTCACCTAGCTTTTTTAGGGCTATACCACGGTTGTTGAAAAACTTGGCATCCGGCGTCCCAATACTCAAGTTTATGGCAGTCGTATAGTCTTTCACAGCAAGCCTATGTTTCTGCAATTTCTTGTGTGCCAACCCACGATTGTTGTATGCATCTGCAAATTGTGGATAGGCTTCTATGGCTTTTGTATATAATAACAATGTTTTCTAGAAGTGCGGAGCCATAAAAGGCTTCATATACAATTGTTCTGCGTGTCGGTACATCTAACATGTACCTCGTAATCAACTTGCGGATTGCAAGTCGGCGGCTACGGGTGAGGTAAATCTGCATATTGACCAAGTGTTCTGTGAGGGAGCCGATAAAAACATGTCCGGTTATGATGCCATCAACGAAGTTGTTTTGTCAAAGAGGCAGAACAGCCCGGGGGCATTTCAATATTTTGGCAGTTTAGCCCTCATCCCCTTAATCCCCTTCTCCCAACCGCCGCTTTGCGGCTAGGAGAAGGGGAACCCTCACGGTAGGGGCGGTTTTAGCCCCTCTCTCCCAGTGCCGAAGGTACATGTGGCAGAGGGGTTGGGGTGAGGGCATTGCGATGTCGCCAATAATCTGACATGCACCCGGGCTTTGTAACCCAGCCAACGATTTTCGTCACCCCACACCCCACAGCAGCGCGAAACCCGCCACCAGCGTCGCCAGCGTGACTAGCGTCATGCCGAGGCCCACCTTGAAGAAGTCACGAAACGCATAGCCCCCCGGACTCATCATGAGGATGTTCACCGGGTGCGCTATAGGTGTGAGGAACGCCATGGAGCAGGACATGGCAACGGCGACCGCCATCGCCTGGGGGTCAGTTCCCGTTTGCAGCGCGGCAGTGATCGCAATCGGACCGACCAGCAGCGCGGTAATTTGCCCGCCGATGACCTGCACCACCAGCATGGTCAGCACGCACATGCCCGCAATCAGCACCAGCGGACCCGCACCCGCCAGCGCCGCTACAAACAGCGTGCCCACCCGGTCTGCCAGTCCCGTTTCCGCAATTGCAATGCTCAGCGGCAGCATCGCCGCCACCAAAAAGATCACGCGCCACTCCACTGCCTCGTAGAACTCGTCCATGCTCAGGCTGCCACTCAGCACCATTGCCACCGCGCCCGCCAGCATCATCAGCGGCAGCGGCAGCCAGTCCAAAATCGCTACCGTGAGCACCACCGCTGTAATCAGCACTGCCAGCAGCGCTTTGCCCGGTCTGGGAGCGCGGGCGGTGTAGCCGCTCTCAGGCACAATGTAGTTGCGGTCGTCTGCCAGCGCCGCGACTTGCGCCGAGGTGCCCTTTACCAGCAGCGCATCACCCACTTGCAGCGGCATTTTGCCCACATCCGTGCGGTAGCTGCGATTGCCGCGCCACAGCGCCACTGCCAGCACCCCAAAGTCCTGGCGCAGCCGGAGCTGGGTGAGCGTTTTGCCAAGCGCAGCAGAGCGCGGCGCAACGACGATTTCAACCGTGTCGCCCAGCAGGTCATCGTAGTTGGGGGTGCCGTTGGTGGGGACAACCTGCCCGCCCCAGCGCTCCAAGTGCTCCACGCGCTCCTCCCGCCCGATGACCAACAGACGGTCATCGGGTTGTAGGGTGACCTCCGCTGCTGGGGCTGTGATGGTTGCTCGTCCGCGCCAGATGCCTGCCACAGTTAGCCCCAGCAGTTCGCCAATGCCGCTCTGATGGAGTGTTTTGCCTGCCAACGGCGCGCCGGCGGGCACGCTCACTTCCCAAAAGCGGTCTTGAAGTTGGTAGGTGGTGGGCAGGTGTGGCGCTTGCGCAAACGTGCGCGTGAGCGGTTGGCGGTTGGGCAGCAGGTGCCGCCCGATGAGCAGCATGTACACCAGCGCCGCCAGCACAATCAGCCCACCCACCGGGATAAAGTCCAGCATACCCAGCCCTTCGAACCCCTGCGCCAGCAGCAGTTCACTCATGACGATGTTGGCGGTGGTGAGGTAGGTTGCCATGCCGCCCACCAGCGTGCCGAACGACATCGGCATCAACAGCTTAGACACGCGCACATCCGATGCCCCCGCCACCCGCACCGCTGCGGGCAGCAGCACCGCGCCCGCCGCTACATTGTTCATGATGAGGGACAACGCCGCCCCCGCGAACATAAACAGCGTAATCAGCTTGACCTCGCTGCCGCCGCCAATCTGGTTGAGGCGTGTGGCAATCCACTGGACGACGCCGGTTTCTTCCAGCGCGTGGGTGATGATGAAAAGCCCAATGAGGGTGATGACCACCGAACTGCTAAAGCCACTGAGCGCCTGCTCTGTCGTCACCAGCCCGCTAAAGCTGAGCGTGAGCAGCACGATGAGCGCGATGAGTTCCACTTTGAGTTGTGTGGTAAAGATGAGCACAAACAGCCCGACGATGATCGCAACCAGGATCAACTCTGGTGTGGTGAGCATAAACCGTCCTCTGCCTATGTGTGATTCCCCACCACAGTATAGCGGTTTTTTGGGGCGCTGTGCGTAACCTGTGCCGCCTAATCCGTGGCAGCGTCGTCGTCGTCTGCGCTGCTGTGCTGCACAATCAGGCTGCCCACACCGCCCTCGTAGCGGATGTCCACTTTGTGCGGGGCGAACTCAAACCCGGCGGTTTCCCACAGCCCGCTCTCGCTGATGAACTCACTCTCGAACTCAACGGGTTTTACGTTGGGTGGCACGCTGATGTTGCCCAGTCCGCTGTCCGCCATCACGCGCACGGCGGCGTCTGGCGATGTGAACACCGTAAAGTTGCCCACGCCACCGTCAACCGTCGCCTTCACGCTCGCTTCCCCTACAAACACGTTCGTTGCGCCAGCGCCCGCGTCCAACGCCAGCGTGAGCTTGGCACCGTCCGGCACGTACAGGTCCAGGATGCCCACGCCGCCCGCGATGGTTGCGTTGCTCGCGCCAGATGCCAGCCGAACCACCGTGCGCCCGGTGCCGCCGTCCGTGGTCAGGCGCGGCAGTTGCAGCCCATTGAAGTCGAAATCGTCAATGGTCAGCCCGGCGTTGATGGTGAGCATCAGCGGCACGTCTGGGGAGAGGCGCACATCCCACACCAGTTGGTCTAGCCGGGCGACGGTGTCTACCGCGTCCTTCACAGGCTTGAAGAGATCGTCCGTGTTGCGCTTTTGGCGCAGCCGCACGGTTTTGGCGTCACCTTCGGTAGTCGCTGCCATTTCCACCGCGCCGATGGACACCACATTTGCCTCGATCAGGTTGGGGTTGCCCGCTGGCAGCGCCCGGATGGACGCCTTGCCCACGGTTAGGTCTAGCCGGATTTGGGCACGCCCGCAGGTGCCGATTGGCTCGCTGAGGGTTGCCTGCTGGAGGTCAGCATCGGCGCCGATGCCAAGCTGGTTAAGCCACTGCGCCACATTAATGCCGAACTGCTCTAGCTGGTCAAACGCTTGCAGCCAATCCGGTTCTGTGCGCGGCGGAGTATTGTTGTCTGGGGTTGGGTTGTTGGTCATGGCGTTGCGTGCTGCCTCGCTGTGCTGTGAATGCCACATCAATTATATCGCTATATCGCCTTGCACGGGAATGTGACGATGCTGGGGGTAATCTGCACGGGTGCGTGCTAGAATAGCGGTGCCCCGCAAGCGGGAATGCAAGACAACGAGGACGCCCCCATGCTGCGAATGACCCTCCGTGCTGCCGCGACCCTGGCTCTGCTCGTCTGCCTGGTGAGCGCCGCCACACTCCTGACGACGCGCCGCGTCGCCGCCGAACCGCCAACAGATTGGTTCACCCACCCGGACTGCGCCCAACCGTGCTGGCGCGGGCTTTACCTGGAGGATACGCTAGCAGATGTAGAGGCGGTGATGATGGGGATGAATGCCCAGCACCGCTACGTGCCCTATGCCTTCCATGAGGGTAACTTGCTGTTCGAGACGGACACCATTAGTGGGCGCTTCCACTTTTGGGATGGAACGCTGGACAACTTCACGATCCACAAAGAGGTGTGCGTGCGCGATGTGCTGCTGGCGTTTGAGCCTGTTGAATTGTTTTCTATTACGGAGGCAGGCGAGTTTGTGCTGTACTACCCGCAGCACCAGATGGTGTTCTTTGGCACGGGCAGCGTAGTGCGCTCTAGCGGCTTTCGCCCGATGCGTATCGAACGCATTGACGCGATACGGAGTTCCATCCCGCGCCCCAACGCCTGGCGCTTTGCAGATCGGCACTTCCGCGCCCCATGCACACTGGAAGAAGAGGGTGCTGCCCCTTGACGGTGTTCGGGATGTTCCGGCGGTTGGTGCTGGTGGTGGCGTTCGTGCTGCTGGTGATGATTCTCGGCATACGCGGCTACTTGTCTGTCGCAGCGCCCCTCCCGCGCCCCACGCTGGCGCACACCGCCTGTGACCGCCCGTGTTGGCTGGGCATCCTGCCCGGAGAAACCCCCATTGACGCGGTGCCGGGCATATTAGCCGCCAACGGCGTCACCATGACCCGCGCTGAGGGCGTCTCCGAAGGGGGGCGCGTGTTCTTCCAGGGAGACGACTTCTCCGGCATGATCCAGCCCGTTAGCGGCACGGTGCGCGATGTGCTCATCACGGTGGGGGAATGCCCGCTGCCCTTTATGGTGGAAATGGGCTTGCCCTTCCAGGCGGACTATTGGGGGCTGGAGCACTACCTGCTGTACCCGGCTCACCCCACCTACATCTATGTTGCCATCGGCAACCAGGGCACCGTGTATACCGTGGTCTTCACCACGCCCAACGTGACCGAAGACCTGACCGACGGCGGCACCCTGCCGTTCTCCCGGCGCAAAGCAACCACGCAACTGCTGCAAACGTGCGACTGAGCCGCAGCGCCCATTCTGCAACCCAACGCCCCCACTGCACGTAATGGACATTGGAATGTGCTTACCCCCTAACGCTTTCGTGCTATCATTGCGGCAAGGGGACAACCAAGACAACGAGACGGACTATGAGCTTGCAACCGGGGCAAATCGTCGGACAGTACAAAATCCAGGAGCGTGTGGGCAGCGGCGGCATGGCATCTGTCTACCGGGCGGAACACCTGACGCTGGGGCGCACGGTCGCCGTTAAGATCATGCACGCGGGTTTTGCCTATGACCCCGACCTGATGGCACGCTTCCGCCGGGAGGCACGGGTGGTTGCCCAGCTAGAGCACCCCAACATCGTGCCCATCTTCGACTTTAACGAGGCAGACGGACAGCCCTACCTCGTTATGAAGTTCATCCAGGGGCGCACACTCAAGTGGCGCATGCGCAAGCGGGCGCTCTCCCTGGCAGAAATCGACACGATTTGCACGGCGGTGGCAGCCGCACTGACGTACGCCCACGCACAGGGCGTGCTGCACCGGGACGTGAAGCCCGGCAATATCATCGTCGCAGATGACGCCACCCCCTACCTGACCGACTTCGGCTTGGCACGGATTGCCTCCCAGGGCGAAAGCTCGCTGAGCGTGGGCATGATCGTCGGCACGCCGCATTACCTCTCCCCGGAGCAAGCAAGCGGCGATTACGAGATCGGTGCGGGCGCAGATGTGTACGCGCTGGGCGTGATGCTCTACGAGATGGTGGTGGGGCGCGTGCCCTTCTCCGCAGAGACGCCGCACGCCATTGTGCACAACCACATCTACAACGCGCCGCCGCCACCCACCGAGATCAACCCGGAGGTGCCGGAGGATGTGGCACAGGTGCTGCTGAAAGCGCTGGAAAAAGACCCTGCCGACCGCTACCCCACGCCAGATACCCTCATGAGCGCGTTTAAGCTGGCGGTGCGCCAAAGCGGGCTGACCGAACTGCGCGACGACCGGAGCGAAATAGCCGCCCAGTCTATGGCACGGCTGAACAACCACGTCCCGCCACGCGCCCCACAAACGCCACCGCCACAGCAGGTCGTCGCAGAACTCGACCTGGGGGAAGTCGGGCGCGGTATTGTCAGCAGCGTGCGCGAGGGGTTCGGCTGGGGCACAGGCGCAGATAGAGCGCCATCTTCCACTTCCACTTCCACGCGGATTTACGAGCCACCGACGGACGAGGCGGTTGCGTCGCAGTTGCGCCAGCGGGCAGAGCGGCGCGTGCGGGCGCAACGTCGTTGGCGCACACACCTCATTGTCTTCCTGGTGGTGAACATCCTGCTGCTGGTGGGCGGGGGCATCAGCAGCGACCTCGCGGCAGCGTCGATTGAGGCGGAGATTGCGAACATACAGTCGGCGGAGCTGGACGCGTTCTCCCGTGTGCGGTCGGAAGCAGCACGCGCCCTTCAAATCGCGGAGACAGAGATTGGGTTAGCGGCAGTGCAGCAGCCGTGGGGTATTGTCATCACGACCGTTTGGTTGGGAGCATTGTTAGCACATCGTGCCTATGTGAACGCTTTCTCTGTACGGGTGGGGCGCAAACGCGAACGCGCCCTAGATCGGGCTTTGGTGCGCAATTATGGCGAAAACTGGTCTGGAACGGTCAGGGAGAAGGACTATGCCGCTGTGGAGCAGGCTGTGGAGCGGCGTTACTGCCGTCGGCAGGCGTTTTGGGCGCACTTTTGGGTGTTCCTGCTGGGCAACATGGCACTGGGTCGGTTTTGGGAGATGAGCGGCGCGGTGTTAAACGAAGTGTCCGAGTTTGTGTCACTACAGGGCGACGCACAGGCGGCAGAGTTCTTACAGACGCTTGCCGCCACCCCGGTTTTCGCGGGCATCACGCTGGCATGGTTTGTGGTGCTGCTGGTGCACGGGGGGCGAGCGCTTTTTGGCAGTACAGACGATGCCATTGAGCGCGAGTACCAGCGGGAGCTAGAAACCAGTGGGCTTTTGCAAGCAGAACCGGACAAGCGCAAACACACGCTGAGTGATGAATCCCCGGTGCCTGCCGTGCGGATGAACGCCGACGGCGAGCTAACCAACAGCACCGTCGAAGCGTGGGGTGGTGAGCAGGGCAGACGCTCTTAGCAATGGGCACAATTTGCAAGGTTTAGAACGTAAATTAATACGCAGCTAATACAATTGGGGGCACTTTTATGCTAGGCTGTGCATAGAGTAACGATAAATCGTTTAAGGCGTAACGGCTCTATGCCAATTACTGTAAGCTGGTACGACGACACAAAACAAGCGTTAATTATGCGCTACGTCGGCTTGTGGGACTGGAAGATGTATTACAATGCGGTTGACACGATAACCGTTGCGTTATATGAGGTGGCACACCCTGTACTGGTTATTGTAGAAATGAGTAACATGGTGGGCTACCCGGAGGATACGTCCGCGCAATTTACCCGCAGTGCCCACCTCTTGCACCTGAATGTCAAGGGGATCGCGCTCATCGTACGTGACGCGAGTATGCGTTACATCTTGGGTAAGATCATGGATGGCGATTCTGCCGCAAGCAAGCTGATGTATTTTGCTCACGATATCGCCGAGGCGCTGGAAATCGGCAACAAATAGACACGCTCTGCGTGCTTCATTCCCGCAAGCGCTGGCACTCCGCTTCTAGCACACCCAAAATGACATCCGGCGGCACACCCCACACGGCGATAGTTGCATCGGTCAGCAGCGGGTACGCTGTGCTCACCCCACCCACGTCGGGTGTGCGTGTGCCGATGACCACGCGCTGAATGTGTGTTTCGCGGATTGCATACGAGCACATCCAGCACGGTTCAGCGGTGGTATATAACATACACCCGCTGAGCATCATGGTTTGCAGCGCGTTGCATGCTTGCTGCACTGCCAGTACCTCCGCGTGCCCGGTCACGTTGAGTGTGGTGGGCAGTTGCTCCTCTGCCTCCGCGATGATTTCGCCGTTGTGTACGATGAGCGACCCGACCGGGATGTTGCCGCGTGCTTTTGCCTGTTCCGCCAGGGTGATGCAGCGCTGCATGAAGTGTTCGTGCATGGGTGGGAACTCCTGTGTTTCTACTTTTTCTACATGGACGGTGCGAGTTTAGCGCAGCGTCGTTTTAGCAGCACATTGGAATACGCCGCCTTTCACCAGGTTTGCTGATCTTGCCCATACTGACCCTTTCTAATCCGCTGAGCACGACATTATAATAAGTAGTGTAATGGGGACAAAAAGCGTAAATCTTGCTTGACACCCCCCAAGCAGACTGATACTATTCTGCCCGCTAACGAACGAATAGACCTCAGCACGGCACCCTCGCAAGAGGCAATGCGGCTGGGAACCAGAGACTTGTGACGAAAGTGCTGCGCAAAATTGGGCGCAGTGGCTCGCCACCCTGTAACGGGAACATTGCAGGCGGTCTGTAGCTACGGAGCGCCTGTTTGTACGCCTGCACGAGTTTGCGCTGAGTTTGAACCATGGAGCATTGCGCTCTACACGGAACACCCGGCGCTTTTGTTTGGGCAATAGGCAAAAAAGCGACAACATTTGGAGAACCTGAATGCCGACGATTAACCAATTGGTGCGCAAGGGGCGCAGCACAAAGAAGAAGAAATCGACTGCGCCTGCCCTGCAATACACATTTAACGCCTTCACCCAGCGCCGCACCCGCCGCAAGCGCGGTGCCCCCGCCAAGCGCGGTGTGTGCACCCAGGTGAAAACCATGACGCCGAAGAAGCCGAACTCCGCGCTGCGCAAGGTGGCTCGTGTTCGCCTCTCCAACGGCATCGAAGTGACAGCCTACATTGGCGGTGAGGGGCACAGCTTGCAGGAGCACAGCGTGGTACTCGTGCGCGGCGGTCGTGTGAAGGACCTGCCCGGTGTGCGCTACCACATCGTGCGCGGCACGCTAGACGCAGACGGCGTGAAGAACCGTGAGCAGGGGCGCAGCAAGTACGGCACCAAGCGCCAGAAGAAAGCCTAATTTGGTGAGAGAGAAGCAGGGTAGTTAACGACTATGTCCAGAAGAAGCAGAGCAACAAAGCGGGTTACCCCGCCGGACACGAAGTACAACAACGTGCACATTTCCATGTTCATCAACCGCATGATGTACGGTGGCAAGAAGAGCACCGCACAGAAGATCATGTACACGGCGATGGACTTGATCGAAGAGCGCACCAAGCAAGATCCGGTGGAAGTGTTCGAGCAGGCGCTGCGCAACGTAACGCCCGCCGTTGAGGTAAAGCCGCGCCGCGTGGGTGGTTCCACCTACCAGGTGCCAGTAGAAGTGACGCCCCAGCGTGGGGTTACGGTTGCCATGCGCTGGATTTTGCAGTTCTCGCGTGCCCGCAGCGGGCGCGGCATGGCAGATAAACTCGCCAACGAACTGCTAGATGCGTTCAACAACACGGGGAATTCCATCAAGCGTAAGGAAGACACCCACCGCATGGCAGAAGCAAACCGCGCATTCGCGCACTTCAGCCGTTAGCAACAACTTTTGGGCAGCGTACCCTCTCAATGGATTTAGGTGGAGCGTGCGGCGTACCCGCTATACAAGGTAGAGGCTAAAGCATGGCGAAGAAGAGTAACGAGTTCCAACTAGAGAAAGTTCGCAACATCGGGATTATCGCGCACATTGATGCCGGTAAAACCACCACCACCGAGCGCATTCTGTTCTATGCGGGGTTAATCCACCGCATTGCGGAGGTGCACGACGGTGCTGCCACCACCGACTACATGGAGCAGGAGCGTGAGCGTGGTATCACCATCACCTCCGCTGCTGTGACGGCGAGCTGGCTGGGGCACCAGATCAACGTGATCGACACCCCCGGTCACGTGGACTTCACCGCAGAAGTACAGCGCTCCTTGCGTGTGCTGGACGGCGGTGTGGTCGTGTTCGACGGTGTAGCGGGTGTAGAACCCCAGTCGGAGACGGTGTGGCGCCAGGCAAACGAGTACCGTGTGCCGCGCATGTGCTACGTCAACAAGATGGACCGCACAGGTGCCAACTTCCAGCGCTGCGTACAGATGGTGAAAGACCGCCTGAACGGTAACCCGGTTCCGATCCAACTGCCCTACGGCGAGGGCGACAACTTTGCGGGCATCATTGACCTGGTGACCATGAAGCTAATCACCTACGGTGACGACCTCGGTCAGGACATCCAGTACGTCGAGATCCCGGCAAGCCACATCGAAGCGGCAGAAACTGCCCGTGCGGAGATGATTGAGGCAGTCGTGGAGAACGACGAGCAAATGATGGAGCGCTACCTGATGGAAGATGAGATCAGTGAAGAGGAACTCATCGCCACCATGCGTGACGCCGTCATCGCCGGGCACATCCAGCCCGTACTGTGCGGTTCTGCCCTCAAGAACAAGGGCGTTCAGCGCTTGCTGGACTGGATCGTGGCGCTGCTGCCGTCCCCGCTGGATATTCCGCCCGTTGCGGGTGTTCACCCGGACGACGCTCAGAAGGCGTTGGACGAAGAAGCGGAGGACGTCGAGAAGGTACTGCGCAAGGCAGACGACAGTGAGCCGTTGGCGGGCTTGGTCTTCAAGATCGTGTCCGACAAGTACGGTGCGCTGTCCTTCGTGCGCGTGTACAGTGGTGTGCTGCGGGCAGGGACTACCGTGCTAAACTCCACCAAGGGCAAGTCTGAGAAGATCGGGCGTATCGTCCGCATGTTCGCAGACAAGCGCGAAGACGTGACCGAAGTGCACGCAGGCGACATCGCCGCTGTGATTGGCTTGAAGGACAGCTTCACAGGCGACACACTCAGCGCCCCGAACGCCCCGGTCATCCTGGAGAACATCAAGTTCCCAGAGCCAGTGATCGAAATCGCGATCGAGCCGGAAAGCCGCGCCGACCAGGACAAGCTGGGTGAGGCACTGCGCCGCCTGGCAATGGAAGACCCGACGTTCCGCGTCAACGTAGACCCCGAACTGGGGCAGACCAAGATCGCCGGCATGGGTGAGCTTCACTTAGAAGTGCTGGTCGACCGCCTGAAGCGTGAGTACGGCGTGGTTGCTAATGTGGGCGCACCGCGTGTTGCCTACCGCGAAGCGATCACCCGCACCATCCAAGAAGATACCACCTTCAAGAAGCAAACGGGTGGTTCGGGTCAGTATGCACGCTGCGTAGTCGAGTTCTCTCCAGTTGACGAGGAGAACGACGACATTGAGCAGATGAAAGACGGCGTGCTCTTCATGGATGAGATCAAGGGGGGTTCCATCCCGCGTGAGTACATCGAGCCGACCCGTCGCGGGCTGGTGGATGCACTCAGCGGGGGTGTTATCGCAGGCTACCCGGTGGTGCGCGTAAAGGCACGCCTGGTAGACGGTGCCTTCCACGACGTGGACTCCAGCGAGCAGGCATTCCGCACGGTGGGTTCCATGTGCGCCAAGGACGGCATCCGCAAGGCAAACCCGGTCATCCTGGAGCCTTCCATGAAGGTAGAAGTTGTGGTTCCGGAGGAGTACACGGGTGGTGTTGTGGGCGACCTGTCCTCACGCCGTGGTGTGATCGGCGGCATGAACCCGCGCGGCGACGGCACATCCGTCATCGACGCACAGGTGCCGCTGAGCGAGATGTTCGGCTACGCGACCAACCTGCGCAACATCACGCAGGGGCGCGGCAGCTTCACTATGGAGTTTGATAAGTATACCGTCGCACCACAGTCTATTGCCGATGAGGTGATCGCCGGTAAGCGCTAGGCATGTGGTTGGCGCGGCGGGGTTTCCGGGGAAGCTCCGCCGCTGCCGATGCGATTGTAGAACCTCCCCGTCTTTATTTTGTTTACAGGCGCACAGCGCCGACAACGTTCAATAACATTCAAGAGGGTTGAACACACATGGGTAAGGCAAAATTCGATCGTAATAAGCCGCACGTCAACATTGGCACCATCGGTCACGTAGACCATGGTAAAACCACGCTGACGGCAGCGATCACCAAGGTGCTCGGTATGGCAGGTGCTGCTGAGAAGATGAACTATGAAGACATCGACAACGCACCGGAGGAGCGTGCGCGCGGTATCACGATCTCCATCCGCCACGTTGAATATGAAACTGAAAACCGCCACTACGCCCACGTAGACTGTCCAGGGCACCGTGACTACATCAAGAACATGATCACGGGTGCTGCGCAGATGGACGGCGCGATCTTGGTGGTAAGCGCACCGGACGGCCCGATGCCGCAAACCCGCGAGCACGTACTGCTGGCACGCCAGGTGGAAGTGCCGGCTATGGTGGTCTTCCTGAACAAGATTGACCAGATGGACGACGAAGAGCTGCTGGAGCTGGTTGAGCTGGAGTTGGCCGAGCTGCTGGCAAGCTACGACTTTGCAGAGGACACCCCAATCATCCGTGGTTCCGCACTGGCAGTGACCGAGTCCAACAGCCAAGACCCGAACGCACCGGAGTATCAGCCGATCCACGATCTAATGGCAGCAGTGGACGAGTGGATCCCGACGCCGGAGCGTGAGACGGACAAGCCGTTCCTGATGCCAATCGAGGATGTGTTCACCATCCAGGGTCGTGGTACGGTGGTCACCGGGCGTGTAGAGCGCGGTACGCTGAACTTGAACCAGGAAATCGAGATCATTGGTCTGCGTGAAGCAAACATGAAGACCACCGTCACGGGTATCGAGATGTTCCACAAGCAGCTAGACCAGGCAGAAGCTGGCGACAACGCGGGTATTCTGCTCCGTGGTACCAAGCGCGACGAAGTGGAGCGCGGTATGGTGCTGGCGAAGCCCGGTTCCATCACCCCGCACAAGAAGTTCCGCAGCGAGGTCTACATCCTCAAGAAGGACGAGGG
>CAYVGI010000133.1:0-14052 GCA_964451095.1 uncultured Anaerolineaceae bacterium
GGACTCGAACCTATAACCCTTCGCTTGTAAGGCGAATGCTCTGCCAATTGAGCTAACCGCCCGTGCACAGCGTATATAAGTATAGATTCAGCGCCGCCGAAGTCAAGGCACAAAGTGCTGAGGCATTGCTTGATATCATGCTGGGGAAGCACGTTGTTGCCGCGCCGCCTCGAACAGGATAACTGCCGTTGCCACCGCCGCATTGAGCGACTCCGTGCGGTGTGCCATCGGGATCATCACCCGCGCCGTGGTGATTTGCTCCGCTTCTGTGCTGGCGCCATGTGCCTCGCTGCCTGTAATCAGCGCCCATGCTCCGCGCGTCCAATCGACAGCATCATACGATGTGGTAGCGGCACCATCCGCCAGATACACGGCATTTACGCTGCCTTGCACCTGTGCCTGGATCTGCGTCCAGGTCATTTCGACGACGGGCAGGCGAAAGTGGGCACCCATGCCGCCCCGCAGCACCTTCGGGTTGTAGGTATCCACACAGCCGGGCGACAGCACCACCACATCTACGCCAGCACCAGCGGCAGTGCGCAGCAGCGACCCCATGTTACCCGGATCGGCAATCGCATCCAGAATGAGCACGCGGCGTGCATCAGGGGGATAGGTGTGTTGTGGCAGCGGGAACACGCCCACGATGCCCTGTGGGGTTTGGGTATCTGTGATGTGCTGCATCACCGCGTCGTCTACCGGGCTAACGTCAACACCGGTGCGTGCAAGCTTATCGGTAAAGTCGTCGTCTGTGCCCTGGGTGTGCAGCACAAATGACGGCACAATACCACTCTGCCACGCATCCCGCACCAACCGCACACCTTCTAGCACCACGAGTCCCTCTTTCTGGCGGGCACGGGCGCGAGACTGCAACAACTTCGCTAGTTTAACCTTGGCGTTTTGCGTGCTGGTGATGGGGTTCATGGGGCGGGGTTTCGTGTGGGGGCATGGCGCACCATGCCCTGTGCGTGGTCAACGCGCTTAACCAAGCTTCTGCTGGGCAACAGCGGCGATCTTGGTAAACGTCTCCGGGTCGCGCACGGCGATGTCTGCCAGGATTTTGCGGTCTAGCTCTACCTGTGCTTGCTTGAGCCCATAGATAAAGCGGCTGTAGGGCAGCCCGTGCAGCCGAGATGCTGCGTTGATGCGCATAATCCACAGGCGGCGCAGGTCGCGGCGGCGGGTACGGCGGTCGCGGTAGCTGTACCATAGGCTTTTCATCATCGCCTCATTGGAGCGCTTGAAAAGCCGACCGCGTGTGTTCCACTGCCCCTTCACCATCTTGATTACTTTTTTGTGTTTACGCCGCCGGACGTAGCCGGTTTTTGCTCTTGGCATGAGTCAGTCTCCTTTATCGGTTCCACTAAACAGGGTTTGGGTGTGTTGTGCTTATGCAGCAAATACCCAGAGCGTGTTGGCTCTGGGCGTTTGCTGTTCATAATGGCATTGGCGCGTGCTGCGCCAAGAATAAACGCTACCGGGGCGGGTTCGTGCGATATTTGCCCAGGTAGGGTGCAAGGCGGCGTACGCGCTTTGCTTCCTTCTTGTTGCTCACGTCTTGCATCCGCGTGAACTGGCGCTTGGAGCGCTTCGATGTGCGACGGCGCAAGTGGCTTTTGCCGCCCTTGGTGCGGACGACCTTGCCGCTGCCTGTCACGCGGAAGCGCTTGGCAGTCGACTTGTGCGTCTTCAACTTGTACTTCTTCGCCACGTCATGATCTCCGGTGTGTTACTTCTTATCGGGTATAGGAGCCAGAACCATCGTCATGTTATAGCCCTCCAGGTTGGGCTTTTGCTCCACGACCGCAACATCTTGCAACTTTGCGATGATGCTGTCAAGCCGCTCTCGCCCAATTTCCGGGTGGGTAATCTCTCGCCCTCGGAAGCGCATCTTTACCCGAACCTTCATACCGTCTTCGATCCAACGCCGTGCATCGTTGATCTTAAAGCCCAGGTGGTGGTCGTCCGTTTTCGGTCGCAACTGGATCTCTTTGATCTGGATGACCTTTTGCTGCTTCTTCGCCCGCTTTTCGCGCTTTTGCTTTTCGTACTGGAACTTACCAAAGTCCATGATGCGGCAAACAGGGGGGCTCGCGTTTGGGGCGACCTCTACCAAGTCTAAGCCCGCTTGCTCTGCACGCTCTAGCGCGTCGCTGGTGGGCACAACACCGACGTTTTCTTCGTTTTCGTCAATAAGCCGAACTTCACGGGTACGTATTTGACCGTTGATGCGATATTCTGAGGAGCTGATTGTCTAGGTTCCTATCTTCTCTGATGTTACATGCAATGTCGTGGTTCATTTCACCCACATTACAATCTTAACACATCCACAAAATAGCGTCAACGGGAAGCACACTGCCGATTGCGCTGTTGTGGTACGCTATGAACGGTTGTGATGTGTCACGTTACGTGCGGGCTACAGGGAGCTTTCGGCGTACTCCATCATGTAGCGCTGGCGCGATGCCTCGATGGATTGTTTTGCTTCTTCCGCACTTGCCCAACCGAGTGTTTCCACCTTGGTGCCCTGCAAGTCCTTATACGTCAGGAAGAAGTGCCCGACTTCCTTCGGGAAGTGCTGCGGGATGTCTTCCAGGTTGTTGTAACCGTGGAAGTTCGGGTCGGTGGCGGGCACGGCGAGCACTTTAAAGTCTTTTTCCTCGTTGTCAATCATGCGGAACATGCCAATAGGGCGTGCTTCGATGACGCAGCCGGGGAACGTCGGCTCGTTAATCATCACCAGGATGTCCATCGGGTCGCCGTCCTCGAACAGCGTGCGCGGGATGAAGCCGTAGTCGCCAGGGTAGACCACCGGGCTGTAGAGCACACGGTCGAGCTTAATCACGCCCGCCCGCTTGCTGTATTCGTACTTGTTGCGGTTGCCTTTCGGCACCTCGATGACGGCGTGAACAACATCGGGCAGGCGCGGACCGGAGGACAGATCGTGCCACAGGTTCATTGTCATTGTGGGGTGTCACCTTTCGTTGGGGGTGGTGGCGCAGTTATTTTGCCAAGCATAGCACACCTCACACACAGCTAAGATTAGCAGTTGGAATATATCGGTTGGCTAGGATTCGGTCAGATAGTCTTCCAGGCGCGGCTCCACGCTGTCATCAAATCCGCGTGCGTGCAGGTCAGCGGAGGTCACGACTGTTTCCACCGTGCCGTGCATCATGCCAAACAGGTGATGGATCATTTCCATGTGTAACGTCTTGTTCGCCTTTGCCAGCTCGGAGATGCGATAGGCATACGCGAACATCTGTTGCCCGTCTGCCCCCCAGTGTGGCAGCCGATGCAGCAGCGCACCGCTTTCTAGAAATGTTTCCCACGGTGTGCGGATTGCAAGGTATGACCCGACCGCATCGGCAAACATCTGCCACAGCGCCTGGGCACGCGCTGGCGTGTCGCGCTGGTAGATGCGCCCATCTGAGCAGGGAATGTCGAAGGCGTCTTCCAGTGCAGTGAGCAGCGCCGCGTAGTATGTGTCAAAATCGGGGTGGATGTGCTTGCGCTGCGTTTGAATGTACGTCTCAATGAGCGCTTCGTAGGTGTACACTTTGGGCATGGGGCAGTCGTTCCCTCACTGATGGTCAGGGTTCCCCGCTCCTGGTGCGCTCCCCACGTCTATCCTACGGTATTTTGCTTCATGAGGGTATTAAAACAGGTCTAAAATCTTGCTAACCCACCAGCCCCCACAGGCGCACAGTGCCATCCTCAGATGACGACGCAAGCAATGACCCATCCGGGCTAAAGGCTACCCCCCACACCGCTGCCTCGTGCCCGTGCAGTTCTGCACAGGGTTTGTGTGTTTGTGTGTCCCACAGGCGCACGGTACCGTCCGCGCCGCTGGTTGCCAGCAGTGACCCGTCCGGGCTGAACGCCAGCTTGTACACCGTGTGCGCGTGCCCACCCAGCATAGCGACCTCGGCTTGCTTCGAGATGCTGTAAAGCCGCACCGTGCCATCCTGGAAGGACGCCGCCAGCCGCACACCGTCAGGCGTGTACACCACATCCTCTGCCATGCCCACCCCGTTCAGCATCATGTGCAAGCGCCGCCGCCGAGACACATTCCAGAAGCGAATGGTGCTGTCGTAGGAGGTGGTTACCAGCGTCGTACCGTCCGGGCTAAAGGCAACGCCCGTTACCCAATCTCCATGCCCGCCCAGCGTGCCAAGCTGCTGGCGCGTGGCTGGGTCCCATAGTACGGTCATCTCGTCCACCGATGTGGACGCCAGCACATCCCCCCGTGGGGAGAACTGCACCCGCAGCACCCAATCTGTGTGACCCACCAGTTGGCGGATTTCCCGGCTGCCGCTGATGCCCCAAAGCCGCACGGTTCCATCCGCCGCGCTGGAGGCAAGCTGCTGCCCGTCCGGGCTGAACGTCACATCGCGCACAGCACCGTTGTGCCCGCGCAGCATCGCATACGGCTCACCGTCGATCATATTCCACAGGCGCACGGTTTTGTCTGCCGCTGCGGACGCCAACAGCAGGCTATCCGGGCTGAACGTTACCGCGTGCACCGTATCGGTGTGCTGCTCGAACACGGCAAGCGGCGCAACGTGCGCCGCATCCGCACTTGTGATGCGCGGACGCGGCGGCGGTTTGGTGGGCGTGAGCACAATGGGCATCATCTCTTCGGTGATGCGCTCCGGGAGCGGTTCGTTCTTCTCAGACAGCGCCCGTTCGATGCGTGAGGCGATGGTATCGCCTGTATCCGGGTGTTTTTGCAGGTTTTGTAGCAGTTCGCGGGCACGTTCTGCGCTTTGCTGGCGGCGCAGCGCCCGTTTAAGCTCGAACACCATCGCCGCCTGAGCGTCGCGCTCCAGCCGAAGCTGGCGCAACTGCTGGTCGTAGCGCTCCAGTGGCTCCAGCGGGGATTCCGGCGTGGGCGGCATAGGTTCTGGCGGGGGGGCGGGCAGCGGCATCCGGTTGATGGCACGTTGTAGGTCGCGGAACGCCTCCGCCGAGTTGGGGGCATAGTCCACGATTTGCAGGCGGCGCACCTGCTGCGGCACCTCGGCAATTTCAATATCGCCTAGCCGCACGGGGATGCGGTTTTTGCCGAGCGCGGTGGCATAGTCAAACTCGCGCAAGCACGCATCAGACTCGAACCACGCCTGCGTTAGCCCGAACAGGAACAGGTCGGACTCGCGCACACCTGCCAGGATATTCGCCCACCAGTCCTGCCCGCCGGTAATCGCCAAGTCTGACCATACCTCGTGACCGATGTCTTGCAGGTTGTGTACCAAAGAGCGCACCGCTTCACGGTCTAGGCTGCGGTAGCTGATAAATATCTTCACAACAAACCCCTCAATACTGACTAATCAGCTTGTTCCAGTCGTGCATCCAACTATACCCCACACGGGTCAGGTATCTGGAAGGTGCGGCAGTCCGACGCGCTAAACGGCGTGATAAAGCGGTCCTCGCGCACCCACTCTATCAGGGCGGCATCGCTGTCAAAGCGCCACACGTTCACACTGCCGTCAATCGAGCGGGTGACAAAGCGGTTTCCCGCCGGGTGGAACGCGACGCCGCTCACGCCGTTGGTGTCCGTCTGGAAGTCGCGCACAGGCTCTGCCTTGGCAATATCCCACATAACCGCTGTGCCATCCGCACTGCCAGACAACACAAACTGCCCACCTGGGCTTGTTGCCAGCGACCGTATCGCCCCGGTGTGGGCACGCAGGTCGCGCCAGTCGATGTCATCCGTCTTGAACAGCGCTAGCCCGCTGTCATTGTAGCCCACCACCAGCGTATTGCCCGCAGCAAACGTCACGGCAGTAATGTCCCGCTCTCGGTCGAACGTTTCTATAATCTCCCCGGTGGTGGTGTCCAGCACGTTCAGCCCTTGGCGGTTGCTCACAATAGCGAGGCGGGTATTGTCCTCGCTAAAGGCAACCGTTGATGTCTCCTCCGTCAGGTCGAGTGGCGGCGAGACGAGCATTTGCCGCATCTCGCCCGTTTCCACATCCCAAATGATGCGCCCACTGCCGGATGCGCCCAACGAGCCGGACAGCCCGCTCGTCGCCCCACCGGAGGCGATCGAAAGTGCCAGGGTGCCATCTGGAGAGAACACCGTGCCCGCCACGCTCACATCCAGTGCGTTGTAATTGGTCACGATGCTGCCGTCTGCCAGGTTCATGCGAACCAGTGTGCCAACGTTGCCCGCTGCCACCGCCTGCGGTGATGCTTCTTCCGTAGCAGGGATCGGTTCTGTGGGGGTAAGCTGCGCAAAGATCGTCTGCCCGTCCGGGTGTAATACAGCGCTGCTCACGTTCAGGTCTGCCCGCGTCTGCGTGGTGAAGTCTGCCTCCGGTTCCCACATCACAAACGTGCCTTCTGGGTCCAGGTAGCGGAACGCAACCGTGTCATCTGCCGCAACAACCGCATCCGTGACCGGGAAGTTCGCCAGTTTCAGCCGATCCAAGTTGGCACCGTGGCGTGTATCCCACAGTGCAATCTGGTTGCTGCCATAGGCGGCAGCGGCAAACTGCCCGCCGCTCGTCAGCGCCGCCGCCCTGACGCCCACAGGCTGCCCTGGCACCACCAACCGCCGGATTTCACCGTCTTCGGTCTCCGGGGTGGCTAGCCGCCACACGAGCAGGGCACCGTCCCCGGTGCCGATGAGGGCAATATCCGGGTTGATGAAGCCCACACTGTTAACCACCGTGCCGCGTAGCTGGTCGTTGATCTGTCGCTGCTGCTGGTCAAAGTCCCGCCAAACGATAAACCGCCCATCCTGTGAGCTGGTGATGGCGGTGGAACCATCCGCTGTGTAGGCAATATCGGTAATTGCCCCGGTGTGGCGAGCCTCATCGCGCTGGAAGAAGCCGTTATCCGAGTTCCACACCAAAATGCGCCCGTTCACATCCCCGGTGATGAACGCGCTGCCGTCCGGGTTGTACGCCACGCGTGTTACGTGGACACCATGTATGCCCTGGGTACGGATGAACGCGCCATCTGCTGCACGCCACACATTGACGAACGTATCGGCTGAAGTGGACACCAACTGGGCACCATCCGGGGAGAACGCCAGGTCGGTCACGCGGTTGGTGTGGGCGTCGTCTGTGCGCCACAGGATTTCCCCGGTTTCGACCTCCCACACGATGATCGAGCCGTCTGCATCACCGGAGGCAACAAAAGCGCCATCTTTGGTGATCGTCGCGCTGGTCACACGGGCGGTGTGTCCTTCCAGCACGCGCACCAGCCCACCCGTCGCCACATCCCACACGCGCACGGTGCGATCTAAACTCGCAGAAACCAGCATCGTGCCGTCTGCATTGAACATGACGGCACTGATTTCGTTGTCGTGGGCGGGGGTGGTGCCCTGTGCTGCCGGGTTGAAGAAGCGCACCAGCCCCGGCTGGTAGCTTGCGCTCGCCAAGATGCGCCCCACGCGCAGCGGCGGCATGCCCTGGTCAGAATCGACCACGCGGTGCGCCACCAGCGCCAGCGGAATTGCCAGTAGGTTTGGGTCGCCGTTTTCCAGCGCGTTTTCCGCCTCACTTGCCAGCCGCAGCGATTCCGACTGCTGGCGGGCGAACTCAATTTCGCTGACGAGAATCTGCTGGGTAGCAAACGCCTGTGTGCTTTCCGCCCGGATAGCCTGCTGGGTTTGCGCTGCCTGGGTGCTTTGTTCTTGGATTTGCGCCTCGATAGTCCCCTGTGCAGCGAGGCTTCCCGCGCTTTCCGTCTGGATGCGGTCACGGTCGGCAGTGATGTTTTCTGTCAGGCGCTGCTGTGTCTGTAGCGTAAACACCACAAATACGCCGACGACCGCTGCCGTGAGGATGAGCACAATAGTGGCGCTGCGCAGCACGCGGGTTTGGCGGCGCATCGCCTCAATCTGTGCTTCCTGGTCGTCTTCTGCCTCACGGCTGGTGTCGATGTACTCACGGTGAAGGCTGGTGGGCATGGGCATTCGGCGCTGTTCTTGCGCCCGCGCCAGCCACTTTTCCGCCTCTGCAAGCTCCTCCGCCATCAGCAAGAAGCCACGCCCACGGTCGTTATCGTTCCACTCCTGCGCCCGGTTGAGGATGCGGGTGTGTTCGCGCAGGTAGTCGTAATCCACCTCAATGGCAGTGATGATGCCGTTGATGCGCTCTGCGAAGTCGTCTTCATCGCGGTAGAAGTAAATCCAGTTCAGTGTGCGGATGTACTTCCAGTTGTCGCGGGCGACCATCTCGTAGGGCTGGTCGTACAGTTCCCCAACGACGTATATGATGTCTACCTGATCGGCACTCACCGGGAAGAGACGCTTGTTGTTGTCGCGGGCGTATTTGATCTCCTGGCTGACGACGCGGCTGGTCATGGAGGCGTTGGAAACGACGATGATGACAACATCGTGGTTATTGATCGCCTCTTTGATCTCCTCCCACCAGTCCACGCTAAACGGAATGTCGTCCCAGTCCACCCACGGGTCGTAGCCGCGTGCCTTTAGCGCGTTAAATAGCCCCTCTGTAAATTCCCTGTTGCGCCGCGAATAGGAAATAAAAATCTTCGCTTGCATGGCACCCTCTTACGTTGCAATCGGGACGCACAGTGCGCCCCGCCCCGTTAAATATCTGCTCCATGCACCATTATAAGCCAACATATCTCATCAGTGGGTTGCAGAGGCGCAAAAAACCCCTGGACGCCCTATAGGGCGCTACGGGTTGCTGTCGTCGTTGTGCTTGCGGTTCACCGGGTTGTTGCGGTTGAAGTCCCAGTCATCCGGGGTGCCTTTTTCCTGCTCGCGGCGGCGCACCAGTTCATCAAACTCGCTGTCGGTTTGTTGCCGCTTTTGCGCGATGAGTTGTTCGTGCCGCTCGTCGTGCAGGTAGTCATGCGGGGGGGCTGCCTGGGGGTGCTGTTGCTGGCGATTGCCCGGCGCAGGCAAGCGCCCGGCGCGGTCACGGTTTTGGATCACACGCGGGGCATCGTTGGTGGGCTGCTGCTGTGGTTGGGCGCTCTCCGCATAGTAGATGGTGTTGGGCTGTGCGGACTGTGCGGTTTGCTCCTGAGCTTGTTCGTGCTCACGCTCTAGCCGCTTGTTGGCAAAGTGGGTGAAAATCTGCGAGGCGGCAATCATGATGCCGAAGTCGTCTGCAAAGCCGAAGACGCCCAGCAGTCCCTCCGGCAGGAAATCAATCGGGGAGATGGTGTAAAGCCCTACCGTTACCACTAGCCAGAACTTGTAGCTAAACGGCACCTCGTCATTAAAAAACAGTTGGGAAAATTCTTGCTGGTCAAACTCGTTGTCGTTGGACATTGCACTTCCTTCTGATTGCTGACGACAGTGCAATCATAGCAGAGCCGCGCTTGCGCCACAAAAGCGAAACATGAGCGCTAGATGATGACGCGGCGTGCTTGTGCAAACCACACGATCATAGCGCCGTTAAGTCGTGCTAATTCTTAAACGCACCTTACCGTAATCTTGTCTATAATGCTTCGGACGCACTATAACATTGCATGTAACAAGACGGAGCACCGTATGCAACTTACCAAAACGACGGCAGATCACTTGCAGCAGTTTGCCCGCAAGCACTACCAGCGCATCCCCAACGAGATGAGCACATTTGAGGAAGGCGCACAGGCATGGGCGGAACTCCTATTCCACGAGTTTAGCCTGGGGGAGCGCGGTCCGATATTTGGGCTGGTTCGTGTGTTTCGCATTAGTCGTTATGAGGAGCTCACGCAAGACCTGCAAGCACTCATGAACCCGAAGGACTCCGCCTTCTGGATGACGCTCATGGGTACCTGCGGACTGGAAGACGCCTGGCGCGACCGTCACCGCTCTGTGGGGCACAAGGTGTTCCCGGCGCAATCTGCCGCGACCCCCATGCTTAAATCGGCGTTTGAGCAAATACGCCACCTACGCCGCTTCGACGCCGACGCTGTGCGGATGCAAAAGGTGCAAGAGCGCGGCACCGATACATTTTTCTTCGTGCCAGATGCACGCGGCAGTGACAACATCCCAGCGCAGGAGGGGTTTGTGCGGCACTACGGCATTCGGTCGGTTATCGGGTTTGGTACACCGTTCCTGGGGGAAAGCGGCGTGCTGGTATTGTGCTTTGCGCTGGTTGCGCTCTCCGATGAGGAAGCACGCAGGCTGGTGTCCATGTCACCGTTTATCACCACATCGCTAGCAAAGCTGAACAAACCGGGCGGGCTGTGGTGCGCTGGCTAGGGGGATACCTGCGACGGGGATGCGGTCGCAGGGCGGTAGTCCATCAGCACGAGCACACCGCCCACCACTGCCATACCCAGCGCCACAATCGGGATGAGCAGCGCGAACACCAGCGCCTGCTCGTCCGGCACAGCGTACGCGCCCAACAGCAGCACAATCGCGCCCTCGCGCACGCCCGCCCCGTTAATGCTGATGGGCAGGAACTGCGCAACGTTCGCCAGTGCCAATACCAACAGCATGGTCGTGTAGCCAAGGTTCGCTAGCCCGGTTGCCGCCGCCATTGCCCACAGCGCCAGCGCCCACAGCGCAAAGTAGAGCAAGTTCACGGCACTGGCACCAGCAAGCGCCACCGGGTGCCGGGCATACAGCTTGATCGGCTCCCACAGCGGGCGTACCGACGCCGGGAAGTGCGCCTCGAAGCGCTCAATGAACAGCACCGCCGCATACATCACGCCCAGCACCACCACTACAGCAACCACACCCAGCCCCAGCGTGCCCGCCTGCAACTCGAAGGTTTGCAGCACCAGCGGGCTTGCCACCAGCGCCACCAGCCCCAGCAGCCCGTTGATGGTGATGCCGATAAGCCGATCTACCAGCGCGGAGGACATCACTTTGATCTTCTCGTCGCCGTCGCGGGCGAGGTAATAGCCCTTGGCGACTTCGCCGCCCAGCATACCCGGCAGGAACTGTGCGTAGAAGATGCCCACGAGGTTAAACGCGAACAACGTGCCCACGCCGTGCCCCGCCTTCACCACATCCAGCAGGATTTTCCAGCGGAAGCTTGCCACCCAGATGGCGAACACCCAGATGCCGAACGACATCAGCACCCACCACCAGCGCACCTGCCGGAACTGCTGCCCTAATACGGTGGGGTCAATCTCCGCTGTGCGGAACAAAAAAACAAATACGCCCACCACAAACAGCACACGCACCACCAGCCAAACAATCCGCCGCCAGGCGGGGGGCGTCGTTGACTTTGGTACCGATTCAACGGTTGTCATCGGCTAAGCGTCCTCGTGTGGTTTGTGGAAGTATACGGCGGGGGGCGCGTCGTGGTACAGGCAGGACTGCGGCAGGTCACGCATGTTCAAAAAGTCGTTCACGGCGCGGCGGCTACCCTCCCAGTAGTGGTAGTCATCTACGACGATCACACCGCCCGGCGCAACCTTATCGTAGAGCGCATCCAGCACCACCATAACGGAATCGTACCAGTCGCCGTCGGCGTGCAGCAGCGCGATTTGTCCTACAGGCGCGGACGGCACAGTGTCCTCGAACCAGCCGGGCATAATGCGCAGCCGCTCCGGCGGCAGCCCCAACCGATGCCAGATCTCACGCACCATAGCGGGGTCGCCCAGGTTCAGCCCCTCAAAGTAGCTGCCGTGTTCGCTCTCTGTGTCGTTATCACCGGGTGGTGGCAGCCCCGCAAACGAGTCGAACGCCCAGAAGTCACGCGGGGTGCCCACATCGGCGCAGGCAGCACCCATCATTGCCAGCCCGCCGCCGCGCCACACCCCACACTCGACCACTGCGCCGGGTATCTCGCGCACATCGACAGCGCGGTCGTACAAGTTGAACAGCCGCGCCGCCGATAGCATGGTGTGCCACGGCTTCACCGTCAGCATGAGGCTTGTCTTGCGCCAGTTTGTCGCGTTTGGTGCCTGCACCAGTTGCGCCCCCGCATCCACCGCAGACTTGGCATACGCCAGCAGCTTGATGTAGGTGCGGTCTGGCGCGGTGAGCGATGTGAATGTGCGTTGTAGGGTGGGTGGCACGGCTAGTTGTCCTCGTCCTGATTGTGGTTGCCGCCCAGGTAGCCTGCAATCCATTTCATCGCGTCAATTGCGCTTTGTGGGGTCTGTTCGCCCTTGGAAAACTGACGGTCGAGCGCGTCTTTGGTGCGCCCTAGCCCCGCCCGGGTGCGGGTGTCGCCCATGTGCGCGACCACATTTGCAAGCTCTTTGAGTGAGTTGGCAAGGATTTGACGCTGTTGCGGCGAAAGCTCCTGGGTCATGGTTGCCAGCAACGCCCGCACGGTTTGCGGCTCGAAGTTGCCCGGTGCGTTGCGGGCGCTGGGTTCAAACGCCTCGGAGAGCGTTTCCAGCACTTCGTAGGCGGTGCTCACATCCTGCGCGAACGTGTGCACATCTCGCTTGCCGATAACCCGCCGCAGCGCCGCCACACTGCGCAGCGTTTGCAGGGCGTCTTCCGTGACGCGGCTGCCCTCTAGCGCCTTGTCCAGGCGGGTAAGTCGTGCGGTGGGTTGGTCTTGCACAAACGACCGCCACCACACCAGCACCGCCTCGCGTGCGGGTCCGCTCCAGGCTACTAAACTAAAAATGCGCTGCACCACTGCCGCGAGTGCTTCCTCATCGGTTTCGTTCTCGTGGGTGCCCAGCAGCCGCAGCGCCGCCACCCGCGCAGAGGCATCGTCGCGCAGTTCCGCTGCGCTTTCCAGCAGTTGGTTGAGCATGATCTCCGGTACGATGAGGTCAGCGTTTTGCGTCAAAAGCCGCGCCAAAGACTCCATAATGGGCTGGGTGTTCTCGTTCCAACCCCAGCTTTCCAGCAGCATAATGTAGACAGACACCGCCTCGTCTGTAGGCAACTTATTGGACGAGACGAGCATCGCGGTTGTGTCCAGCGCCCGGTTTACATTTACGCCGCCCTGGATGAGCGCCCGCGCCAGATGAACGCCCAGCATGTTCTCCTCCGCTAGCCGGGCGGTGAACATGGGGAACAGCTTATCGTCGCGGTTTTCCAGCAGCACGCCCAGTAGGGTCTCTAAGCCGCTGTCAGGCATCCAGCCTGCCCCGGTTTGCGCACACGTCTGCAAGATTGCGTCCGGGGTATAGGGGGCATTCACGTTGTATTTCTTGTCCCCGGTGTACAGTGCCCACAGGCGCTCGACCGCACCCGCCTCAAACGCTGAGCGTTGTTGGGCGTCTGCGGCACGCTTGAGCGCCGCCAAGAACAGGCTGGTGCTGTGGTTTTGCAGTTCCGCGAGGGCGTCCGGGTCAAAGTCGGTAAATGCCTGGCGGTAACCCGGCAGCAGGGCGTCCATCAATGCAGCATCGTTCAGCATTTCGTCCAGCACGCCCGCATGGAACCGCGCCGCGATCACAAGCAGGCTGAGGGCAAACTCACTGTCGTCGTAACCAAAGGGGACTGCCGCCCGCAGCCCGTCGCGCAGCACGGTATCGAGCTCAAAGCGGTTCGGCTCGCGGGCAATCAGCCGCAGCCAGCTTGCAATCAACTCCGGGTTTTCGCTGTCCAGCGCCACATTCATAGACGACTGTGCTGCATTGCGTAGGCGGCGCAGCCAACGCGGGTCTACGCCTGCTGCGAGGCGCTGCCGCACGAACACATACACCAGGTCGGGCGCGTCGCGCAGTGTATCGCCCATGCGCGTTTGCAGGTCAGCGTCCAGGTCGGGGTCGGCGTCCATCTGCCCGGCGATGAGCGCGTTTGCTTCCGGGTCGCGGTTTTCCAGCGCATAGTCCAGCAGCAGCCCGGTGTAGTGCCGCCGCCAGTGTTGTGGCAGCCGTTCGGCGTCGCCTAGCGCCTGCTTCAGGTCATCAATCGTAACCGTCTCGTCCTCCGCAGCGACCCGTATGTGGAATGTGTACTGCCGGGTGATTTCGCCCAGGCGGTCGATCAGGTCGCCATCGTAGGCGGCGGCGGCGTGTACCAACGGGTCGAAGTGGTCAACTGCGTCCAGCACATCGGATGTGCGCCCCTGCCACCAGCCCGCCAGCAGTTCCACATAGGGCGACCACGCAACACTATCCAAGCTGGTGTGGCGCTGCGCCCAGTCCACGGTGCGGCGGTTGCTGCGCTTCGCCACACCAAACGCCACACGCCCCGGCGAGAGGTCGGTCACACGCGGG
>CAYVGI010000134.1:0-13932 GCA_964451095.1 uncultured Anaerolineaceae bacterium
ATGGTATTGGTGGATTTGCTGTTCTTGCTTTTTGCCTTAGCCTTTGTTTCTGGATGTCTCCATATCTTTAACGGGAATGCGGCAGTATGAACCGTCCCCGTTGTGAACGATTTGCTCGATAGGATTTGGTTCGACAGATTGGAGATGTGGGAGATAGCAGCACGAAGCCAGACACAACACCTGTTCAGGCGTGCGGAAGGTCTATAGCACTGTGTTTTGAAGGATTTGGTGGGCATCCACCCATCTCCAGTGTCCGAAACCAGGTTTGAAATAGACCTGGTCTGGTACACCCTCAATGGGCATTGGCATCAGCAGCCTGCCGGAAAGCGAAAAGATGGCCGGGCGCGGCTGGTAGCCCCCTTCACCTCAACTGAACAGCTTTTTGCTGCGGCTGACGTATCTTGCGTCAGCCGCTTTTTTTGGTGCGCGCCTCAGTTGTAAAGACGTGCTGATTGATGGCAAAAATAGGGGTATGGGCAACAGGCGCGCTGCGACGCTGTTGCCCGTATATGTTATTCGTTAATCAAGGTTGGGCAGCTACGCACCATGCCATCAAAGGGGCTGGGTTCCTCCTGGCACTCAAAGGTCACGTCAAAACCGCTATTGATGGGGGTCAGGTCAATCTCACCCGCTTCAGGGTCCAGGTTCGTCGGCGCGAAACGGCGAACACGGTATGAAAATGAGCCATCCTCAAGTATCGGCGTGCGGACGTTGAAGAAATTCCGTTCGATTTCGCCTGTCCCAGCAATCTTCATGGACAGATCATCCTCAAAAATCTCGCCCTCAACCCAGATGCAGTTGTCGAACTCGGTGGCCGTTAGCTCACAGTTGCCGTAGCCCTCACCGCCCAGTACCCAGGCGTGCTTCACCCACCAGGATCCGGTTCCATCGGCTTCTAGCAACTCTTGCCCGCTGCCGTTGAGGTAAACTGCGTTCGGGTGATAGCAGGCGGTTCCACCATTGGGGGTTTCGGTACACTCACCAGGGCCAACCTGCACGGGCGCGGTGACCTGCCCCATTGCACGCATTTGGGCATAAACCCGTACCTCATTCGTAGCGGCATCAATGTGCATGTCATTGATGACCATGATTCCCTCGTTAGGCTCGGTGACCAAGTACGCCTCGTGGTAAATCAATGGTGAGCACACCCGCTCGATAACGCGTTCAACTTCAATCGTCGCGTGGTCGGAAAACGTCGGGAAGTCGTCCCGCATGGTCGCCAGCAGCGCATCCATCGGTTCCGTGCAGCGTTCGGCAGGTTCGGCGGCGAACTGAAGCAGTTGGCTGTTCACCAGGGTCTTAGGCTCATCTTCCATAAGCGGGTCGGCGGCAATTGCGTCTATAGCGCTACATAGCCAACGCCCTGCCCTGTCGTTGTCTGCGATCTGTTCAGCACACGCTTCTGCGCTTGCGTCCTGCGCGATGACGGCACCGCTGCCAATGCTCAGCAGCAGCACAACCAGAATCGAAAGTTTCTTCATCGTGTTTTTCCTCATCCTTCTACCTGTTGGTTTAATTTAAGGCACATAGATTCGATGGAACAGCCCGATAGGCTGCCCGGGTTCGTTGCTGCCGAAGTAGACTTCGTTGGCGCTGCTTGCGATGATGGTCGAGATGCTTGCACGTGTTGCCGGCGTCGGCAAGCGCAGCAACTCCTCACCTGTGCTCAGGTCTAGCACAACGAGATGATCGCGCCCGTCAACATAGTCATTGATGTAAACCATCTCACGGTCGGAAACAATCATGGGTGAGGCGCTGTGCGTCAACTCAACCTGCCACAGCCTTTCGAGTTGATCGTCACCAACCGCCCGCACCGCCGTGAGCAACCCATTAGGCTGATCGGCAGCGACGACAATGCCCGTCAACTCGTCAATCACGATATGAAAGAAACTCCAACCCGCTCCCTCAACATCATCAAACAATTCTGGACCAGTGAGCGGTGCTTGCTCATTACTATGTGGCGTTTCTACATCCTGCCAAAAGATGCGTATGGGGTTCATCGACGTGAATGACGTGTTGGTTGTGTAATAGACGCGCCCATCCACCACAACCGGGGAGGTCGGTTCTCTGTTCTCTGCCCGCCCGGTATTGTACGGGTCGTAAGGTGCCAACCAATTCGGGTCGATTGTCAGGGAACCCGGTTCGATAACCATCCGAAAGGTTTCACGGTTATTGAGGTGGTATAGATACTCGGTGCCGTCTTCGGCGGGTACAACCGTCAGCCTCGGCGATGCCCCTGGATAGTCCAGTTGGGCGGTGAATTCCAACGTGTCCGGGTCAATCAAGATAAAACTCGCGGCATCACCGAGCTGTGTCCAATACTTCGTAATCAACTCACCGGTACGGCTGACGTACAACCCATTGTAGATCGTGAATCGCCTGGCGAAGCCGGAGGCGAAAGGCAAATCGACGGATCGCACAATCGTCATCGAGTCCGGCTCAATCTTATAGACGTGCGATTGGAACACAACGTAAACATAGCCGTTCGCGTGGATCAACGCACCACCGAGGTAATCCGACCCGGCACCACGATCAAGTTCGAGCCGGGTCTGCTCACCCGTAAAGGGATTGTACTTGGTGATGTGCGGTGCGGATTGCCGTTCCGCCCTTCCCAACCCGGGTAAACCATCTATCTCACTGGCGTAGCGTTCGAGAATGTACGATGTGCCACCCAGCACGAAGACCTCATCCTCGTCGCGTGTATAAGCAAACGCAGGGTACGGCATTTCAACGGACTCAACGGCGACATCCTCGGCTGCAACACCACGGGGCAAACCCGCATTCACGACGCTATTGGAGCGGTTGAGGTTCGCCTTGTCTGTGGGCCAAACCGTGTCGTATAGTGAGGCTCGGTAACCGATTTGCTCGCTCGGTTCGTCCGGTGATGTGATGACGGGTTCGCCGACATTGCCCTCACTAACAATGATCTGCCCCGGCGCGTGACCGGGTACGATTAGCAGCCAACTACCGAGTCCGGCAAGCGCGATCAACGACAGTAGACCAACCGCGATTATGAGCTTCCTGACCATGCGACCTCCTTTCAGTTTGCTGATTCAGGGGTGTTCCTGTTGCCATGTGCAGCCCTTGTTCACGGCGCTGTACGATCCACCCGCATCGGGTCATCCAGGGCGATAATCACCGGCTCCATATCCGGCGGACCGGGAGCGGTGTACCGCACGCCCTCGAACGGCTCCGGACCGGGTCCACCGGGGTTGTAGAACGGTTGATAGCCGTCCTCTGTCGCGGGGATTTCAACAAAGGTCACGTTGCGTGCCGCCTCCTCATCGCCGACGAGGATAATGTCGATGTAGTTGTCACGGTCCTCCGCATAACAGTCATCGTAGTAGATGCCCTCATCCGGGTTTTCGCGTTGTCCTAAATCGGACAGCCCCACAACGCGCAGCGTCCCCCCGGCGACTTCATAGTCGACTCCAACCTCTTCGAGCAGTACAGTTTCGCCGTCTTCGCCTTCAACGTGGACACGGAAAAACTGCTCATACATTGTAGGGAGTACCGCCGTCACACCATCGGGGGAGAAGCCGCCCGTCGTGAGCACACGAATGCGGAAGTCACCCTCGTCGTATAGCGCAAACTCGTCATTTGGCAGGAGTCCCATGCGTCCTGCGACGGTCAGCCCGCCCTCGCCGAGTGACTCATCCCCCACTGCATTCAGCTTCGCACCAACAAGCACGGGACCAGCGTCATAGGGGCTGCGGTCTGTTTCCCATGACAGGCCAACTGCATTAAACTCCTGTCCATCATGACCGATCAGCAGCAGCGGGGTCTCATCTTCGACGATGTCCAGACGCACAGGGAAAACCGCGTCGTCTTCGCTGCTATCCCGTCGGTTTCCGAAGTCCGCAAAGGCAACGACTGTGTTGCGTTCGTTGAGTTCCCAGTTGGGCCACATGCCGATGCTGTTGGGGAAAACGACATCGCCTGTATTCAGCGTGAACTGAAAATCCGTGAGATCCACGGTTTCCGTGGCGACGGGCCAGCTAAAGACGATCGGCAAGCCGTCGTCGTATTCCGAATAGCCCTTATAAAGTATTGCCGTCGCATCAGACTCGGACGCACTGGTGCGGTTGCCAATAGCCGGTTCCTCACCGTTGGTGCACGTCGCCGACCCATGCCAGCTACCGCCTGCTTCGCGCACCGTTTCTTCGTTCACTTCCGGCAAGCCGATGATGCCTTCAAATCCCATGCCAGCAGAGAGAATTACTGGCTCGTCGCGCCAGTAGTCCGCTGCAATTAACTCACCGCTGTAGAGTTCCACCTGAGGGGCGATGCCGAGTTCGAGTTCGCCCTGCTCACCCACCAGTGCGATAATCACGATGCCGATAAGCGTTGCTCCCAGCGCGGCATACCATCGCAGGTAAATCGGCTGGGTCGCATTGTCATCTGGTGCATTTGCCGCTCGGTAAAGGTTTTGCGCCCACAGTAGCTGCAAGATAAGGCTGACACCGATAAAGATGAACGACGGGGCAAGCCAGCCATGCAGAACCGAGTGAACCGCATTGAGCAGCACCACCACGACGGCAGCACCAACCAGAATTTGCGGCGCAAAGGGCTTTGCCACACCGAACAACACGACCAATGCGGCGGCGATGCCCACCACGTTCCCGGCAATTCGCCACGGCTCCGCCAGGTCAATGGCGACGTGAACCACGATGTCGATGATATTCCAGATGATAAGCAGCGTTGCTAGCCACGGAAATTGACGCTTCTTTTCCTGTGTTCCCATCTATATTTCCCCCTGTCTTGAGGTGTTTATCCTTTAAGGTCTTTTCGGGCAGATGCGCCCTCTAGTTGTGCTGTCGTGTGTGCCAGCCGCCAGCTAGTGCGAATGAGGGTGTACTGTGCGGCACCAAACCATACGAAAATCGACGTGACCAGCAACGCTCCTAGATTGATCCAGCGCAATACACGAGGCTTGAATATAGCAACATTATTTTGCGCCTCTGCGACCGCGTTCTGTAGCGCTGTGACCCTTACCGTCAGGGTCTCCAGTTGCGTATCAATTGCTTCAATCACCTCAATACGACCGGACTGTAGCTCCTGCACAAGTCCATCGGTTGCATCCAGCGCGTCAATCGCATCGCTGAGCGTCATCGCCAATTGATCCGTTCGCGTGAATTGTGAGAGAATCGGTTCAAAAGTCGTTAGCACCTGATCCGCCGTCGTCGCTAGCTGCCGAATTGTGGCGATTTCGTCGGCCAATTCTGCTGCCAATGCAATTGCAACCGGTACCTGCTCGTCTACCGTGTCCAGCCGTGCCTGTGTGTCATCAATGAATGCTGCGAACTGCGTGGCTACATCATCGCTAACCACAAGCGCCTGTTCGATAGCCGCAAATACCTGTTGCACCTGCGTTGTGACAACACCGTTAACCCACCACGTTGCCGCCGTGCCACCCACACTGAGCACGATACCAATCGTGCCTAAAAAGACACCAAGCCATCCAAATACTCGTTTAATCATCATCAGCACTCCCCTGATTTGTTTGAACGTCACCTAAAGTATGGTGAATCCGAACCGCAGGGCAATGCTGATGGCAAACCTCGACTACTCTTCGTCCAGCGGAATTACGATTGTCGTGCCGTCTTCGCCAGCAATAATCTCGCCGTCGTAGATTTCCGCTATCGGTTCCACGAACCACGCATTCAACAGGCGTTCATCCGTGCTCACGTTCGGGGCAATGTGATTCAAAGCGAGACGCTCCACATTCGCCTGTTGTGCCAGCTCGCCGACATCGCTTACATCCATGAGATAATCACGAATATCGAAGAAGAGCACTGCTTGTCTCTCGTCTCCAAATTCTTCGCGGTTGACCTCTTCAGCGATTTCAATGGCAGCAAAGTTCATCGTTGCCGCTACGAGCAAGTCCGCATCCTGGCTGTTCACAATCAGCGACTCAGTGAGAATGGTATCGCCAGAGATGACGACCAACTTGTCTTCATACATGATTCGGAATCCGACGGCGGGGTCTGCTGGATCGTGATTAACGTGGAAAGCCTCAACAGTGACACCATCGTTCTCGTAGACGAGGTCTGCTTCATTACCTTCCGGTTCCTCGAACTCGAACACATCTGCCCCGGAGAACTCTGGCGGCATGAGTTCCTCTGTGTGGTGTAACCAGCGGTAGCTGGCGTCCAGCGCTGCGGCAGACATCAGTCCGTCCATAACCTGCGTTAACCCTGGGGGACCATAAACCGAAAGGGTATGTTGTCGTCCAGCAATCCATGACATTTGGACGATATCTGCCAATTCGATGTAGTGGTCGTAGTGATAATGCGTCAGGAATACAGCATCAACTTCTGTGATCGGGATGTTGGAGTCGTACATGGACTGCATGGCACCATTGCCCATGTCGAACAGTAGGAACTGCCCGTTAACGAAAACTGCTGTGGATGTCTGTGCGCCTGCTGGCGAGATCGGACTCGCTGCGCCTACAATAACAGTGGTGATCTGATCAGTTCGTTGATACTCCGCCGCAGCGGCGGCTGCCGTTTCCTGTGCTTCTACCAGTCCGCGCCGGTATGCCCGTTCAAACGGCAGGTCTTGGGCATAGACGGTGCCCAGGGCAACAGCCAATAGCACCCCGAGTATGAGTATGAGTATGCTCATGATCTTGCGCATGTGTTTTGCTCTCCTTTTGGTATGTAATGAAATTGTGAGATGTGGGTGTTCAGTTTGTACTGCACCCACGATGATTGTCGCCGTGTCGCAATAAACATCTCCTGTCAGACGCGCTTTTTAGACGTCTCGTTGTGATGTGGAATATCTCTCAATTTTTATTAAGAGACACTTGTATCACGCTTACATGCAGAGACTAAAATGGGGTAAACCCGGTGTCAAGCAATCCCAAAGAAGTGAGACAAAGGAGGGCAATTTGTATCGAATCACAGATGACCAACGTTCCATACAATCAAGCAAGATGCTCTATGATGGGCTTGCACGGTTGATGCGCGAAAAAGCATTCGATGACATTACCGTGACAGATTTGGTCAAGGCAGCGAAGGTGGGACGAGCGACCTTTTATCGGAATTTCGATTCGATAGAGGATGTTTTGCGGCTGCGGTGCGATCAGGTTTGTGAGGGGCTTGCCGTGTATTACACCGAATATCGACAACAATACGGCGTCAAGACACCCATCCCTCGGCTGAAACCCTTGCTGCGTTACTTTGATGGGCACTCCGAGATTATCGAATTGCTGATACAAGCAAATCAATTAGATATGCTTGCCACAGCTTTTCGCAGAGGGTTTGAGCCGCACCTGGAAAGATTTGGCATTGAGGAGGAATACGTAGGCTATGGTCTCACAATCCACGTCGGGACTGCAATAAGTATTCTGGCATACTGGGTTAAAACGGGTAAGCAACAGCCGCCTGATGAACTTGCCGACAAACTGAGCACGATGATGAAGAAGATGGTGATGCGCGATGAACTCCCATGAGCAGCGCCGTGCACGCCCACGCCTCAGGCTTCTGCAAAACAAGCTTGCCCCCACCAACACGACGCAGCAATTGCAAAAACGGACTCGCTTTATGTCCGGTTCCAATCCTCCACACTCTACACGCTCCGAACGCCATCTAACCGTCACACAGTGCAAATGCCGCTTTCGTAGCTATAATCAACACGAGGTTGATGTGTACTGTTAGAAAGCGTTAGCTCATGGATTCGTTCAGAGATACCGTCCGTCAGATGACTGCTGCGTGTGTTGGCATTGTCGTGGTTTTCACCATAGGCGTGCTGGGTTATATGGTCATCGAGCAGCTACCCCCTAGCCAGGCACTTTGGCTAACGACGATGACGCTCACCACTGTTGGCTACGGAGACACTGTCGCTCAGTCGCAAGTCGGACAGTACTTCACGATATTTTTAGTGCTTATTGGCTTTGGTGTGGTCGCGTTCGGTTTGCAGGCAATTGCAACATTCCTCTTCAGCCCAGAGATCCGCGATTTGCGTGCCAAGCGTATTAACTCCAAAGCCATTCAAAGGTTGGAACATCACTACATCATCTGCGGCAGCGGCGAGGTGGTCGACCAGACTATTGAGTACTTGCTGCAAAGTGCGCAGATGCGCCTCGCGTTTTACGACGAGGAAATATACGGACCGGTTGACGATTTTTTGGACGGTATTTTCGGCGATGATGCACACGGGCACTACCCGCGTGCCCGTGCCGTCGTGCGACGTGCATATTTGCTGCTAACCCGCCCGTTCACGCGGGTGGGCACACTGCTAGACCTGATCGTGGTCATCACAGAAGATCATCAGTACGCCCGGCGCTTGCGCGAAGATGGTTTCTTCGTGATGGAGGGGTCTCCGACACACGAGGACACCCTGAAAAATGCCGGAATGGAACGGGCTAATGCTTGCATGGTCATGGTGAAAGACGACACCAGCACCCTGCTCTCTGTGCTAACCGCACGCAGCCTGAACCCCAACCTGTACATCACTGCGGCAACACACCAGCAAGACTTAGCCGACAAGATTTGGCGCGTGGGTGCGAATAACGTTATCCGCCCGTTTGACCTTGCAGGCAAGTTCCTCAATATCGTAACGCTGCGCCCCGTCGTGTACGACTTCTTTAACGGCATCCTGTTCGACCACACGCTGGACATCCAAACGACACAAGTCAACTTGGCGGCGGGGTCGGTTTGGATCGGCAAGCAAATTTCGGAACTCGAACTCCCACAACGATACAAGGGCAGCGTTATCAGTATTTGCGACCAGAACGGCTTGTTCATCATCGCACCCAGCGACACCTACAAGCTGTCCGAAGGGGAGGAGGTCATCATCGTCACACCCACACACACCATCTCAAAAATTAAGCTGGAGGGACGTGCTGGCTCCGAAAAGGGGCAGTCATCGCGCCGGAGAACGCCGACGACTGTCGCCAGCCCCCCCGCAGTAGAAACCCGCTACACCCTGGAGCAAGCGGAACGGATTGTGAAAGGCATGGAAAACCACTACATCATATGCGGCAATGATGAGGTCGCCCGCAGTGCCATCGCCCAACTCACACCCGACCGACCGTTCGTGATAGTGTGTGACGACCCAGAAATAGTCGATGCGCTCGTCGAGATAGGCTTCTTGGTCATCCACGGCGACCCCACCCAGGACAGCACCTTGCTGCGTGCCGGGGCAGATCGTGCACTGGCGGCGATGATTTCACTGCACGACGAGGGAGACACCGTGCTCACCGTCATCAGCGCCCGCTCGATTAGCAATCATCTGCTCATCACCGCGACCGCCAACGCGGATGAGAACATCCGCAAAATCCAACGTGCCGGGGCAGACCGTGTCATCAGCCCGTTTAGCATCGCTGCGCAGTACATCTTGCTCTCCACCACACGCCCGACCGTGTCGGCGTTCTTTCGGCATGTGGTGTACAACCGCGAGGCAGAAGTGGAAACCACCGAGCTTTACATGCAAGACAACTCGCCATGGATCGACAAGCAAGTTGGTGAACTACGCCTGGAACGATTGTTCCGGGCGAGTGTGATTGGCGTGCGCCATCGTGACGCGAAGTTCAGCTATGCGCCGCAAGCAGATTATGTGATACAAGCATTTGATGTGCTCATCGTTGTCACGCCGATGAACCACGCCGATGAGCTGCGCACCGCCGCCCACGGCAGCGAGTCCAGGCGACCGGATACGCTGCGGCGGCGCAGTGTCGTCACCACAATGGTCGGTCGTAGTCCGCTATCCGACTGAACGAGCCAATTTAACCGGAGGAACAAACCAGAATGCAGTGGTACAACGAACCCACGCAGTGGCAGCACAAAGACGATACGCTCACCCTGAGTGTGCACGGGAAGACCGACTTCTGGCGGGTTGCACGCCACGATTTCATCAAGGATGACGCGCACTTTTACCACCAATCACTCAGCGGAGACTTTACTGTGACGGTTAAGGTCGCCGGGGCATATGCAGACCTATACGACCAGGCGGGGCTGATGGTGCGAGAAAGTGAAACCGTGTGGATGAAGTGCGGCATTGAGTTCCTGGATGGGGTACAGCAGGCAAGCACGGTCATCACGCGGGATGTGTCCGACTGGTCGATTGTGCCATTGGCAGACAGCCCAGCGCACATCTGGATACGCGCAATGCGGATTGGAGGTGCGCTTGAGGTGTTCTACTCGCGTGATGGCGTAGCATATACGCTGATGCGCCAGGGCTACCTGAGCGCGGCAGATACACTACAGGTGGGCATGATGGCAGCGGCACCGCAGGGCGGTGGCTTCGATGTCACGTTCGAGCAATTTAAAGTAGAAGCGTCCTAGTCGCTAACACCCAAACGGCACAGATATATTGGGAACATCCCCCACATCGTACAGGTCAAAGCGCAGCCGCAGTTGCCCGCTCACAGGCAGGTCGTTGTCGAAGAGGCGGGCATTGGCAATGTCCAATGTCACCCAGTAGCGCACCACGGCGTCATATTCGGGGGCAATCCACATCTCCCCGCTAACCATCGTGACGCCAGTGTCCTCCGCAAAGCGCACGGGCGGCAGGTTGAGGTCATCGGCAAGAAAGCTGTACGCCCACGCCTGCACCCCGTTGATGGTTTCGGTTTGCCCATTTGGCAGCGCCGTCCGCACCCCACCCACAAGATCACCAGCGGTAATGCCCGCCGCGACCTCAGCATCGTCCTCAACATTGCTCAGGCAGTTGCTGCCGCGCACCAGGAATGCATCGGGTCCCAGTTGAACCGCCTCATAGACCTCACCCTCCGGGCGCTGCAACAACTCCCCGGACGAATCAACAATCACGCGCCGGGCAGAACCAATCTGGTTGTACCACACGGTTGCCTCGGCGCGTGCCTCGGTCGGGCGGTTCGTCTGGGAAAACGCGCCCTCAAACTCCAGCAGCATAACGTAGCGCCAACCTTCTAGTTCGCGCAGGTTCTGGTCTACACGACCAAACGCCACCGCATCCCGGTAGCCAGGGGGTGGGGCATTTTCCGTTAGCACAACGGACGTTGCCATCTCCTCAATAGACGGAATAACCGTTGGCAGGTCGTCCGGCGTTAATCCACGTCCCCGGCACGCCGCCAGCGCAAACAGGAGCATCATACTACCTGCGACAAACAAATAGGTGCGTTTTGTCATGATTGCGGGGTTCCCTGCCAATCCATATGACCAATGATGATGCGGTCTAGTGTATCGTCGGTGCCAAGCGCCCGTGCGGGTAGGCGTTCGCCTGTCTCCCAGGCGTAAACGCTCAGTAGAACATCGTAGCGCCCCGCCCGCAGCGATGATAGTTCGAGTGCGCCGTAACCACAGTGCGTGCCGCTCGTCGGTAGACCGTAGTCTGCCTGTGCGACGATTTCGCCATCGTCGTTTTGCAAGTGGGTTGCGACGGAATATGTGTGTGGCGGCACATCATCAGAGACCAGCCACCCGCCCGCAACCGCAATAGTGCTGCCTATCTGCTCATCCGGTTCAAAGTAGGGCGCAAACGCAATCCCCTCCCCAAAGCTGACAGTGGCATCGTCTGCTTGGGGGGGCGTGATGTACATATCGAGCAGGTAGCGGGCATCCTGGTGCACGGTGGCGCAGTGCAACAGGGTCTCATTGAGCGCGGACTCAAACACACCGTGGCGCTCCGGCAGGTTGCCGACCTCGCGCAGATACCACACCCGCTCCGCCTCACCAATTTCTGCTAACCCACTGCGGATGTACTCGGCGTCCGGCTGCAACCGCAAAGACTCCACGCCGCCGATGTCAACGGGCACACCCGGCAGATAGTAGTTGGCAATCGGTCTGTGATAGAAGTCGTAGCGTGTGTCCTGTGGTAAGTGCAGCAGCAGCAAGTCGCCCTCCTGCATTCGCTGCGGCACATACGCACCGGCGAAGTCCCAGGCGGCATATGCACCGGGTCCGTTCACATTCAATCGGTAGTCGTCGTCCGTGCCCCACCACAACGCAGGGACTGCCCACACACCCAAGATTAGTGCCAGCGGCACACCAAGCCGCACCAACCGCCCGGCACCCATGCCCACCAGCAGCGCGGCAAACACCCACAGCACGATCAGATAGCGAGGGTGGTTTAACACCGGGATGGCACGGTCGAATAAGTGCACAAGAACGACCATCAGCCCGGCAGTGATCCATGCAAAGCGCTGCCCACGCCGCCGAAACGATAGCGCCAAGCCTAGCAACAGGAGCAGCGCTGCCGTGCTGTGATTGCTGAACTCGGTGCCAGTGGTCGTCAGAATTTCTAGCAGATTGAGCGTGGGGACGGTGCTGCGCTCAGTAGTGGCACGGGCAGCAGTCGCTTGCAGCGCAATCGGCACCCACGGCAAGAACAATGCCCCCGCTAGCACCATCGCCCCCAACGTGAGCCACCACGCCCGCCCGCTGCGGTACACCGTCAGGTGATAGACTGCCAGCGCGACGAGCACCAGCGCCGCCAGATAGTGCAGATAGGGTAATGCTGCCAGTGCCAGCATCATCACAAAGGCAGCGAGTCCGTTCCAGCGCTTACTGTTTATCGTTCGCCAGTAGCACACCAGTGCCGTCACAATCACCAGCGCCAGCAGCGCATACGTGCGAATTTCGTGGGCATAAACGACAAAAAACGCCGATACACCGAGCGTAAAGGCGGCGGCAATCCCCGTTTCTGGCATATCGAGGTCGCGCCCTAGCCGATACGCCAGCGCGACCGCCAGCAGCGCAACAGACAGCGACAACAAACGCCCGCTGAACGCGCTCTGCCCGAACACACGCCCCCATCCATTCAGCAACAGGTAGTAGCCCGGTGCTTGCACATCGCTGCCACGCACACGAGCCACGGTTTCCGCATAGGGAATTGTGCCGGGGGCATCCCAGCCAGCGTAGTAAAAAGAGCGGTGCTCATCGTACCAGATGGGGTCTGCATTGATGCTGCGGGCGACCAGCCATGTGACCAGCAGCAGCACGGCAGTCATCCAGCGTAGTGTCGTCTTGTTGGACATGCGGACTCACGGTTCGGTCAACGGGCGCTAACTCTACGGAAAGAGCACAGCGGGCGCAATATTGAAAAATCTCGGTTGAAACACGCCCGAAACCTGCTAGAATTCGAATCGTTATGGCACCTTAACAACCGGATAGCATATTTGTGGCACAACGTGCTATACTTGCACTCAGATGTTCTAGTTGGGGGCAGGTGTGGACTACGAAAAGCTGAAAGAACTGGTAGACAAAGGTCTTTCTCAGCGGCAGATCGCTGAAGAGTTGAATGTTGGTCAGACAACGGTTCGTTACTGCCTTGCGAAGTACGAGTTGAAAACACGCAGAGCTAATGGGCAGACGGTTGATGATTTTTTCAACTACAGGCGTGATAGCAACGGAGAGTGCTTGGCTTGTGGCAGGAGTCTTAGGGCACAGCAACGGACATATTGCTCAATTGAATGCCAAGCTGACTATCAATTTCTTCAGAAGCTTGTGGATGGCGAGCCTACGCCAGAAATTACAGCACTGTCTCTGAAAAGATGGTTACTTCGACAGCGTGGGCATCAGTGTGAGGTGTGCAAGCTAACTGAATGGCTTGATCAGCCTATTCCGCTAGAGATGCATCACATTGATGGAGACGCAAAGAACAACACATTTGCGAATCTACAGTTGATTTGCCCCAACTGTCACGCACTGACTGAAACCTACAAAGCGAAGAACACCGGTAATGGTCGTGCATATCGCCGTGAGCGGTACAAAAACGGGCAAAGCTATTAGCAACCCTATGCCATCGTAGCTCAATTGGCAGAGCACTATACTTGTAATATAGATGTTGCGGGTTCAAGTCCCGCCGATGGCTCAATCCTGTTGGCAATTTGCTAGCAGGATAACCACTTGATATGCTGTCTGGGGTCAGCTATTATACGCTGGCTACGCAACACAAGGGTCCGTGTCCCGAGCGGCAAAGGGGGCTGACTGTAAATCAGCTGCGGCA